>NZ_JAIWOT010000001.1:1265000-1607500 GCF_021295335.1 Komagataeibacter sp. FNDCF1 | reverse complement strand
TTCCTGCCGTACTGCATAACGAGACGGGGCTCATGATTGATGTGCTGCTGGTCCCGGCCTTTGTGAATGCGCTTGGCCCGGCATTGCAGACACGGCTCATGGATTTTGCGGGTGATGCCCAGACGCTGGCGGCCTCGCTCAACCACTCCGCATTCAACATTGCCAATGCACTCGGGGCGTCGCTGGGCAGTTTCCTGCTGGCCAACCGGTTTGGTTATGGTTCGCTGGGTATTGGCGGGGCCCTGCTGTCGGCCGGTGGGCTTGTGGTCTACCTTCTGGCCATGGCGCTGCTCAGGCGCAGTGGCGTGACGGAAGTGCGTGGCGCGATCGACTGACCCGCTGGCGCCCCGATGCCGGGCGCGGACAGGCGGTCTGCAATCATGTTCGGGACGGGCGGCCTGCAGGGCCGCCCGTTTCTGTTTGGGCGGTGTGCCGCCCCATTCTGCCCGCCATCGGCTCCTGCCCGGGTAATGGCATGGCAGATCTCATGATCTCGATCCGGTATGGAACCGGACATCCGTACGGGACAGGGGCGTGACGCCTGCCGCCGAACCGTCAAGGAAAGGTTTTTTGCCGTGTGCGTTGACAGGCGGTACGTCAATTTATAAAACGATACCGTACCGTTCTTTTGGCGGCGCGACATGATGCAGGCAAGCATGGGCTGTCCTGGCGGAATAGGATCATATGGGCAGGCTGGATATTATGGATTGGTGGCGTGGCAACGGGGCAGGCAGCGCGCCCCGCCGTGTATTTCCGTGCCGTGGCCATCTTCTGGGTCATGTCCTCGGGGGGGTGGGCCTGTTCGCGCTGGGGGCCTGCGTCGTATCCCATCCGGCCCGGGCATATGCGGAATGTGGGGCAGGTGATGCACGCATCGACCTGTCCGTCCGGCAGGTCAGCTTCATGGTCGGCTATGTGTGGGGGCGGGGCGTCCTGCATGACGGGGTGCATGACTATCCCTTTACCGTGCGGGGCGGGGGCATGCTGTCACTGGGTGGCGCGGGCCTGTCCGGTCAGGGCTGTGTGCACAACCTGGCGCGCGTAAGCGATTTTAATGGCACCTACTGGACAATAGGTGGCACGGCCACGATCGGCCATGGGCCTGTTGGCATTGTCATGGAAAATGCACGCGGAGTTGATATCCGGTTTTCCGGCCGCAGCCACGGGGCCCAGCTGTCGGGACAGGTTTCACGGCTGCATTTTCACATGCAGGCGGATAGGGTGCAGCCGTAATGCATCATTGCAATGGTTGAAACCGGGAGAGTTTGAAAAGCGATGGCCCTATCCGTTCACAAGTCCTGTGGCAGGCCTTCCATCGAAGGTACCGAAGAACTGGATCGCGCCGTGCTCGACATCGCGACACAGGCTTTCCTTGCTGACGGCTATGCCGCTACGGCAGTGGAGCGGATCGCACGCATGGTGGGATGCAGCAAGGCCACCATCTACCGGCGCTACTCATCGAAGGAAGAACTGTTCAAGGCTGTTGTGCGGGAACGCTGCCAGCATCTGGTCGATGCGATGCATGAGGCGTCGCTTTCCCCCTCCGATCCGGTCCTCGCGCTGCGCCAGCTTGTCTGGCGGTTCCTGGAATTCTCCCTGATCCCGGAAACGGTGGAAACATACCGCGTGCTGATTGCTGACGGGCAGCGTATTCCCGCCCTGCTGGACAGTCTTGGCGACGAAATCGGCAGGACGTTCTACGAACATATCATAAGCCTGCTGGGCAAGGCGCTGGGCAGGGGTGACAAACCGGAGGAAGCCGCGTGGCTGGACCATCTGGCCCATGGCCTGACCGGCATGATCGCCGGCTGGCCCTTCCGCGTGGCGCTGGTCGGGCGTTGCGCATTTGCGACGGAGGCGGACAAGGAACGGTTCTTTGACACCTGCTGGTCCGTGTTTGAAACAGTCATCCAGACCCATCAGCAGGACAGGGGAGCCAGGCGGTCGGGCCAGCAGGACAATATCGTGCCGGGTTTGTAACGGATAAGGGTCTGTGGCGGGTCCTTGTTCCATGCAGGGGAACGGGAGCCTGACCTCCATGGCGCGCAACATGCTCCGGTGACGTACGCAATGCATGGATTGAAAGTGAACAATGAGTGCATCAGTCATTTTTGCCCTGACGCCTGCTGATCGAAGCGCGCTCATGGCAATTGGTGAAGCCATGGATGTCAGGGCGGGTACCAAGCTTTTCCGGCAGGGAGATGCCAGTACCCATATGTACATGGTTGAAAATGGCGTCGTGCGCATATCCCACGACCTGCTGGATGGGAAGCGGCAGGTACTGGCCTTCCGCTGGGCAGATGATGTGTTTGGCATAGCCCGGGACGGGCGCTATTCCAATAATGCCGATATGCTGGGGCAGGGGAGCATCGTGCGTTTCCAGACCGGGAAGCTGCATACGCTGCTCCTGTCGCGGCCGGACATGCAGAACAGGTTCCTGCTCAGGGCGACAGCCGAAATCAGCCTGCAGCAGCATCGCATCATCCTGATGGCCAAATATGACGTGGTGACGAAAGTGGTTGCCTTCCTGCTGGAATGCTGCAGCAACAGCCGGTGTTTCGACCCGCAGACCCGGATCATGAAACTGCCCATGAGCCGCCCCGACATCGCGGATTACATGGGTGTTGCAACCGAAAGTGTCAGCCGGGCGCTGGGTATTCTGGAGCGCAGGAAAATCATCCATCGACGCGACATGCATCATCTGACCATCGACCTGCCGCGACTGCGTGAAAGTGCGCAGATGTAAGCCTTAAGCCGCGCATGCTCCACACCCCGGACCACGACCCGGCAGGATGACGCTCTGGCGGCGGGTTGTGCGTCGGCCGCGCTGGTAGTCGTGCGGGCAGCCGGTTTTTTGCCCGCCGCAGCCATGCTTTCATGGGATGGACCCACTGTGTCAGTGGACCGGACCCATGACCTGGCTCCGCTATTCCGCCTGGCCGAAAACCTGGGCCAGATGGGTACGGTACCGGGCGGTCGTTGCCTCGACCGACGGGGCCTTGATGACATTGTTGGCCATGAAGGTGGGCAGTGCCGTCATGCCCAGGAAGGCATGCGCCTTGTGAAAGGGAAAGAAGACACCATCAATGCCCTTGCCTTCAAAAAACTGGCCGGGATCGGTAAAGGCATCTTCCGGGGCGTTCCATGTGGTCGAGATCATGTAACGCTTGCCCTGTGACAGGCCGCCCGAACCGTATTTCCGCTCGGGATGGGCGCGCGAGCGGCCATCATTGGCATACAGGATGCCATGACCCGCGGTCAGGACTTCATCCATGTACCGTTTTACAATCCATGGTTCACCCATCCACCATCCGGGGAACTGGTAAATGACGGCATCGGCCCACAGATAGCTGTCGACTTCGTGCGCTACGTCATAGCCTGCATCAATGGTTGTGGCGCGCAGCGCAAAACCGGCAAGGGAAAGCTGTTCGAGAGCGATGTCATGCAATGTGGCGTTCAGCCGCCCATGTGAATGGCCAAATGCCTTTCCGCCATTAAGAAGCAAAAGTTTTTTCATGCCTGCCTGCCGCTCCCTGTCAGCCCTGTCCATGCGGGCATGGGCCGGTCGGCTCATCCTCCATCACGGATCCATCAACGTCGGACGGCATTATGGCGGCGCAGGCTCCACATGACCACACCGGAAAGCGGAATGAGAACGGCATTCATCCCACATGCCGGCACGGCTGGTGGACGGCCCCGGGGCTCCAGTCCGGTCTCATGCAGCATCCGCAGCCACCGGACGCCCCATTCAGCAGGGAATACGCTGCCTGATCCCACGGATGATGCCAGACCATCATGCCATCACACCGTGCACATCCACCAACAGGGAACGCAACCAACATCACGGTACGAAAAGGGATCAGTTCTGTCCTGTCTGGTCCCGTTTCCCGGCGGGGCAGGCTTCATAACCCAGGAAGATGCCCTTTTTCTGATAATGTTCGTGAAGCGAGGCATAATGACCTTGTGCAACCGCCAGCGCCGCATCCGGATGGGTCATGCCGTAAAACGTCGCATCGAACGGATGGGGAGCATACCCGCGATGGAAGCCATTATGCATGTAATGCTCCAGTGCGCTGGGCAGGCCGTTGTGTAATTCATCCTGCACTTCAGGATGCGCCGCCGTGTAATAGGCGGCATCAAAGCCGTAGACCAGCGGCTGCGGGGGCCAGTGCCGGCGGCTTCTGTCCAGCAGTTTCCTGGCCTGCCCGCGGGTCAGGATACGGGCATTGTGCCCCAGGAACGCCTGTTTGTGGAAAAATTGCTCCGGGTTGCGGTACAGGTTTTCTGCCTGACAGGTGGGAAGCAGGACAAACCGGAAATCCTGCTCTTCCAGTGGCATGAAGTTCTGCAGCTTGTTCTGGTTGGGATTGAACATGCCCCCCAGCGGCATGTACACCCTCTGGGCTGATCCCAGCCATGCGGCAAGCCACGAGAACGTACTGACCGAAATGGCAATGTTCGCCGCACGCTGGAGTACGGCAAAATCATGCTCCGGCCCCCGGCCATGTATGAACCGGGCATGGGGGAAGGCCCGGCGGAGGGAGTCCACATAGGCATTGTCATCCAGCTGGCCAAAGAAGACCGGTTCCAGACCACAGTCCTGTACGACAAGCCTGTAATATTCTGGCGGCAGGACAATATAGTCGGGATGGGCGTTCTCCAGTACTTCCCCCGCCCGGATGTTGCACACGATCGTATCGGGGCCGAATACCTCCACATCTTCCGCCATGGTGGTGGCAGGCAGGATCCGCCTGCATATGGCACGCGGGGGGATATGGTCGATATTGAAACTGAAACTGTCCAGGAAAAGCGTCTCGATCACCCCGCGCCGCAGGCAGTCCGCCAGTCCCGCGATGTCGATCCAGAACCGGTCCCACCCGAGCCGGCACCCGTTTTCAAGCGGAAGCGGCGGTGTACGGGTATCAATATTCCATTCCGGCAGGAATATGTTTTCTATCGTCGCATGGGGCACGCTGTGCTGGATGTGCCGTGCAACAAGGTACTGCATGGCCCGGTTGGCCGTATTGCCCAGCGGTTTGATCCAGATGACGGGCGTGTGGCCGGCAGGCGATGTGTCATGATGGAACACAAGGTCATGCGGGGTTGCGGAGAGGGATTTCCCGATTGTGACTGTCCCGTCTTTCATCACCTGGTCAATCTGTTCCAGCGGGAACCGGAAGGGGCCGAAGCGTATCCAGAAATCGGGCAGGGTATGGATATGCACGCCACGGACCCGGATGCTGTCATCCTCCGCCCGCCAGAATGCCTGCATGGCGGCATGGAACGTGACAAGGGACGAAAGCGGCACAAGACGGAAGTGCTCCCACGCCTGGCATGCGGTCGCGGTGGTGGTCAGGCTGCCATCGGCTTCCGCCGTCAGGAATGTGCCGCCATGGGAAAATGAAACGGTGTCGCGGCCGGTGTGGAAATCCGTCGAGAAGCTCCTGGAATTGATGATGGTTTTACCCAGACGGATGTTTTCGGGCTGAATGTGCAGGCAGTCATCGGGGGTTACGTTGCGCGGGTCCTGTAACTGGCAGACGCCGTCGCGCATGACCATGACGGAACCATGGAAGCTCATCAGGGCATAAGGTTCTTTCCTGTCCATGTTTGATGTATCCATCATAAATATCCGAAACATACCCTATGTAAAAAACAGATAATGACATAAGCGTCGCGTCCGGCCGGACATGATTCATGAAAGTCCATGGCGGGATGATGATAGGGAATATCCGTTAATATTCAGGAAAGTCCGGCCCTGCATCATCCTGCGCGACCGGTGGGTCACGCATCGTAACGATACGAAATTCAGGGATTTTTTCTGTTCCCGCCGGGTTCGGGAGCGGCTTAGCAAAATGGTAGTAAATTTTAAATAAAATCCGGACAGGAACGGACGTTTTTTACAGGTATGTGAAAAGAAAAAATTAGGGGGAACATGTCATGAAGATTGCCGCCGCGACATATATATTCAATGAAGATATAAACCTGCGCATCTGGCTGAACCATTACGGGGAATCCTGCGGCCGGGAAAATATCTACATTGTTGACGCGGGCTCCACCCGGCAGCCCGATGTCGACCTGCGCGGCGTCAACATCATTCACCTGCCATACGCGCCCTTTGATGATATCGACAAATCCGCCGTGCTGTCGTCCCTGCATGCGCTGCTGCTGCGCAGTTATGATGCGGTCATCATTACAGATTGTGATGAAATTCTGGTGGCTGACCCTGACAAATACAAGGACCTGAAAGATTATGCCCGCAGGGGCCTGTCCGATTACAGGACGGCCATAGGGCTGAATGTCGTACATGCCCTTGACCGTGAATACCCCATAGATTTCAGCCAGGCCATGCTGGAGCAGCGGAAATATGCCATCTTTACATCATATGAATGCAAGACGCTGATCAGCAGGATACCAACGCGATGGTCCGAAGGGCTTCATTATGTTGACAGGGAACCTGCATTCGATCCGGACCTGTACAATTTCCATATCAAGCTGTTCGACTACAATACAGCCATGAACAGACATATGAAAAACAGGAACAATGTATGGAAAGACAAAAAAAAGATGAAGAACTCGCATCATTATAGCGAGACGGAAAAATTTTTCAATTACACCTTCCATCCCGTCCTGGACATGCTGGGGCGGGGCGTGCTGGACCGGTTCGATTTTGCTGAAAAACTGTCATCCCTGACATCCGAAATCATCCGGGATGAAAACGGCTTCTTCTGCTTCCGGCGTGAAGCCTATCAGTTCGTCATGATTCCGGAAAGATTTTCCCGGTGCATACGCTTCGGCAGCCCTGCCGCCCCGTCTTTGGCATAGGGGCAGGCGGGTACGGCCCTTTTACAGTGAACGGCATGCTGGCAGGTCGTTACCGTGGTTGCATGGATGCCATCGTCATGCGGGAATGGACCGCACCAGCAAGGCCACGATTGCCTCCACCATGGTCTGGTCGGCCAGGGTGAAGCGTTCCCGGCGCGGACTGTCGATATCCAGCACCCCCAGCAAGCGATCTCCCACCAGTATGGGCACCACGATTTCCGAGGCGGATGCCGCGTCACAGGCGATATGGCCGGGAAAGGCGTGCACATCGGGCACGACCAGCGTTACCCGGTCCCGCGCGGCGGTTCCGCATACGCCTTTGCCTGCTGCGATGCGCGTGCACGCCACCCGCCCCTGGAACGGGCCGAGCACCAGTTCGCCTTCCTTCCACAAATAGAAGCCTGCCCAGTTCACATCCGGCAGGGCCTCATACACAAGGGCAGCAATATTCGCCATGTTGGCAATCAGGTCCGTCTCGCCAGCCAGCAGGGACGCAACACCTGGTGCCAGGTCAGCGGGGGTCAGGCGCGAGGTGGGGGCAGCCATGGATCTTTATCCTCTGTCATGCGTGAATTCCGCTCACCGGGCATGATTATGCCGCCGGGTCAACCAGCCCCTGTTTACAGGGGGCTGGCGGCCATTTCGTGCAATGGCGCTCCGGCCGCTCCCGCGCGGGTTCTGTCAGGCGAGAACCCGATGCGGGCGTGGTTGGATGGAGTGCTCAGACACCCACCATGACGTCAGATGCCTTGATGATTGCGGTGGCGGCCTCGCCGACCTTGAGATTCAGGTCATCCACCGCTTCATTGGTGATGGAAGCCGTGATGGTACTGCCGCCGATATCGATGCTGACGTGGGATGTCGTCGCACCCTTTACAATCTTGGTGATCCGGCCCGAAAGCTGGTTACGTGCGCTGACTTTCATTTCATCCTCGCTGCTGTCATCGTGAACCGTGTTATAACCATGTGCCTGACAGACAGGCAAGCAGACACCCCGTGCCCGGCATGCAGGCAGGTGGGGCGACAGGACGTGGCTATCATAAAAAATGCCGCATGCCCGGGGGCATGCGGCAACAGAAGAAGCAGGGCGCCGGAAGCATATCGCAGCCGGGGCAGACGGCTTCAGTCCAGCCGGACGGAGGGGCGGACAAATACATCCAGCCAGTCCACCAAGCACGACATCAGGCCACGGAACGTGCCGTAAAGTTCGAACTGGTGCTGGCGGTACAGCATGAGATGGACCATGCGCGCGCTGATGCCACGCAGCCAGCCACCACCGAATACCTTGCCACCGGGGAACGTGCCCCAGCCGTTATAGTCACCCAGTGCCACCACCGCGCCCTTGTTATGAAAGGCGAAGGCTGGCAGCGGCCGGCCATTGATCCATGCGGGAATATGGCGGGCCAGATGGTGCGCCTGCTGGCGTGCGGCCTGCGCGGTCGGGGCAACAGGCTTTTCGGCAATGAAGGCGCAGTCACCCATGGCGAAGATGTTGTCATCTTCTACCAGCTGCAGTGTGGGGCGCACTTCAAGCTGGCCGGAGCGTGAAAGCTTCAGCTCACCGAATTTGCGCGTGACATCGGGTGCCTTCACGCCTGCGGCCCAGACGCGCAGCGTGGCGGGGATGCGCGTGCCATCCTTGAGCATGAAACCCTTTTCATCCGCGCCACTGACCATGGCCGATGTCTGCACGGTCACCCCGATTGCTTCCAGTTCTTTCTGTGCCGCGGCGGAAACGGCTTCGGGGAAGGCGGGCAGGATGCGCGGCCCTGCCTCAAGCAGGGTGATCTTCAGCTTGGGCGGCTTCTTGCCGAAGCTGTAGAGCGAGGCAAGATCCAGCGCCTTGTGCAGTTCGGCCGCAAGCTGCGTGCCGGTGGCGCCGCCGCCGACAATGGCGATGTCCAGTTCCTCGTTATTGCCAAACGCCTTGAGCAGTTCCATGCGGAAACGCTCGTTGAAGCCGTTGGCCTCGACAAGGTTGTCAATGAACAGGCAGTGCTCGGCCACGCCGGGGGTGCCGAAATCATTCGCGCGGCTGCCAATCGACAGGACCAGCGCGTCATACTGCAGCTTGCGCTCATCCAGTATGACTTCGCCCGTGGGCTCGACAACGGGGGCAAGTGTAATGGTCTTGGCCGTGCGGTCCATGCCCGAGATCTCACCGGGCCAGAATTCGAAATGGTGGCGACTGGCCTGCGAGAGGAAGCTGATGCGGTCATTTTCGTTGGCGGCCGTGCCTGCGGCAAAGCAGTGCAGCATGGGCTTCCAGACATGGGCGAAGCTCTTGTCGACCAGCGTGATTTCCGCACGCCCCGACTTGCCGATGGAATTGCCCAGCCGGGTAGCCAGCGCCAGTCCGGCTACGCCCCCCCCAACGATAACGACCCGAAACTTTTGTGCCATCCTACATTCCTCCAACCCTGCCGCACAGCACCCCGCCCCCGGGGGGAAAACCTGCTGCATGCATTAAATCAAAAAAAATCCGTCTGCTCCTACCCTGTCGGCATGGGTACGACACCGGACGGCCGAGCCGGTAAACCCGGCCCGGCCGTCCTGCCTGTCGCTCAGGGTGTGGCGGTTTTCACCGCCCCGGCATCAAAAGAAGCCGCGCTTCTTCTCGCTGTAGCTGACCAGCATGTTCTTGGTCTGCTGGTAGTGTTCGAGCACCATCTTGTGGGTCTCGCGTCCGATGCCGGACTTCTTGTAGCCACCAAATGCCGCATGCGCGGGATAGACATGGTAGCAGTTGATCCATACGCGACCCGCTTCAAGCCCGCGGCCCATGCGGTAGCAGGTGTTGGCATCGCGGCTCCACACACCCGAGCCAAGGCCGAAGGGGGTGTCGTTGGCGATGGCCAGCGCTTCTTCTTCCGTCTTGAAGGTGGTCACGGCCAGAACCGGGCCAAAGATTTCTTCCTGGAAGATGCGCATCTTGTTGTCGCCCTTGAACACGGTCGGCTGCACGTAGCACCCGTTGTTCAGGTCGCCACCAAGGTCGGGACGGCCGCCACCGGTCAGCAGCTGGGCGCCTTCGCCCTTGCCGATATCGATGTAGGACAGGATCTTTTCCTGATGACCGTGGGAGTTCTGGGCACCCATCATGGTGTTGGGGTCCAGCGGGTTGCCCTGGCGGATCGCCTTGATGCGGGGCAGGGTGCGTTCCATGAACTTCTCGTAGATCGATTCATGCACCAGCGCACGGCTGGGGCAGGAGCAGATCTGGCCCTGGTTGAGCGCGAACATGGTGAAGCCTTCGATCGCCTTGTCCAGGTAATCGTCATCCTTGTCCATGATGTCGGCAAAGAAGATGTTCGGCGACTTGCCACCCAGTTCCAGCGTTGCCGGGATCAGGTGTTCGGCGGCAGCATGCGCGATCATCTTGCCGGTCGGGGTGGAACCGGTGAAGGCGATCTTGGCAATGCGGTCGCTGTTGGACAGGGCGGCGCCCACGTCGCGGCCCAGGCCGTTGACGATGTTCAGCGTGCCGGGCGGGAACAGGTCACCGATCAGTTCCATCAGCACCAGCATGGAAGCGGGCGTGCTTTCGGCGGGCTTCATGACCACGCAGTTACCGGCGACCAGTGCGGGGGCCAGCTTCCACGAACCCATCAGCAGCGGGAAGTTCCACGGAATGATCTGGGCCACGACGCCTAGCGGTTCGTGGAAATGGTAGGCGATGGTGGTGGCGTCGATCTCGCTCAGCGTGCCTTCCTGCGCACGGATGCAGCCGGCGAAGTAACGGAAATGGTCGATGGCCAGCGGGATGTCGGCGGTCAGCGTCTCGCGGATGGGCTTGCCGTTGTCCCATGTCTCGGCGCGGGCGAGAAGATCAAGGTTCTTCTCCATGATGTCCGCTGCCTTGAGCAGGATCAGCGCGCGGTCGGCCGGCGCCATCTCACCCCATGCGGCCTTGGCCTTGTGCGCGGCATCCAGTGCCAGTTCCACGTCGGCTGCGGTGGAAGCAGGCACTTCGCACAGCACGCGGCCATCCACGGGGGAGGTATTGGTCAGGTAATGACCATCAACGGGGGCCACCCATTTGCCGCCAATATAGTTGCCATAGCGGGACTTGAACGGCGGGGCCGCCGTAAGGCTGTCTACTGACATGAGAATATTCCTTCAGTACAATTCTTCAGAAACCATGTAAAACGCAGAGAATGCATGATATTTATGCGCGTTTCCCGTTTCTGAAAGTATAAACAAGGCGAAGGCATGGTGTGCCCCCTGGTACGGTGCGGCATGGAAAATATTCATGGCCGGATCCAGAATCACAGATCATGATCATATGGATCAGGTGGGCATGATTTCCCTCCAGACTGCACGGTATCCCGGACACGCCCCGGTGCAGTATCGGGGAACCATCTGTATTCATCGATATATAGACCGGACTGGTACGGCAAGCGCAAAACAGGTAACGTAACCGTGAGGTGTGCATCTGGTGCCATAAGGAACACAGTGTAAAATTATATATATCAACAGGTTATGAATGTAGGAAAATAAAATATATTCAGGTGTTTATGAATCTGGCGGGTTGGTGAAATGCATCCCGTCATCGCCTTTCCTGAGTCGGGCGGCATCCGTGGCGTGCCGGATCGCATGCGGTCGGTGCCGCGTGTGGCCGCAGGTCCTGTCTGTTACCGGTCGGCTGATATGTTTTTTATTTCGTGACCTGCATGTCGCACGGAGGCACAGCATGAGCCAGTCCGACCATGAGGAGTGTACACCCGGCCTGCGTGCCGCAATCGTTGAATGCGCGCCCCATGGTCAGGGTCGTCAATGCCACCGTGGCCGGATCAGGGTCCGGGTCGGTCAGTTCAGGATCATGACTGCCCGTGTCCCCATGTTTCAGCACCGGCACAGGCAGCCCGGCGGGCATGATCATTTCTTCCGCTGGTGTTTTCCCCACTGGCATTTGCCGCATGGCACGTGGTGCCACGAATGCGAAAAAAGGGCCCTGGTACGGGCCCATCTGGCCGTCAGGCGTGACAAGGGCGTTATGGTCATCCAGCCCTTACACACCAACCACTTTTCAGAAATTCCACCATGTGGTCGGTGGCGGGATCGCATTGCCGTGCTTTGATGCAATGCGCCTGCACCCTGCGTGTCAGCGCCATCAGATGGTCCTGCTCGGCCCGGGGCAGCACGAACGGAATGGTGATAGCAGCAGCACGTCCGCCCCTGCGTCCCACCATCAGCCTTTCACCATGCCGGACCATAACCTGGCCGCACCGGTAGTGGTACTGCACGGTGCGCGCGTGGTGAAGGGATCAGTCATACGGGGTCCGGTTATCGTCCATGTGGCTGCCGTGGGCAGATGATACGCATGGATGCTGGCAAAGTCCTGTCCCCTGGATCGTAACCCGGCCTGACGCGCCGGAACATGGGTTCAGGAAATGAAGAAGCGGCTCAGCCCAAGGTCACGCAGCCCCCGGCGGTAGGCTATGGAACTGCGGTCGGCAGGGACATGGGCTTCCAGTTTCGGGTCAAGGGGCAGGCATTCCGGCTTCTGGGATTCGACAATGGCCTTGTCTTCCTCGAACACGCGCCGGTTGAAGTCATATACGTCCTGCACCGGCTGGTCGGTATCGAAATTGCGGCAGATGGGCACGAACAGACGTGTGATCCGTGCCGAAACCGGTGCGGCCGCATTCATGATCACCAGCCGCCCGTCATCGGGGAAATGAATGGTCAGGGTGGCGGTAAAGGGCAGGTGGGTGCGGAAATGACGCAGCCATTCAAACCCGGGGCGCCCCCGGTCGGCCAGCCCTATGGGGTAGTTGCTCACGGTGCTGCGGTATTCCACTTCAAACCCCTTGTCCGTCCGTACCGGCCTGTAGGCGGGCACGACCGGGTTGTTGGCATCGGCGAAGGTTGCGGTATGCACGAAGGCGAAATGGGCAACATCAAGAAAGCCCTCCATCTGCCGCCCGGCAAATCCGTGGATGTCGATGGACGGACATACGATCTGCTGGAAGCCCGCGTCATTCCAGTGTGGCATGAGGGGAATGTCGGCACTGGCGGATATCGTGGCGGCATCCCGTGGCCACTGGCCATCCGGCCGCAGGCAGGTCCATACCAGCCCGTAGCGTCTGACAACGGGATACGTCCGCAGGTTCATCCTGGACGGGATGGCGTTATCGGGATGCGCGGGAATACGCACGCAGCGCCCCGCCGCCCCGAAGCGGAAACCGTGATAGGCACAGGCGATGCCCGTGCCATCACCCGACCCCAGGCTGAGTGGCACGCCCCGATGGGGGCACAGGTCATGCGCGACGACAATGTCCTCTCCCGCGCGATAGACCACCAGCGGTTCATCCAGCAGCATGGCCGCGACCGGTCTGTCCCCGATGTCACGCTCAAGGGCGACAGGGTACCAGAAGCGCGCCAGGATCTTCCAGTCATCGGGTTCAAAGGTGCAGTTGCGCGGAAGCTGATCGGTAGCGGGGGCGGTTGTGGGCATGGCGGTCATCCCGGGGAAAGCATGGGTCACGGCTGATCTTTCCCGATCCGCCCGTTCGCGTATATATCATAATATCGTTTTGACCGTTCGCAAAAAGAGAGCGGGTGTACCATGCCGGTTTTTTCACGTTTCATGCGTTATTTCATGGTGGTGGCCCGGTTCGGCTCCATTCGCCGCGCATCCGAGGAACTGCGCATCGCCGCATCCGCCATAGACCGGCAGATACTCAACGGTGAAGCAGCACTGGGCGTGCCGCTGTTCGAGCGGCTGCCATCGGGCCTGCGCCTGACGCCCGCGGGTGAATGCCTGCTGGCGGAGGGACGGAACTGGACCCGCGGCATGGAGCGGGTACGCCAGCAGATTGCCGACCTGCAGGGCCTGCGGCGGGGGCATGTGACAGTCGCCATGATCTCGGCCCTTGCCTGTGGCCCGATGCCCCGCCTGTTCCGCGCGCTGCGCCAGAGCCATCCGGGCATTACCATCCGGGCCAACATACTCGATAACCGGGATATCGCCGCCGCCATAACCGCAGGAAAGGCCGATTATGGCCTGATGCTGGACCCGCCCATGATGCGGGATCTGGTGGTGGTGGGCAGTTCCCCTGTTTCACTGGGGTTTGTGACCCTGCCCGGCCACCCCCTTGCGGCGCGGCAGGGTGCGCGGATCAGCCAGTGTGCGAATTATGCGCTTGTCATGCCCGAGGCGCCGCTGGCCCTGCGCCATGAACTGGATGTGCTGCTGGCGGGGCTGGACATGCCCATCTCGGTCGCGGCCTCGGCGGATAATATCCAGATGCTCAGATCCCTTGTGGCCGAGGGACTGGGGGCAGGCATACTGAGCAGTCTGGACGTGATGGAAGAAGTGCGGGCGGGAACCCTGTGCTTTACACCGATTACGGACAGGCGTCTTTCACCCATGATGCTGGCGCTGGTCACAAACCGCACGCGCCCGGCCTCGTTCGCGGGGCGGCTGGTCATGGGGGAGATGACGCGGTGTTTTTTCGAACGGACATGAACCATTCCCATCGGGGAGCACGCCCGGCCTCCGGCAGATGGCGGCCGGGATGGAAACCGTGCAGACCCCGGCGCAGGTATCGCAATTTTTATGAAAATCTGCGTTTTTCATAAAAATACAGGGTCATGCACAACAGTTTCCCCTGCCTGCTTCGCGACTGGCAGTTCTCACCATCATGCGCCATGACGGTATCCTGCGTGTCGGAAAACCGTCCGGCGTAGATGCACCCCGTATTGAACATGGCAGGGCCGGTTACGCGTACGCCAAACCCACGGATGGGCAGGGACTGGCCATAGGTTCCGGCATACGTGCCGCTGCGGTGCCAGTCGCTCCATGTATTGTCATGAAGCAGCACACGGTATTCAAGCAGGGGAGACGTGTCGGGTGCGTGCAGGGCAAATCCTTCAATATGCCGGGCGGCCGGTCCGTCGGGCGCACCCGCCACCAGTTCGCCACTGTGCAGGCCCCTTGTCGCGCAGTTCGTGCTTTCGAAATCGCCGATGATCGCGATATGGGCCTGTAATGTCATGGCAACGTGCAGGCGGGTGGCGGGCGGTGGGAAGAGCGGTGCGCGTCTGTAAAGCATGTCGCAGGCAGCGGCGGGGTCCATGCCGGTACCATTATCGCGCCGTTCCACAATGCTCCGCCCCGGTGCGTTGTATATGTAATGGCCCGAAAATGATGCGCGCTGGCGGCAGAATTTCTCAAACCCCACAAAGCATGAAAAGGTCGAACGGCTGGTTCCGATAAAAAAGGGGGATGCCAGGGCCACTTCAAAATCCACCATGGAAAGCAGCAGGTTTTCCATGCTGTCCATACTGATGAAGTCCGATTTCCAGTAGAGTCTGACATTATGCCTGTGCAGGATGCTTTCCCGTATGGTTTCCTTGCTGGCAGGCAGGTTCCGTTCATCACACAGCACATAGGCGGAAGAAAAATCGCTTCCGAACAGGGCCCGGGTCCTGATTATTATTTCATCCGGGGTGGGCAGGTTTCTCTCGTTTTTGCCTGAAGCCGTTTCCAGTACTGTATTGGTATAGGTTTCCCAGTCTTTTTCTATACGCATCTGCACACAGAAATGGATGCCCATGTCCTGATGTATTTTTTTATTTATTTCATCTTTTATTGCCATCACCTTGCTGGTTGGCCGCAGGTTATGGACCAGCTGGCAGGTCAGGCCGGTCAGCGCAGCCGGGCCCTGCCGGCCGGTCGCACCGAATATTTCGGCACCTTCCATGAAGGAATGCCAACCATCGACAGCTTCGAAATCGTGGTCCGTCGTCCATTTTATGGAAAATGCGTCCAGTATCCGGGTTATTTCAGGAACCCGGAATACTTCCCGGAATGGAAAGATTCTGTCTGATGTCCTGCCAATTTCATAAGAAAGGAAAGGCGGCAGACAGACCGGTCTGTTTTCTCTCAGCGCCCTGTGTACCAGCCCGATAAAGGCTATTTTCTGGTTGGTCAGGCCCAGATTGATACCGTTATATCCGATTGGCGTCATGTCCGTATCCCGGGAATCATACGGTTTTTCATAGGATGGATATGTTTATAAATTGTTTCATCCGGATGAAGCGGGTATGCGGGCGGCCTGCATCAACGACGGGGATACGGATCTGTACACGCGGGCGGGACGGCATTTTTTATCATGCAACGGCCGTTTCAGAACGGGATGCTGCAAGACAGGGCATGACCATTGCGGACTGGCCCGTAAACCACGCACGGCGCGGCTGTCATCGTGTGCCGCATGTCTTTCCCGCCGAGGCCAGCATGCCGGACTGATCGGATTGGCCATCCGCAGATCCATATCATATAGGATACAGTCACTGGATGCATGAAGGGAACGGTATGGGCGTGAATATGAAACGGGGAATGCTGGTGGCCATGCTGGCGCTGGCCCCCTGTGGCGTGGGCACGCAGGTGCGGGCGGCGGAGCCGGGCACGCAGGACGCCCGGAACACATGTAATGGCGCAATGGCAGAACTGCCCGATGACCTGCGTGACTGGGCTGCCCCCGCGCCCGTGATGGCTGCGGTGAACGGGGCGGGGATGAAGAACGTGATCCTGATGCCCGGTCGTGCGGTCATGGCCCGGCTTCATCCGGTAGAGGAGGTAAAATATGCCCTGCCACCCACGCACCCGGCGGCTCAGGGCAGTTCAGGTGGCATGGTGGTGTTTGAAGCCCCCATGCCGGGCACATACCGGATCATGCTGGGTGCCAGGGCATGGCTGGACGTGGTGCGCGCGGGGGAGGCGATTGCCTCCGTTCACCATGAGCACGGTCCGGTATGCAGCGGGATCGGGAAAATGGTGGACTTTGAGCTGCCTGCCGGGCGATCCGTCATCGAACTGAGCGCAGGCACAGGCCCCGAGATCGAAATCATGGTGATTGCCGTCCCGTAAACGCCTGCCCGTGCATGACTGTGGTCTGGCATATGTCCGATGCGGGGCGGGCGCCCACCAGCCAGCAACGGGCCGGCAGGGGACGGTACGCCCCTGCCATCCCTGTCCGGATCAGGCCAGGCCTTCCGCTTTCAGGGCTTTCTGCGCGGCCGGGCGGGCAAAAACCCGTTCCTGCAGGGCGGCAGCTTTCGGATAGGCCGAGATATCCACGTTCACATGCGGGGCCCAGCTCAGGATAACCGCGATCAGGGCATCCGCCTGCGTGAAGCCGGTCGGCAGGAAATAGCCGTTGCTGCTGGCTTCCAGTGCGGCTTCAAGCTGGCCCATCCGGCGCGCGATCCCGGCCAGAAGCCGCGCACGCAGCACATCGGGCACATCCGGTGCGAAAAGCGGGCCAAAGGCACCATGCACATCCTCGCAGAAGCCCAGCGCTTCAAGCAGCCGGGCCTGTTCCACCGAACCGGCAGGCGGGCGGAAGGCGGCAATGTCCGACTGCTCGCCAATATAGGGCAGGACCGCAACATTCTGGGTCAGGACGACACCGGGGGCGATTTCCAGTGCAGGCACCGCACCACGCGGGTTTATCTTAAGAGCCCGATCCGAAAGTTTTTGAACAATACCAGCCTGTTGTGATTCATCCGTCTTTGCAGAGAGATGGAGTGAATGGTGACATGGACTGGTATTGCCCGGCGCGAGTATAGCCGGGAAAGATTGCGATATCCATCGGACATGACGGACGGGGAGTGGACTTTGATCATGCCATTTGTGCCCCCGGCGAAACGGGGCGGTCGTCCGCGCACGACGGATATGCGCGAGGTGGTCAATGCGATGCTCTACATAGCCTCGGCCGGGTGTGCGTGGCGTCTGCTGCCGAAATGCTTTCCGCCGGTCTCGACCATCAGGCGCTATTTTTACGCCTGGCGTGATGCCGGAGTGTTCGAGGTCATGAATACGGTGCTGGTCATGAGCCTGCGCGAGATCGAGGGACGTGACGCCTCTCCGAGCGCGGGCGTGATTGACAGCCAGTCGGTGAAAACCACGGAAAGCGGCGGGATTTCGGGCTATGACGCGGGGAAGAAGGTCAAGGGCCGCAAGCGCCATATCGTGACGGATACCTGCGGCTTCCTGATCTTTCTCCTCGTTCATGCCGCTGATATCCAGGACCGTGATGGGGCCGTTGATGTTCTGGCAGCGATACGCAGGCGCTTTCCCTGGCTGCGCCACATCTTCGCTGATGGCGGCTATGCTGGCGACAAATTGCGATCCGCGCTCGCCTCCATGGGAAAATGGACCCTCGAAATCATCAGGCGGTCCGATACGGTGAAGGGTTTTCAGATCCTGCCGCGTCGCTGGGTGGTGGAACGGACATTCGCATGGCTGGGACGATGCAGGCGGCTCGCCAAAGATTGGGAACAATCCATTGCTTCCTCAACCGCATGGACATTGATCGCCTCAATCCGAATGCTCACACGACGGACAGCAAGGCATTGTCAGGGTTGAAAAACTTTCGGATCGGGCTCTAAGATAATCACGCCCGTCCGCCGTTTTCTTGGCTTTCAGGTCCACCTGTTCCAGGCTGTAGGGCAGGCCGGTTTCATTCAGGATGATATGTGAGGCGAGAGAACAGGCGCCCGGAGCATAATAAAGCTTCATGGTAATATTATCCCTTCTGTCGACATGTTTGCCTGGTGCCCGGTCAGGGGTACCGTCTGTGGCGGAGAGGCGAAGGGTGGCACATGCACCGGGGGGATGAGAAGCAGCGCGACCGGGTGGCAGCCTTTACCTATCCATGGGGCATGGGGGCGAGCGGGATCAGTTTCCAGCCCCCGTGCGTGTAGAGTGCTGGCGCATCATCATCGCTGTCATATATTTCCATGCCCGGCTGCGGCGCGGGAAGGGTGCGGATCCGCGCGCGCGTCATGACGGGCATCCGCGCGGGGGCGGCGGAGACGAGTGTTCCGTCATCCCTTATGCTCAGCACGGTTGCGCCCCGTACCCTGTAGGTCAGGGTGTGCAGGGCACTGTCATAGCCCAGAAGATGGTTGTTCCGTCCCCCCGTCGTGCCATCCGCCGAGAAATCCAGGTAACTGTCGCGCTGTGTGCGGGTAAAGACATGCACGCCGTCCAGATAGGGCAGTACGCTGAAATCCAGTGCCGCATTGTACACCGGCGCATCGCCCGTAAGCAGGGTGCCAAAGGCCACGGGAATGCGTTTTCCCGTCCTGGGGTCGGCCGGCATGCCCCTGTCGGGGGCATGCAGCATGTCGGGCTGGTAGCTGATGCAGATCATGCACCCGACCTGCATGAGCATGCGGCCGTTGAACGCCCATGCCAGGGTCCCGTCGGGTATGGCATGCCCGGTGTCGGGGCTGGTGATCTGCGCCGGGTCCGCTGTCACGGCAAAGGGCGGGGGCATGCCGCCCGACACACCGCCGCGCACGGCGATGAAGGAGTAGAGCGTGCCGTCAATCCCGGCCTCCACCGCATCTCCCTGCCTGTAGGTGTGGGCCGCCTGCCATTGCGTGCCATAGCCACCGCCACTGTTCCATGTGGAAAACACGAAGCCATGCCGCAACGCTGCCATCGGGTTATGGGCGGAGGCCGGACTGTCATTGCCAAAACCCGACAGGTCCCATTCCCCCACCCATTCCTGTGTATCATGCGCGCGCAGCATCTCGTTGGTCAGTTCCTCGATCACGCTCAGGTTGCCCCATGTCCATGCAGTGCCATGGCGGTAGGCATTGGACTGGAGCGCGATATCAAAACTGCCTGCCGCCGCCTGGCTGAAACCGTTGAGGTCCAGGCGCAGCGTGGACGTATTGCCCTGATAGCCCCTGACCGGGTTGAACGCCGTGTCCACGCCGGTCGTGGAATAGAACCAGACATTGTTCTGGTCGGGATGGAGGGGGCCGTTGTAGCGATTTTCAAACTGGCTGAACAAATTGGATGTCAGGCGCATGTTATTTTGCGTATAACGGTAAAGCGACACGCCGTTGCGCGCGCTTTCAACCACCCTGCCGTCTTCTGGGGTATTGGCGTCCGGCTGTTCGTCGGCGTGGATCAGGTGTGCGGGGGCGCCTGCAATGTCATGTGCGGGAATATTGCCGGAAGGGATGATCTCGATATCGTAATTATCTGCGCAGGAACCATTTTTACTTACTGTAATGGGCAGTATGCAGATGATAATGACGTAATTGATATTAAAGAAACTGCGCCGGGCGATCCTGGGGGGCATCGGGAAATTCCATTTCGGAGCATGGGGAACAGACCCATCATTTCCTGAAAATCTTTCGGTTCGGTTGATGGCGCGCAGCCTTTCCGCCCCGCATATGCCCGCAAGGCCCCTGCCGGTGCAGGACCGGCAGGGCGTGCTTGTGGTGCAGGCGTATCAGAACCAGCCACGAACGCCGAAGCTGAACCGCAGCGAACCTGTCTCATCATGCTGGTCGTGCACGATCCGGCGCGCCTGTGTCAGGTAACCGGAATAGGATACGGCAACATAGGGTGCGAATTTGCGCCATATTTCATAACGCAGCCGCAGCCCGGTATCGACATCGGACAGCCCCGCGCCAACCTGCCGCGCGGGATCGGATTTTGTATAGAGGTTGAATTCCGCCTGGGGCTGCAGGATCAGCCGGTTGGTCAGCAGGAAATCATATGAACCCTCGATCCGGGTGGCAAACCGGCCCCGGTCACTGACATAGGCCGTGGCCTGGAATTCGAACTGGTAAAGGGCAAGCCCCTGCACCCCCAGCGCGCCCCATGTGCGGGTCGGGCCGTCATCAATATCCGCGCGCACGCCGCCCTGCAGGTTGAAATAGGATGAGATTGCCCGGCTGTACAGCAGTTCATGATCCCCGTCATGCAGCCGCCCCCGTTCCAGAGTACCTTCCGATTTCAGCCAGATTCTATTGTAGTCGGTGCCGTACCACGCTTCCCCATCCCAGCGGAAGTCCGTTCCATTGGGGGAATAACGTCCCTCCAGTTCATCCATGATGCCGTGGAAGTAGCGGGCATGGTCCATGACCGGTTTCATGTTGCCCAGATAGACCACCGGCGTGGTGGATGGCGCATCGGCGGCATGATAGGCGGGAGCGCGACGGGGCCCCTTGTGAATGGCCATGCCCGTGGCAACCATGCTGGTGCTGGTGCTGGTGCTGGTGCTGGTGCTGGTGCTGGTGCTGGTGCTGCCTGGACTGGTGGGCTGCGCCAGTGCGGTCGCGCCCATGCCGGATGACAGTGACAGCAGGGCCACGATCTGGATCACGCGCCTCATTCCACGATCACCGTGCGGAACATGCCCAGTTCCATATGTAGCATCAGATGGCAGTGATAGGCCCACATGCCCGGCGCATCGGCGGTGACCAGATAGCTCAGCCGGGAGCCGGGCTGGGAGATGATGGTGTGCTTGTACGGGCGGTAATCCCCCTGTCCGTTTTCCAGTTCGCTCCACAGCCCATGCAGGTGGATCGGGTGTTCCATCATCGTGTCATTGATCAGGGTAAAGCGCACCCGTTCGTTGCGCTTCAGGCGGATTGGCCCGGATTCGGAAAACTTCCGGCCATTGAAGCCCCATATGTAGCGTTCCATGTTGCCGGTCAGGTGCAGGATGATCTCACGCGTGGGCGGGCGCGGGTCCGTGCCGGGCCGGGTGGCGCGCAGCTGCCGGTAATTCAGCACGCGGCGGCCATTGTTCTCCAGCCCGTCGCCGGGGCTGCCCAAGCGGTTGACCGGCATGCGGGCCACATTCTGGTTTTCCACGTTCAGTGGCGGTGGTCCCGGGTCATCGATTTCCAGCACGGGCGTATCCGCAGGCATGGCATGTCCCTTGTCCATACCCGGCATGCTGTCGTCCATTTCCATGTCCGACATGTCCATGTCCTGCATGTCGTGGCCCTGTTTCATGCCCGTCATGTCCATGGGCTTCGTGGCGTGGTCCGGCTTCGTATCCGGCATGTCCATATGCTGCATGCCGTGGTCCGGCTTCATGTCCGCCATGTCCGTGTGCTGCATGGTGTGGCCCGGTGTTTCGTCCGGCATGGCCATGCCCTTCATGCCGCTGCCCGGTTTCATGTCGCCCATGCCCATATCGACCATGGTGCGCACCGGGCGCGGGTCCATGGGCGGGATCGGGCCGACCATGCCGGGGCGGGGGGCCAGCGTGCCGCGGGCATGGCCGGTGCGGTCCTCGCTCTGGGCAAAGATGGTATAGGCCGTGTTCTCGCGTGGCTGGACGATCACGTCATAGGTTTCCGCCACCCCGATGCGGAATTCGTCCACCGGCACGGGTTCGACTTCGTTGCCGTCCGCCTGCACCACCAGCATTTCCAGCCCCGGTATGCGGATATCGAAAAAGGTCATGGACGATGCATTGATGAAGCGCAGCCGTACCCGCTCGCCGGGGCGGAACAGTCCGCTCCAGTTCATGTCCGGGGCATGACCGTTCATGAGATAGGTGTAGATGATGCCGGTCACATCTGAAATATCGGTTGCCGCCATGCGCATGCGTGACCAGGCCAGCCGGTCCCTTAGCGCAGGCAGCAGGCCGCCCGCCGCCCGTGCGTCATGCGCAAGGGAGGCTGCCGTACGCTGGCGGAAGACATAGTAGTCATCCTGCATCTTGAGATTGCTGATCATGTCCATGGGGGACACATCCGTCCATTCGGACAGTACGATCACGTAATCGCGCGCGCAGGCATGGGGGTCGGGGCGCAGGGGGTCGATCACCACCGCACCGTACAGCCCCTGTGCCTCCTGCATGCCGGAATGGCTGTGGTACCAGTAGGTTCCGCTCTGGCTTACGGGAAAGCGGTAGGTAAAGCTTTCACCCGGCGGGATGCCGGTAAAGCTCAGCCCCGGTACGCCATCCATGTTGTACGGCAGGCGGATGCCGTGCCAGTGGATGGATGTATCTTCATCCCTGAGCGTATTGGTTACCGTCAGGGCAAGCGTATCCCCCTCCCGCCAGCGCAGGATGGGGCCGGGGACCTGCCCCCCGATGCAGGGAGCATGGAGTGTCTTGTCATCAATCGTGATGCGGGTGCGGCCGACATTCAGGTTCCATGCGGCACGGGATGTGGCTGGAACCATGCCCGTGGGCCCGCCATGGGCATGGGACAGGCGGGGCAGGGCCGCGACAAGGCCGCCCGCGCCCAGCCCCGTCACGAAACGGCGGCGTGTCAGGCCACCGCGCATGCGCGTGGGAATATGCATGAGGAAAATCCGGAGGTGAAACGGTCAGGAACCCGGTGGCGCCAGGCCACCGGGGGCATGGAAGGTGCCCTGCGGCGCCTATGCGTTCCGGTTCCTTGGCGGGCGCAGCAGGGGCAGCCGGTCGCTGCCCGCGGGCTGGACCTGTCTGTGGGGTATGAAGGCCCCGTTACCCGCAATGGGGCGGGCAATCAGGTACGGCGTGGTGGGGGATGGAATATCCGTGGCCGCATGGACATGGCAGCATGTCTCGCTGCCCGATGGCTGCCTGTGGTGCATGTGCGCCATGTGCGTGGCATGGGCCGCCGCCGTCATGCATTGTGGTTCGTCGGTCTGTGTACAGGTGATCAGGGGCGTGCGGGCCTGCGCCGGTACGGGAATGGAACCGACCAGCAACCCGGCCTGTACCAGCAGCCAGGCCAGCAGACCAATCCAGATCCGGCCATGTGTCCTGACCATTCAGGGCTCCCGTGCACAGATGGACCACGCGCAAACACGGTTTTTATAATACCCATGGGGGGCATATGGAAAGCGTTTTCTCGGCTTTGCCGGTGTAACCGCGTATGGTGCCATGTACGGGCCCGTCGCATCTGTCAGCGGATCAGCTTGCGCACGATTTCCAGCATTTCCTCAATCACATCATCACCGCCATCCTCCAGTACTGCGGCGCGCACGCAGCCTTTGGCGTGGCTGGACAGGATCTGGATGGCGACCCCGTCCAGCGCGGCCTTTATGGCCGAGACCTGGGTCAGGATATCAACGCAGTAACGATCCTCCTCGATCATGTTCCGTACGCCGCCCATCTGGCCTTCGATACGGCGCATGCGGTTGATCAGGGCTTTCTTGTTGGGCTGTTCGACCTTTTTCCCGCCGGATGGCGGGGCACAGTGCGCGCAGTTGGCGGGTTCCTCTACAGCCTGCCGGTTATCGGCCATTCAATGTTCCTCCGGGTCATGTCGGGGCCACGATACCAGCCTGGGGTGGCCAATGCCACGCATGCCCGCCGGGCCGTGAAACCGGCGCCGGTCCGGAGTTCAGGCAACGGGGCGGGAGCGTGGTTTCCAGCGGTTGAGCAGGAGCGAGTTGCAGACAACGGATACGGAACTCATGGCCATGGCGGCCCCTGCCACAATCGGGTTGAGCAGCCCGAAAGCCGCCAGCGGCAGGCCGAGAATGTTGTAGATGAAGGCAAAGAACAGGTTCTGGCGGATCTTGGCGATCGTTGCGCGCGAGAGGGCAATGGCATCCGGCACACTGGCCAGTTCGCTACGCATCAGGATGATGTCGGCGGTATCCAGCGCAATGGCGGCCCCGCCCCCGATGGCGAAGCCGACATCCGCCGCCGCCAGCGCGGGGGCGTCGTTTATCCCATCCCCCACCATGCCGACCACGGCGTTTCCGGCGCGGTATTTCGTGACCGCCTGCGCCTTGTCGGCTGGCAGCACGCCCGCGCGGTAGTCATCCACCCCCACCTGGCGGGCCACCACCCGGGCCGTACGCGCGTTGTCACCCGTCAGCATGATGACCCTGATCCCGGCGGCCCTGAGCATGCTGACGGTTGCTGCCGCATCGGGGCGCAGCCGGTCGGACAGGGCGATGTAACCCATGAGCCGCCCATCCATGGCGACACCAATCGTGGTCTTGCCTTCCTGTTCCAGCCGGTCGGTCAGGGTGGTGTCCTGCACGACATTGCTGTCCGCCAGGAAGCGGGGTGAGCCAAGGCACGCCGTCACGCCGCTAATCCGCGCGGTAACCCCCATGCCCGGTATGGCGGTAAAATCCGTTGCGGGGGCCGCGGCCACGCCACCTGCCAGCGCATGCGCCACGATGGCGCGGGCCAGCGGGTGTTCGGAATTGTGTTCCAGCGCATGCGCCGTGGCCAGCAGGGCATGTTCCGTAACCCCGGGCATGGGCAGGACATCGCTCACATCCGGCCTGCCCTGTGTCAGCGTGCCGGTCTTGTCCATGATCAGGGTGGTCAGCTTCTGTGCCTGTTCCAGCGCATCGGCGTTGCGGAACAGGATGCCCGCCCGCGCACCCAGTCCGGTGCCCACCATGATGGCCGTAGGCGTTGCAAGACCCAGCGAGCACGGGCAGGCGATCACCAGAACCGATACGGCGGAGACGATGCTCCACCCCGCATTGCCGGTAACAAACCACCCTGCCAAAAGGGTCACAAGCGCGATGGCCAGTACGGTCGGCACGAAGATGCTGGATATCCTGTCCACCAGCCGCTGCACCGCGGCCTTCGACCCCTGGGCCTGCTCCACCATCCGCACGATATGGGCCAGCGCCGTGTCGCGGCCCACGCCGGTGGCTGTTGCGCGCAATGCGCCCGTGGTATTGGTTGTGCCGCCAAAGATTGTGCTGCCCGGCTGCTTGAGCACGGGCAGGCTCTCACCCGTCAGCATGGCTTCGTTGACATCCGATGCGCCCTGCGTGACCGTGCCATCGACCGGAATGTTCTCGCCGGGGCGGACAAGGAACACATCGCCCACGCGCATATCAGCCACGGGCCGGTCCACAACGGTATTCCCGACCTGCACATGGGCAAGCCGGGGCTGCAGCCGCAGAAGGCTTTCCAGACCCGCGCCAGTCTGGTTCCGTGCACGGTTTTCCATGAGCCTGCCCAGCGAGATCAGTGTGATGATCGTGACACTGGCCTCGAAGTAAACCGGCTGGCGCAGGCCCAGCATGATCACGACCGCACTGAAGCCATAGGCGATACCGGTGCCCAGCACGACCAGTACATCCATGTTCGCCCCGCCACCGCGCAGCGCATGCCATGCGCGCTGGTACATCTGCCGCGCGCAGTAGAACTGCACGGGCGTTGCCAGCATCCATTGCAGCCAGCCGGGCATCATGCGCATGGAGCCTGCCAGCATCAGCACCATCTGGACCCAGAAGGGAAGCGACAGCACAAGCGTCAGGCCAAACTGGCGGCATGCAGCGCGCCATTCCCGCATGCGTGCCGCGCGGGGGTCGACCTGTGGCATATCCTCAACGGGTTTCGCGCCGTAGCCCGCCTTTTCAATACGGGCGATCAGGGTTGCGGCATCGGTCACGCCAGGCACGAAAACGACATGCGCACGCCCGGTGGCAAGATTGACACTGACGTGTGTCAGGGGCAGGCGGCCCAGCACTTTCTCGATCCGGGCCGCGCAGGCCGCGCATGACATGCCGGTTATGGACAGGTCGATGGCCTGTTCCCCCACCGTAAATCCGGCCCTGCGGATGGCTGCGACCACGTTTTCCGGTGTAGCGTCAGGTGTGTCCAGCGTCACCTGCACGTGCCCGGTGGCAAGGTTGGCGGTGGCATGCACCCCTGCCTGCCGGTTCAGGACCTTTTCGATACGTGCGGCGCAGGCGGCGCATGACATGCCGCCAACAGGGAAAGCAAGGGTCTGGGGCATGGGTCCGCTCCGTCTGCACATCGTCCGGACGTTATACCCCCCTATGGTATTATCAAGGTGATATCATCAGGCATGGCAGGATTTTCCTGCATAACGGCCAGAACCGTCCCCCTGCCTGTATTCAGGCATGCAGCCCCGGTGCTTCCTGCCCGGTGCGGGCAACATATTCCGTATAGCCACCATCATACTGGTGAATGCCGTCCGGTGTCAGTTCCAGCACCCGGTTGGACAGGGCGGAGAGGAAATGCCGGTCATGCGAAACGAACAGCATGGTGCCTTCGTACCGTGCAAGGGCGGTGATCAGCATTTCCTTGGTGGCGATGTCCAGATGGTTGGTCGGTTCATCCAGCACCAGAAAATTGGGCGGGTCGAACAGCATGAGCGCCATGACCAGCCGTGCCTTCTCACCACCCGAAAGTACGCGGCAGCTTTTTTCCACCTCATCGCCCGAAAACCCGAAGCTGCCCGCAAGCGCCCGCAGCGAACCCTGGCTGGCCAGCGGGAAGGCATCGTCCAGCGTCTCGAACACCGTGCGGCCGCCATCCAGCAGATCCATGGCGTGCTGGGCGAAATAGCCCATCTTCACGCTGCCTCCCAGCGTGACCGTGCCGGCATCGGGTTCGGTCGTGCCGGTTACCAGCTTGAGCAGGGTGGACTTGCCCGCGCCATTGACGCCAAGGATGCAGCACCGTTCCCTGCGGCGCACCAGCAGGTCAAGATCGTGGTAGATCACGCGGCTGCCGTAACGCTTGTCCACGCCACGCAGCCTGACCACGTCCTCGCCCGAGCGGGGGGCGGGCTGGAACTCGAAGCTGACCGCCTGCCGCCGCTTGGGGGGCTCCACGCGGTCGATCTTTTCCAGCTTCTTGACCCGGCTCTGCACCTGGGCTGCGTGCGAGGCGCGGGCCTTGAAGCGTTCGATGAAGTTGATTTCCTTGGCCAGTGCCGCCTGCTGGCGTTCGAACTGGGCCTGCTGCTGCTTCTCGTTCTGGGCGCGCTGCTGTTCATAGAACTCGTAATCACCCGAGAAACTGGTCAGGCCGCCGCCATCAATCTCGATCACCTTGTTGATGACCCGGTTCATGAACGCCCGGTCATGCGATGTCATGAGCAGCGCGCCGTCATAGCCTGCCAGAAACTGCTCCAGCCAGATCAGGCTTTCCAGATCCAGATGGTTGCTTGGTTCATCCAGCAGCATCACGTCGGGGCGCATGAGCAGGATGCGGCCCAGCGCCACGCGCATCTTCCACCCGCCCGACAGGCGGCTGACATCCCCATCCATCATGTCCTGGCTGAAACCCAGGCCATGCAGCACCTCGCGCGCCCTGCTGTCCAGCGCGTAGCCGCCCAGTTCCTCGAAGCGGGCCTGCACCTCGCCAAAGCGTTCAAGGATTTCCTCGAGCCGGTCGGCCTGCTCGGGGTCGGCCAGCGCGTTTTCCAGCGTGGCGAGTTCGCGGGCCACTTCCGATACCGCCCCCGCGCCTTCCATGACCTCGGCCACGGCGCTGCGGCCCGTCATCTCGCCCACGTCCTGGCTGAAGAAGCCGATGGTTGTGCCACGATCAACCAGGATCTGGCCCTCATCGGGTTCTTCCTGCCCCGTGATCATGCGGAAAAGCGTGGTCTTGCCCGCACCATTGGGGCCGACCAGCCCGATCTTTTCCCCCTTCTGCAGGGCGGCGGATGCCTCGATAAAGACCAGGCGCTGGCCGTTATGCTTGCTGATGCTGTCGAGACGAATCATGGATCCTCTGGGGCTGGAACTGTCGGCGCACTTAATACAAACGGCCCTGCCGCGTAAACCGGGGCATGGGCAGCATGATTGCGGTGCGGCGGTGCGCCGTCCCGGCCGGAGGGGATAATAATCAGCCCGGTGTGGTGTTGCCCGCCGTGGCGAAGCTGTAGGAACCACCACGGACAAGGGCGCGCTGGTAGGCCGGTCGCGCATGGATGCGGCGCAGGAACGGGCCGATATGGGGGCGACCGGTCAGCGCGCCGGCCCGGGCGGCGGCGGCTTCGAGCGGGAAGCTCATCTGGATGTCGGCGGCGGTGAATTCGGGGCCCGCGAACCATTCGCTGGCCGCCAGCGTCTGTTCCCAGTAATCCATGTGCAGCCTGACCTGCGGGTTGATGACCTGTGTCTGCGCGCCCTTTGCAATCAGCGCGGCAAAGGGGCGAAGCGGCCACGGCACGCGGCCTGGCAGCAGGCCGAAGACCAGCTTGAGCAGCAGCGGCGGCATGGCGGAGCCTTCGGCATAATGCAGCCAGTAGATGAAGCGCGTATGCGCGGGCGTGCCCGGTTCGGGCGCCAGCCGGCCATTGCCGTATTTTGCCAGGATGTATTCGATGATGGCCCCGCTTTCAGCCAGCGTCACGTCGCCATCCGTGTCGGTCAGGATAGGGGCCTTGCCCAGCGGGTGGATGCGGCGCAGGGATTGCGGGGCCTGCATGGTTTTCGGGTCGCGTCTGTAGAAATGGATATCGTAAGGCAGTTCCAGTTCTTCGAGTAGCCACAGGATCCGTTGCGAACGGGAATTGTCCAGATGATGCACGGTCAGCATGGGGCAGCCTTTTTCATACGGGTACGACATGGAAGCGTGTGACATGGGGTCGTGCTGGAAGGCTGGCGAAGATGTCTGCTTTCCCCGCATTCCGGCACCACGGCTCCGATAACAGGAAGTTAAGGCATGGCCGGGCGCAGGGTTGCAGGCCAATCCGTTCGTGCACGGCGCGGGCGTGGTCCCGTAATCCATCCGGATCGAACCCGTCCGCCCGGCCATTGCGGCGAGATGCGCCCGGCGGCGCATCGGTCACATCGGGGGCAGTATTCGGGCAGGATGTTCAGGCCAGCATGTTTCTGTGCACTGCGCGCGACCGCACCGGCCATGGCGCCAAGGTTGTCGATGTTGCGAACGCAGGCCAGCACGACCGGCGCAGTGCACGGGGCTGTTCTCCGTCCGTCTGATGCGAAAGACTGAACAGGCTGCTGATTGCTGATTGCGGGACTGGTCAGCAGGCGGCGGTACATTCCTGTCGTGATTGCCGGACCGTGCGCGCCCAGCGTGGGCAAGCAGGTCCGGCATGATCATGCCAGAAATTGACAGTAATAATTAGTCGCATATTATGTGCGGTATGACAGGAGTGTCCCGCATGCGTCATGTAAGTGTTGTCCTCACCCTCTGCCTTGCCGCATGCATTTTCATGCCGCATGCCCGCGCCCAGGATCCGGTGCATCTGGAAGTGCGCGACCACCATTTCACGCCGGACCATTTCAGCGTTCCCGCCGGGCAGCGTTTCCTGATCGTGCTGGACAACCATGACGACACGACGGACGAATTCGAGAGCTACGACCTGAAATTCGAGAAGATCGTGGTCCAGGGCGGCACGATCACGGTGCATGCAGGCCCGCTGCATCCCGGCACCTACAAGTTCTTCGATGACTATCATCCCGATCAGGCAACGGGTACCGTAACCGTAACGCAGGAGCCCTGAACATGCTGGGAAGTCTGCTGATCGTTTTCCGTGAAGTCATGGAAGCAGGCCTTGTTGTCGGAATCGTGCTGGCGGCGACGCAGGGCATTCCGGGGCGTGGGCGCTGGGTGGCCGGTGGCATTGCCGCCGGTGTGGTGGGGGCGGCGATTGTCGCGGTTTTTGCCGGGAGCCTGTCGGCGGCTCTGTCGGGCAACGGGCAGGACGTTTTTTCCGCCACCATCCTGTGCCTCGCCGTGCTCATGCTGGGGTGGCATATGATCTGGATGACCCGCCACGGTCGTGAGATGGCAGGCGACATGAAGGCGCTGGGGGCGGAAGTCGCTTCTGGCGAGCGTTCGCTTGCCGCCATGGCGGTGGTGGTTGCCGTGGCCGTTCTGCGGGAGGGGATGGAGGTCGTGCTGTTCCTGTACGGTATTGCCGTATCCACCCATTCCGGGCCGCTGGCCATGCTTGGTGGTGGCGCGCTGGGTATCCTTGCGGGGGCAGCGCTGTCGTGGCTGCTGTATCGCGGGCTGATCGTGATCCCGCTGCACCGGCTGTTTGCCGTGACCGGGCTGCTGATCGCCTTTCTAGCCGCGGGCATGGCCAGCCAGGCGGCAGCCCTGCTGGCGGGCGATGACCTGCTGCCCGCCCTTGGTTATGAAATATGGGATACGTCGTGGCTGCTGTCCGATGGCAGCATGGCGGGCCGCGCGGCCAAGGCGCTGTTTGGCTATTCGGACCGGCCCATGGGCATCCAGCTCCTTGCATGGGGCATCACGCTGTCCGTCATGATCATCGCCACGCGGATCGTGCGCCGGCAGCCCGCCCGGCAGTAAAGACCACATGGCCGGAGGTGACTGATGGGGAACGACCGGCCTGGCGTGACGGGCGGCTGGCCTGCGGGATGTATGACCCGGCAGGGCGGGCGCAGGCCATGCCGGGCGGTTTTTCCACGTGTCGGGGGGCGCATGGCCCGGGTATTGCCGCGCCGGGCTTCAGTTCCGCAGCGCCAGGCGGCCAATGGCCGGGTCATCGGTAAAGAAACCATCCAGCCCCAGGTCGAGGGAGCGCCGGATCTCGGCAATGGAACCGTGCGGGTTCCGGGCACTGTCACCATCCCCGTTACGCAGTTGCGCGGGCAGGAAATGGTTTTCCGGCCGGAAGGTATAGGAATGGACCAGTAGCCCCGCGCGGTGCGCGTCATCAATCAGTGTCGTGGGTTCAAGCCACGCGCCCGATGCGTCGCGCGGAATGATGTCCGTGTTGGAGGGGCCGATCACATCGGCATACTGCCGCACGCCACGCAGCCCCTCGACCGTCATGAGATCACCAAATTTCAACGTCCTGCCCGATGCCAGCGTATCCGGCACGATATCGCTGCGTTCCCCCATCAGCAGCATGATGCGCGCCTGCGGGTTGATGGCCTTTACCCTGCCATACAGCGTGCGCAGATTGGCGGTCTCGAAGGACTGGATTTCCAGCGGGCAGGAGCGTGTGTATTCATGCGCGGCGATGGTGCGCAGGAATATGTCTTCAGGCGCCAGGCCCAGCCTGTGGAAATGGGTGGAGTTCTTGATCTCGGGTATCAGCCCGATCACGCGCCCCTGCTGGCTGGACAGCGTGGCCGATAATGCTGCCACGAAATCAATGACTTCTTCAAAGGTCGGAATATCGAAATGCCCGTCATAGCGTGTGTTATGGGGGCGTATGTCAGGCAGTCGCTCACGGGCACGGAGGGTCTTGAGTTCAGCAAGCGTGAAATCGGTGGTGAACCAGCCTGTCTCGTCCTCTCCGTCGATTTTCAGCGTGCGCCGGCGGCTGGCGAACTCCGGACGGGTGGCGACATCGGTGGTTCCGGCGATATTGCTTTCATGCCGGCAGACCAGCACCCCGTCCCGGGTCGGTACCAGATCGGGTTCGATATAGTCGGCACCATCCATGATGGCCCGGGCATAGGCTGCAAGCGTGTGCTCGGGCCGCAATGCGGAGGCCCCGCGATGCGCCATGAGCAGGGGCTGCGGTACAAGCGACGGCGCCCCCCTGGCCTGGCGGTTGGCAAGAAGGGTCATCCCCAGCAGGGTGCCTGTCAGGGCCTTTCGGCGTGTCAGCATGGGCCTGTGATCTTTTCCTTCAGGGGGCAGGGCCACGCAGTGGCGCAAGGCACCGGCCCTGCCGTATGGCGTGCATGGAATGGACTGACTGGTGGCCAGATACCCCGGTCCCGGGTGGAGGAAGGACGTCCTGCTACAAGGGTTGCGGGGATGGCGACGTGCGGGATGCATGATCAAACGGATATGCCGCAAGCCAGCCTAGCGCAGGTTCGGATTGCTGTCGCCCCCTGCCGGGCGTCTGGTATATGAAAGATTTGTGACATCCTGACCCGGTGGAATGATAGAATAGAATGTCTGTCTGGAAATAATAGGAAGGGCAGGGGAGGAGTAATACGATTTTTCCATTTGCATCCGGATAGATGTTTTTAATAAATAAGTAAATTTAAGAAATTAGATAAATTAAATTGTTTTCCATAAATATGCGTCAAAAAAGCGTAATAACAACGCCATGACCGGAAATGAATCGCATACCCATACAGGAAACCGCAGATTTTCAGGGTTTTTCTGGTCATGATTTACTCGGGCTATCCGGAACTGGTCCTGCCCGCATGGTGTTTTGCGCATGATTTCTGGCAGTTTTCTGTAATTTATATTGGGAATATATTTTTCAAAACATGTCAATTATGCCCGTTACGGATATTATGTTCAATAAACGTAAGGCTGCCATACGTTAATATAGGGATATAAAAGGTTGCGGGACCGCGTTGAGTAACGGTATCGGTGGTTGCATTATTGCATCCTGCATGGCCATGCCTGTATCCCCCGGCATCCCTGCTGGACCAACGTGCATGAGAGGCAACGCCAGATGGCTGCAGACCGGCCCCGTTTTCCCGCCAGTATTCATCTTTCCACCCCCAATACGGCCCGGCTGAACCGAATGTTGCGCATGTCGCGCCGTGACGTGCTGCTGGGCGCCATGGGGGCTACGGCCGTGACCGTCGGGGCGGGCCGGGGCCTGGCCGCCGACCCGGCGCCAGCAGGCACGGGGGGGGATGCGGAGGTCGCGCTGTTCATGGCGCTCTCGCAGCGCCTGACCGACCGCGATACGCTGGATGCCCGCATTGGCCAGGCGCTTTACGCGGGCATCGTGCATGCCGTGCCGGAACGGCGTGAGCATATCCGCAAGCTGCATGACATCATGACCGGCGGTACCTTCGGCACGGCCAGCGAACTGGCCGCCGCCGCCGAACACGCGGACCCCGTGTTCAAGGATGTCGTCCATGACATCATGACCGGCTGGTACCGCGGGCTGGCCGACCATAAGGTGGTGGTCTACCGCTCCGCGCTGATGTTCGACATCACCAAGGACGCCATCTATCCCAAGACATATGCGGCAGGCGGTCCGTTCTACTGGACCCAGACCCCGCCGGAAGTGGCGGTGCCCACCGGCAAGGCGGCCCTGTCGCCTTCAAAATTCATTATAGAACCCACCTGATATTACCGGAGCATCCTCCATGCCTTCCGACCAAGAACTTTCCGCCGACGTCGTGATCGTCGGTTCCGGCGTTGCCGGCAGTTCCATTGCCAATGAACTGGCGCGCGCGGGCATTTCCGTCATCGTGCTTGAGGCGGGGCCGCGCGTTGACCGCCAGCATTTTGTCGAGAACTTCCGCAATCTGGAAAACAAGCCATCCTATCAGGAGCCGTTCCCGTGCGTGCCGTGGGCGGAGCATCCCCCCAACCAGATCACGCCGAACGATTACCTGCACACGACCGGCCCGGATGCCGAAGCCTACCAGCAGGTCTATCTGCGCATGATGGGTGGCACGACATGGCACTGGGCGGGTTGCGCGTGGCGTTACCTGCCATCGGATTTCGAACTGAAGACCCGCTATGGCCAGGGGCGTGACTGGGCGCTGAAATATGATGACCTGGAGCCGTTCTACTATCAGGCCGAGGTGATGATGGGGGTATGCGGCCCGGACCCCGCCAAGGAGGATCTCGGTTCCCCGCGCAGGCAGCCTTACCCGATGGAGGCGCTGCCCATTTCCTACGCAGCCCGCCAGTTCCGCCAGCTGATCAGCGAGAAGACGCCCTACCGCGTGGTGCATGAACCACAGGCCCGCAACACCCGCCCCTATGATAACCGGCCCACATGCGAAGGCCACAACAACTGCATGCCGATCTGTCCGATCGGTGCCATGTACAATGGCAGCTATTCGGTCTATCACGCTGAGGCGGCGGGGGCGAAGTTCGTGCCCAATGCGGTCGTGTACAAGATCGAGCGTGACAGCGCCAACAAGCGCGTGACGGCCGTGCATTACTATGATCCCGACAAGGGATCGCACCGCGTGACCGGCAAATACTTCGTCATTGCCGCCCATTGCATCGAAACGGCAAAGCTGCTGCTGGTTTCCGCCGATGAGCAGAGCCCGACGGGGATCGCCAACAGTTCCGGCCATGTCGGTCGCAACATGATGGACCATACCGGCGTGCAGGTCAGCTTCATCAGCGGGGACAAGGCGCTGTGGCCCGGTCGCGGCCCGCTCGAGACCAACGTGATCGACAATTTCCGTGATGGCGACTGGCGCACGGAGCGTGGGGCCTATCTCGTGCACATGGTCGATGACAACCAGGTGGACCTTGCCACCGCCCTTGCCATTTCCAAGGGCTATGTCGGCCGGGAACTGGAGGAGCAGATCCGCTATCTGGCGTCCCATACGGTGCGGCTGTTCAGCCATAACGAAGGGCTGGCCGATCCGGACAACCGCCTTACCCTCAGCAGCACGCACAAGGATGTGCTGGGCATCCCGCATCCGGAAGTCTATTACAAGCTGCCGGAATACACGGTTAAGAGCTGCGAGCACACGCGTGGCCTGTTCCGCGATCTCATCGGCCTCATGCATGGTACTGACGAACAGTGGACACCGGGCTACTTCCCGCAGGACCATCCCGCGGGCAGCACCATCATGGGCACGGACCCCAAGGATTCCGTGGTCGATGGCTTCTGCCGCACGCATGACCACGAGAACCTGTTTATCGCGAGTTCGTCCGTCTTTTCATCGGTCGGAACCGGCAATATCACACTGACAGTCGCGGCGCTTGCCCTGCGCGTTGCCGACACGCTGAAAAAAGAACTCGCTCATGCCTGATGTGACACGCAAGATCCTGTGGTCGATCCTGACCGCGGGCACCGCACTCGCCTCCCTGACTCCCCTGCACGCGCAGGCGGATGACCAGCCTTCAGCCGATCTTCTGGCCCGTGGGGAATATATTGCCACGGCAGGCGACTGCGTGGCCTGCCACACGGCACCCGGTGGCAAGCCGTTTGCCGGTGGCCTGCGCATCACCACGCCCATGGGCGATGTCATAACCACCAACATCACGCCCGATCCCGAGCACGGTATTGGCAGATATACGGAAGAGGATTTCGAGAAGAGCCTGCGCCACGGCATCCGTCGTGACGGCAACCGCCTCTACCCCGCCATGCCCTACGTGTCGTATTCCGGCATGACGGATGATGATGTGAAGGCGCTGTATGCATGGTTCATGCACGGGGTGAAGCCGGTGGCCGAATCACCCCCCGTGACCGAACTGAACTTTCCCGCCAACCTGCGCATAACCATGGCGGCGTGGAACATGGTTGCAGGCAGCGTGCCGCCTGAAACAGGGGATTCCGCCACGTTTGACAAGATGCGTCGTGGCAAGTACCTGGCCAACGCGCTGGCGCATTGCAGCACCTGCCACACGCCACGCAACATCATGCTGAGCGAAAAGGAAGACAGCTATCTTGCCGGTGCGTCGCTGCTGGGCTGGTACGCGCCCAACATCACGTCCAGCAAGACGGCGGGCATCGGAAACTGGAGCGAGGACAACCTGGTCCAGTATCTCAGGACCGGGCATGTCGATGGCCTGAGCCAGGCCGCAGGCCCGATGGGAGAGGCGGTGGAACACAGCACCAGCCACCTGACCGATGCGGACCTGCATGCGCTTGCCGCCTACATCCTGCAGGTGCCGGCAAAGGATGACGAAGCCGAGCACACCCCGCGTGAACAGGCGGGCAAGGCGATGGACGCGCCTGATATCCGCAGTGGCGAACTGACCCGTATTGACAAGCTGGATGAAATGGATGGCGCCCATATATATGACGCCAACTGTGCCGCCTGCCATGGCACCGATGGGGCGGGTACCAGCGATCATTATGCGCCGTCGCTGTTCCATAACTCGGCCGTGGGTTCCGCCCGTCCGGATAACCTGATCATGACCGTGCTGAGTGGCGTGGACCGCACGGCAGGCGGGCTGCATGTCCATATGCCCGGTTTTGACCAGAATTCCGATGTGCAGCGCCTGAGCAACGCGGAAATTGCCAGCGTGGTCAATTACGTTACCGCGACCTTTGGCAGCGGGGATCACGGCGTGACCCCCGACCTGGTGGAGAAAATGCGCAGGCAGTTGCCCAAGTCACCATAAAATGGCCCCGGCCCGGCGGTCCTGTAGCGGGACTGCCGGGACATCAATATCCCGAAGTGGATATTCCGGGATGCCTGCCTGTCCTGCTGCTGATTCGCAAAAGGGTATGCGCGCCCGCCGGTATGACCGGGCATGGCATGGTTGTGCCTCATGCAGCCTGGCAGGGGACAGCCATGCGGCCTGGATGGCCGGACGTGTGACATGCCAGACAGGCGGGGTGGCCCTATCATCATGATGCGTTTCATCACCGATTTTGCGGATCAGGGTGTCATCCTGCCGGTGCTGGCAGTGGGAGGGCTTGTCATGCTCCTGCGTGGCTGGTGGCGCGGGGCCGCCGTGTGGGTGCTCACGGCCAGTCTGGTGCTGGCCTTCATGCTGCTGCTCAAGATTGCGGGGCTGTACTACGCATGGTTCGTCCATGTGCCGATCATCAGTCCCAGTGGCCATGTCGCGGCTGCCTGTGTGGTATATGGCGGCCTGCTGTTCATGATGGGACAGGGATGGTTTGCCCGGTTTCCTGCCCTCATGCTGCCGTCGGTGCTGGCGGTGGGGCTTGTCATCGGCCAGACGCGACTGATGCTGCATGCACATACGCTGCTGGAAGTCGTGATCGGCTGTATGGTGGGCTGTGCAGGCGGGGTCATGGTCGGGCGTAAATGCGGGCCGGTTCCCCATCCATTATGGATCTACCTGTTACCCTGCGTGGGGTGTATCGCCTGCCTGTTCCATGGATGTCACCTTGGAATCGAGGGGACGATACGGCGCATTTTCGCACCGGAAAATATTTTCCACCCATAGGTCATGAAAAGAACGGCATGGCCCGGTGTATCAAACGCCGCCATCCGGATGGTTTTCATGGAACCATGGCGTGGGCATCCCGCACGCATTGCATGGCGGAAAGCAGACTGGTCCCCGCCACCAGGGCGGGGAACCGGAATGGGCCATTGCCCGGGTCGGGTCAATGGCCGGCGTTACGGATCTGGTGATGCTGCCGATCAGAACGGCGCATCAATATCCACAACGTCAATCAGCTTGTGATTGACGAATTCCTTGATGCCAAGGCCAATCAGTTCACGCCCGTAGCCCGAACGCGCCACGCCACCGAACGGCAGGTCGGCCTTAACCATGGTCGGATGGTTGACGTACACCATGCCGGTATAAATCTGCTCCGCAACCTTCACGCCGCGCTTGGTGTCCTTGGTAAACACCGAACCACCCAGGCCATAGGGAGAATCATTGGCGATGCGGATGGCATCGGCATCGTCCTTGGCGCGGTAAAGCTGCGTCACGGGACCAAAGAATTCCCACAGCCGGGCTTCATTGTCCTTGTGCAGGTTGGTCATGAGCATGGGGCGGAAGAAGGCACCCTTTTCCGGAACCGGCGCGCCGATGACTTCCACATGCGCACCGTGCTTCTTCGCTTCCTCAACCTGGGCCATCAGGTCATCTGCGGCCTTCTGCGAGGACAGGGGCGCAAGCTGGGTGGCCGGGTCCATCGGGTCGCCAGCCTTCAGTTCGGCAACGCCCTTCTTGTACATCTCGACAAATCGGTCATAGATGGCATCCGCCACGATGATACGCTTGGCCGAGACGCACACCTGGCCCGCATTCCAGTGGCGGCCGAACACGGCCCATTTCACGGTCTTTTCCAGATCCGCGTCATCCAGCACGATGAAGGCGTCGGAACCACCCAGCTCCATCGTGGATTTCTTGAGCGCCTTGGCGGCGATGCCCGCGATGATGGTGCCCGCCCCTTCGGAACCGGTCAGCGCCACGCCGCACACGCGCGGGTCGCTCAGGATCACGCCGGTATGGTGGCGTGCGGCATACAGGTTGCGGAACGCACCCTTGGGCAGCCCTGCTTCCTGCATCAGCGTGTCAAAGGCGGCGGCGCACTGCGGTACGTTGGAGGCATGCTTGAGCAGCACCGTATTCCCGGCGGAAAGCTGGGGCGCGATGATGCGGGCGACCTGATAGTAGGGGAAGTTCCACGGCTCGACCGCGAAGACAATGCCCTGCGGCTGGTGGATCAGTGTGGCGTCGCCTTCGGCCGCATTGGCGACTGGCAGCTTTTCGGGGGCAAGCAGTTCTTCGGCCTTGGCGGCGTAGTATTCAAAGATTTCAGCCGAAAGGATGGTCTCCGCCTTGGCTTCGGCGTAGATCTTGCCCATCTCCAGCGTGATCAGCCTGGCGTATTTGTCGATATCGCGGCGCAGAATCTGAGCTGCGGCCGTCATGACCTTCGCACGTTCCGCAAAGGAGGTGTGACGCCAGGCCTTGAAGGCATCATAGGCGTCGGTCAGTGCGGTCTCGACTTCCTGATCCGTGGCGTCGGGGAAGGTCTTCAGCTTTTCCCCGGTGTAAGGGTTGGTCGTAGCGTAAGCCATAAGCAGTATATTCCTCAGAGTTTCGTCAACTATATATTCCACGGGCGCGCGTGCAAGAATCGTTTCATTTACCATCAACCGCGCCGCCGGGCAAAAGCGTGGCCGGCAGATGGAGCGACCACGGTCCGGGTTACTGAACACCCGGCCGCGCCCGCCGCGACCATGGCGGGAAGGCCAAAGGGGTTTCTGCCTGACCCATCCGGGCATGGATCGTCTGCTGATACAATGGCCAGAAACGGGCAATGCCGCTCACATTGCGGTGGGGGCACGCAGGCGCAGGCGTTCGCTGTCCGTTATGACATCGGCAAGGGTGTAACGATCGAGCACCGCGACAAAGGACCCCAGCGCCTTCCCCAGCACGCCGCGCAGATGGCAGGCATCGGCCAGTATGCAGGTTTTCCGCGCGCTGTCGCAGCGCCCGGCGGGGTGCATGCAGGCGACCAGCGCCAGGTCTTCTTCCGTATGGCGCACCACATCCCCGATGAGGATGGACGTGGCGGGCCGGCCCAGCCGCAGGCCACCGTTGCGGCCCCGGATGGTTTCGACAAAGCCGCCCTGTCCCAGCTTGTGGATGATCTTGACCAGATGGTTTTCCGAAATGCCGTACACAAGCGCAACCTCACGGATGGAGGCGAGGCGATCGGCATGGACGCCCAGGTACACCAGTGTTCTCAGGGCATAATCGGTATGCAGGGTCAGGCGCATGCTGAAAGGTATATACAATCTGCATTTTATTTCCAGAGGCCGGAAATAATAACGTCGCGTTCATATGCGGGCAGACATGATGGTGCGCACGGATGCTGTCACCATGGTGGAGCGGGGGGCACGATCCTGAACCGGTTCCGCTCCATCCCCGTGCGGGCAGGTGCCGGGGCACCCCCATGTCAGATGATCTGGTTGACCAGCGTGCCCCCCGTCTCGATGGCCGTGATGTTCTGGAGCAGGATATCAACGACATTGCGTTCGTAGAACTGTGTCTCCCCCGCGACATGGCTGGTCATGACCAGATTGGGAAGCGTCCAGAGCGGGGACTGCGGGGGCAGGGGTTCGGTGGCATAGGTATCAATGGCGGCACCACGGATGCGCCCGGCGCGCAGGGCATCGACCAGTGCGGCTTCTTCCACCACGCGCCCGCGCGCGACGTTGATCAGGCACGCATCGGGCTTCATGGCGGCAAAGGCGGCCTGGTTCATCAGCCCGGTAGTCTGCTCCGTCAGGGGGCAGGTCAGGACAATGTAGTCCGCCTGGCTTATGGCCGCATGCAGGCCAGCGGCATCGACCTGTGTCACGCCCGGTACATCAAGCGGGCGCGGGCTGTGGCGCATGCCGCTGACCTGCAGGCCCAATGCCAGGCACAGTCGTGCCAGTTGGTCCCCGATGCTGCCCATGCCGATGATCAGGACCGTGCTGCCGGTCAGTTCACGCAGGCGCGGGCGCTGGTCCGTTCCCGTGCCGGACCAGCGGGCCCTGTTCTGGTTGTCGCGTGCTTCATACAGGCGCCGTGCCAGATTGAGCAGGAGTGCAAGCGCATGTTCCGCTACGGCGGATGCGTTGGCGCCGCGTGCGTTGCACAGGCGGATGCCGCGTTCTTTCAGCCTGTCCAGATCGAACTGTTCCACGCCGGAACTGATTGACTGGATCAGCCGGAGTTTGGGGGCGCGTTCCAGCAGGCTGTTTTGCCACAGCATGGACACCACCAGCACTTCCGCCTCCGGCACAATCTGCTCCAGCTGAGCGAACGTGTCGACCTGGGTGCAGGGCAGGGCGCCGGGACGTTTTTCCAGCTCGGCCCTGATGTCATAATATTCGTGGGCGGCAAAGATATGGCTGATCGGTGCGGGAGGGGAACGGGTCATGGTATCCTCGTGGAAATGAAAACAGGCGGCGCACGGACAGACCTGCACCATCAGCCGCCAGCATAGGCGTCCGGCCCGTGCCGGGAAAATGCTCCCTGTGGGTCGTGATAGATTTCGTAATGATATTATCGAACATAACGGTAATGAAAACAGGAATGTCCGGAAGGTATGGGAGGGATGAAGGAAAGAGTCAGGAATGATTATTAATTGTATTGCGATTTGTTCTCATTCGTGATTATGCTGCGGGCACATCATGAATGGGATGGATAAATGTTTGTCTGCTCCTGCAATATGCTGACCGACACCGATGTGGAAGCCGCCGTGAAAAACGGGGCTGTAAGACCAAAGGAAGTTTATGAATCAAAGGGATGCCGCGCCCAGTGCGGCAATTGCGTGCCCGGTGTGGTCTGCCTGCTGCGGCAGATGGTCCGTCAGGGCCGCATGGCCGTGCCGGAGGCCGCGCATATGGGGGCGCAGATGAATGCAGTCTGACCCTGCGGACGCCTTTTTCCTGCGGTGTGTGCGTCAGAATGGCGGCAGGCCCCTTTAGGCATCAGGGCACGCTTCTGATCAGGTCACTGATAAATAAAGATAAAATTTCATGGATACCGCCTTCCTTCAAAAAAAGCGGTATTTCCTGAAGCATTCTGCGGAAAACTTCGCAGGCAACATTTCCCTATTGAATGGCCGGTTCCCGAAAATTGCCGTCCAGGGTAACCGGCGGCAGGGCCATGGCTGTCCTGCCCTTTCATGCCCTGTTCCCGCTTTGCTGCCGCGATCGCAAATGGGGCGGGAAGGCTTCATGCGGCCAGTTCCGGCCGCATGAAGGGAGATAGGGCTACCGCCGCAGGCCGGGCCCCGTACGCAGGGTGGCGGGGGAGGCCCCAAGGGCAATCCTGATGACCGATCCCAGTGCGAAGGTGACGGCAATATTGATGGCCAGCGCCAGCAACCCGGTGGAAACCGAAGCCGAGAAGCCTGCGAAGGCCACGGGATGAACCGGTTTGAGACCATCCATCCAGCAAAGTCCCAGCCCCGAGACCGACCCGATGACCCACCCCGCCACCAGCGCCGGTGCGGGCAGGCGCAGCGGCAGCAGTCCCATGATCAGTGCGGGAAATGTCTGCAGGATGATGACGCCACCCAGCAGCTGCAGGTCGATTGCGAATCGGGCATTCAGGAACATCACGCAGATCAGCGCACCGACCTTGACCCCGAATCCTGCAATCCTTGACCCGGTTACCGATTCGCCTCGGCCGGGCAGGATGTTGTGCATGATCAGGTTGGCCGCGCCGATGGCCATGACCGAGGCCGGTACCAGCGCGCCAACGGCAATTGCCGCAAAGCAGAAACCGGCGAACCATGACGGAAAGATGGCCAGGAAAAGCTGCGGCACCACCTGTGATGACGATGTGGTGACAATGCCCGCCGCATGCGCCATCAGCCCCAGTAGCGCGATCAGTCCCAGCACGATGGTATAGACCGGCAGGAAGACCGCGTTCTGCCGGATCGTATCGGCGGATTTCGCGGCCAGGATGCCCGTCAGGGTGTGCGGGTACAGGAACGCGGCAAAGGCGGATGACAGCGCAAGCGTGGCATAGGGCACCGTCTGCCCCTGTGCGACGATATGCCCGTCCGGCACGGGGGGCAGGTGGCGGGCCGCCGCATGGAACATGGCGCCGTACCCACCCAGATGGATTGGCACGATAATGACGGCCGCCAGTACCGCGATATAAATCATGATATCCTTGATAAAGGCGGTCAGGGCCGGTGCATGCAGCCCGCCAAGCCAAGTATAGGCGGCAAGGGAGACAAAGGCGATGAGCAGCGGCAGCATGCCGGTAAGGCCCAGCGCCTCGATCACGGTGCGGATGCCGATAAGCTGCAATGCGATATAGGGCAGTACCGCGACCAGCCCGCTCAGCGCCACCGCAAGTTCCAGCGTCCGGCTGCCAAAACGCGCACGCACGATATCGGCCGCCGTGGCATGGCCGCCATCGCGCGCAATGGTCCACAGCCGGGGCATGACCGCGAAGATGAACGGATAGACGATAATGGTGTAGGGCAGTGCGAAGAAGCCGAATCCCCCCGTGGAATAGACAAGGGCGGGCACGGCAATCACGGTGTAGGCGGTATAGAAATCCCCCCCCACCAGGAACCATGTGACCCAGGCGCCGAATTCACGGCCGCCCAGCCCCCATTCTTCATCCGCCGTGTGGCTGGTTGTGGCCCTGCGCCGGTTCAGCAGCGGCCGCCACAGCCGGACGGTACTGCCCAGCACGATGGTGGCGACAAAACAGAAGACGAACACGCCAGTGGCGGCATGATCGGGAATGGACAGTGTATTCATGACTGACGGTCCGACTTCCAGGCCATCCAGATAAGGACGGAGGTGACCGGCACCCAGGCAAGCTGGTACCAGTAGAAAAACGGGAAACCGAACAGGCTCGGGTCATGCCGGTTATAGAGCGGCACCCACAGGAGCCCCGCAAAAGGCAGCAGAAGGAACAGGGTTTTCTTCATGTTGACCGTACTTCTTGTTTTTATCTGGCCGGAAGGGCTTTTTATTAAGCGGCAGCAGAGTGTCAACATAATCAGGAAGGAGTGCAAGTATTTTTGAAGGAGTATTTGTAATTACATTTTTTTATTGTGCGCCGCGCAAGAATTTTGCTGCAATGCACAAGGAAAATAGTGTGGCAATACGGAATGCGGATAATGTGCAAATTAATTCACATAAGTTATAACTAAAATCACAAAAAATAATATAACCAATTCCGTTGCACCGGCAGCCCTGTTCCGCAAGCTGGATTTTAACAATCAATGCATTGTTATTAAAAGATTTTATCATGGAAGGGGCTGGGCGCCCCCACCGCTGCATCATGGCGGACAGCACGCGGCTGTCCGCATGCGAAGCTAAAATAGTGATTGCCCGTATATGGAAGTGGCGGTTATTTTCTTATCCCGGACCTGCCAACAACAAACAATACTAATGGCGCGGTCGCCTGTTTTTTGCCCTGTTCCGGACCAGGCGCGATTTCTGACAGACCGACGCGTGTAGGAACGAACAGACATGACCAAATGGGTTTACAGCTTCGGAAGTGGCCTGAACGAAGGGCGCGCGGACATGCGCAACCTCCTGGGTGGCAAAGGCGCCAATCTGGCCGAAATGGCGGCGAATGGCCTTCCGGTGCCGCCAGGCTTTACCATTACGACGGAAGTCTGTTCGGCCTTTTATGAAAATGGCCGGAAATATCCCGATGCGCTGAAGGCGCAGGTGGATGCCGCCCTGCAGCGCATCGAGCAGTCGATGGGCCTGCGCTTTGGTGACCCCGAAGCCCCGCTTCTGGTCTCGGTACGGTCGGGTGCGCGCGTGTCCATGCCGGGCATGATGGATACCGTGCTCAATCTGGGCCTGAATGACCAGACGGTTGAAGGTCTGGCCCGTTCCTCGGGCGATGAGCGCTTCGCGTGGGACAGCTACCGCCGGTTCATCCAGATGTACGGCTCGGTCGTGATGGGCGTGCCCCACCACCATTTCGAGGACGTGCTCGAGCAGTTCAAGCGCGCCAGCAAGGTGGAAGATGATACCGCCATCACCGCCGGACAGTGGCGTACGATCGTGGTCGATTATCATCACATCATCACCACCCATACCGGCACCGCATTCCCCACCAGTCCGCAGGACCAGCTGTGGGGCGCGATCGGCGCCGTGCTCGGGTCGTGGATGAACCCGCGCGCCAATACGTACCGCAAGCTGCATGAGATCCCGGCCTCGTGGGGGACGGCGGTCAACGTGCAGTCCATGGTGTTCGGCAACATGGGTGATGACTGTGCCACCGGCGTGTGCTTCACCCGCGACCCGTCAACGGGTGAGAACATCTTCTACGGTGAATACCTGATCAACGCGCAGGGCGAGGACGTGGTGGCGGGCATCCGCACACCGCAGCCCATGGCCTGTGCGCGTGCCGAAGCCGGCCAGCACCCGATGGAGACCGCCCTTCCGCAGGCCTATGGCGAACTGCTGCGCGTGCGCTCCATACTGGAGACCCATTACAAGGACATGCAGGACATCGAATTCACCGTCCAGCGCAACGTCCTGTACATTCTCCAGACCCGCAACGGCAAGCGCACGGCGGCTGCGGCGCTCAAGATCGCCATCGACATGGCGCGCGAAGGTCTGATCACGCAGGAAGAAGCCATCCAGCGCGTGCCCGCCGCATCGCTTGACCAGCTGCTGCATCCCACGCTTGACCCCAGGGCCGAGCGCGTGCAGCTGACCCGTGGCCTGCCCGCATCACCCGGTGCGGCTGCCGGTGCCGTGGTGTTCACGGCGGAGGAATGCGAAGCCCGCGCGGCGAAGGGGGAGGACGTGATCCTCGTCCGTATCGAGACCTCGCCCGAGGACGTGCACGGCATGCACGCAGCCCGTGGCGTGCTGACCACCCGTGGCGGCATGACCTCGCACGCCGCCGTGGTGGCGCGCGGCATGGGCCGCGTATGCGTGGCGGGCGCAGGCAGTATCCATGTCGATTACGCGGCAGGCACCATGACGGTCGGCCCGCATACCGTGGCGCAGGGCGAATGGATCACGCTCGATGGCGGGACGGGCGCGGTCTACCTGGGGCGCGTGCCCACCATCGAACCCGTGCTGTCGGATGATTTCAACACGCTCATGGGCTGGGCGGACGCCGTGCGCCGCCTGGGCGTGCGTGCCAATGCCGAAACGCCGGATGACGCGCGCACCGCACGCCGTTTTGGCGCGGAGGGGATTGGCTTGGCCCGGACCGAGCACATGTTCTTCGGCCCCGACCGCATCGGCTTTGTCCGCCAGATGATCATCGCCGATGAGGAAAGCGTGCGCCAGAAGGCCATTGCCGCCCTGCTGCCGTTCCAGCGCGATGATTTTGCCAGCCTGTTCCGCATCATGGCCGGGTTGCCGGTCACGGTGCGCCTGCTTGACCCGCCGCTGCATGAATTCCTGCCGCATGCCGACGCCGAGATGGCCGAGGTCGCACAGGCGCTGGGTAAAAGCGTTGACGACGTGCGTGCCCGCTGCGCCGCACTGGCGGAAACCAATCCGATGCTGGGCCACCGTGGCTGCCGCCTTGGTCTGACCAGCCCGGAAATCTATGCCATGCAGGTCCGTGCACTGATCCAGGCGGCGGTGCTGGTGGAAAAGGAACTGGGCAGGCCCATCCACCCCGAGATCATGATCCCGCTGGTGGCGACAAAGGCCGAACTGGCCACCACCCGCCGTGCCGCCGAGGACGAGATCGCCCGCGTGCTGCAGGAGGAAGGGACAAACCTCAACTACTCCATCGGCACCATGATCGAACTGCCCCGTGCCGCCCTGCAGGCGGACCAGATCGCGGAATATGCCGATTTCTTCTCGTTTGGTACCAACGACCTGACCCAGACCACGTTTGGCCTGTCGCGTGATGATGCGGGTTCGTTCCTGCCGTACTACGTTGATCACGGCCTGCTGCCGCGCGACCCGTTCGTGTCCATCGACCGTGATGGCGTGGGCGCGCTTGTGCGCCTTGGGGTGGAGAGGGGGCGGCAGACCGCCCCTGACCTGAAGCTGGGCATCTGTGGCGAGCATGGTGGTGACCCGGATTCCATCGCGTTCTTTGATGAAGTCGGGCTGGATTATGTCTCGTGCTCGCCCTTCCGCGTGCCCGTGGCCCGCCTGGCGGCGGCACAGGCCGCGCTGGCCACGCGCCAGAAGACCACCAGCCCGGCCTGAGCACGGCCCGCGGGCCATGCGTGGCCCGCCAGGTATCAACGCCGTAAAAAATGGCGCTCTTCCGCCCACGGGTGGCGGGGCGCCATGTCAGGCAGGATCATGAGCAGTCCGCCAATCATTCTGCATCTTGTATCCGAAGCGACAGGCCAGGCGCTGGAAGCTGTCATGCGTGCCTGTGGCGCGCAGTTTCAGGATGCGGAATTCGCCCCGCGTAACTGGAACCTTGTCCGTACGCGCGTGCAGGTCGCACGTGTGCTGACGGGGATCAGGGATGAGCCGGGGCCTGTGCTGTCATCGCTGACCTCGCCCGATCTGCAGACCATGCTGCGGGTGGGATGCGCGCGCATCGGGGTGCAGGTCAAGAATATCCTTGATGGCACCATCCATTTTTTGGAACAGCAGACCGGAATCGTGGCCGAACGCCACCCCGGCGGCCAGTATGTGATGGATGAGAGCTATCGCCGCCGGATTGATGCGATGCAGTATGTCATCGCCCATGATGACGGGCAGAAGGCCACCGATCTTGCAAAGGCGGACGTGATCCTTGTGGGTGTGTCACGCACATCCAAGACCCCAACCTGCTTCTACCTTGCCAACCGGGGTATCCGGGCGGCCAACATCCCGCTGGTTCCGCATGCGCCATTGCCAGCGGAACTGGCGGATTTTCCGGGTCTTGTGGTGGGGCTGACGATCGATCCCTATACCCTGCTGGAAATACGGCGCTCACGGGTGGGCATGATGCTGCCGGGCCGGTCCATGGCTACGCCCGGCATGTCGGAAACATCGGTCAAACCCTATATCGACCCCCAGAACGTGCAGGAAGAACTGAACTGGGCGCGTCGCCTGTGCGCCCGGTACAGATGGCCGGTCATAAACGTGACCCACCGTTCGGTGGAGGAAACGGCGGCTGCCATCATTGACATGCTTGAACATGATGGTGTGGCCGGCCGGTAGCTGACCAAACAGGGGCCCATCCGGTGGTGACATGACCGGATGGGCTTTTTTGCATGCGGACACGGGCTTCGGCCTGGTGCGCGGCATGACAGAGTTATGCAGCACCCTGAAAGCAGATATGTGCGGCATATGTTCTGACGGGTTCAGGGTTTGCAGTAATCTGAATTTATATAAATAATAAAAAAGTAATAAAAGTAATAAGTAAATAAATAATCATAAAATTTTTTGATATATGCAATGTGAATATTCAATACGCTTCAGGCGTGAAGGGATGGTGATTATTTCGTGTGGTGGACATTTGGGACAGGAATCGTACGATATGCCCGGAATTTATTTGTTCAGGATATTTCTTCACATCCAAGTCCATAGAGCCGAAGCATGTCAAAGACAGACCTAAAGCTGCTGATCATCCAGCCCTCGCATTACCGTTCCAAGACCGACCGGACCATTTTCAAGACCAGACGACGACAGATGGTACCACTGGCGCTGCCATACCTTGCCGCCCTGACCCCGCCGGAATGGACTGTCACCCTGCTGGACGAACAGCTGGAGGATATCGACTTCGACGTGCCGGTCGATGTGGTGGCGCTGACCGCCTGGACCCTGCATTCCCCACGCGCCTACGATATCGCGGCCGCATTCCGTCGCCGGGGGGTCAAGGTGCTGATGGGCGGGCCGCATGTCTTCTTCTATGCCGATGAGGCGGCCGAATATTGTGACGCCGTGGGCGTGGGCGAAGCCGAACCCATCTGGCGCACGATGCTGGAAGATGCAGCCGCCGACCGGCTGCAGAAGATCTACCGTGCCACGCCGCTCAAGGAACTCAACGACCTTCCGCCACCGCGTTACGACCTGCTGGACCTGAAGAAGTTCGGGCCTTTCCGCACATTTGCCGTGCAATCTTCGCGCGGGTGTCCGTTCGTGTGCGATTTCTGTTCGGAGCGCTTCTATCTTGGCGGCCGCTATCGCTGGCGCCCGGTGGACCAGATGGTGGACGAACTGGAGAGGATAAAGAACAAGGGCAGTCATTTCTTCTTTGGTGAAAGTAATTTCGGCGGCAAGAAAAGCCGCGCGATGGAACTGATGGAAGGTCTGGTGCCGCTGAAGATCCGCTGGTCCACCCTGTGGTCGTCCAATCTATGCCTCGATACCAGCTTCCTTGATCTGGCCCGGCGCAGCGGCGTGATGCATGTCAATATCGGTATTGAAAGCATCGACGAGGAAATGCTTCAGGGCATGAAAAAGGGGTGGAACAAGGCCAGCCGCTACGGGGAGATGTTCGATAACCTGCGCAGGCGTGACATCAGCTATTCGCTCAACTTCATCTTCGGCTATGATGACGAACACCCCGATGTGTACGAGGCGACGCTCTCCTTCCTGGAGGCGCACAAGGTCCCGGCCGCCTATTTCAACATCCTGACCCCGACCCGGGGCACCGCCCTGTTCGAGCGGATGAAGAAGGCGGACCGCATCATCGACCCCGATGACATCGACCGCTGGCCGGGGCAGGTGTGCCATATATGGCCCAAGAACTGCACGCCGGTACAGATGGAACAGCGTATCCAGAACATGTATCGCAAATTCTACAGCATGCGTTCCATGGTCCATCGCCTGCCATTCCCGCGCACGCGTTCGGACATGTCATCATGGATCCTGAACATGGCGGAACGGCGCATGGCCTTTTCATCTACGGGAAACAATGATTTTGATATCTACTGATATCGGCCCGGCCGCTCCTGGCCCGGCCGCCAACAGGTAGGGATATGAGGCATGCGCGGATCAATCGGAAGTATGCTGCTGGACAGGCTCCGGCATATCGGTGTTTCGCGCATTTATGGTGTGCCCGGTGACTACAATCTCGAATTCCTTGAACTGATCGAACGTACGCCGGGTATCACGTTCATCGGTACCTGTAATGAACTCAATGCGGCCTATGCGGCGGATGGCGATGCACGGCTGGCTGGCATTGGCGCGGTGCTGGTCACGTACGGGGTGGGGGACCTGTCGGCCCTGTCCGCCGTGGCGGGCGCATGTGCCGAAGGCGTGCCGGTGGTGGTGATTTCCGGCATGCCGCCGTGGCATGCCATCCAGTCGCGCGCGCTGGTGCACCATACGCTCGCCGATGGCAATTATGACAACGTCATGACCTGCTACCAGCAGTTTGTCGCGGCGACGGCCCGCCTGCACCCCGCCAGCGCCGTGGCCGAGACGGACCGCGTGCTCCATGCCGTGCAGACCCTCAGGCGGCCAGTTTATATCCAGTTTCCATCCGATATCTGTTATGTCGAGGTGGATGTTCCCGCGCCGCTCCCTGCGGCCCTGATGTCCGACCCCCGCCTTGTCAGTCGTGCCGCGGACCGTGTCGTGCAGCGGATCAGGCAGGCCCGTCAGCCGGTGGTGCTGGTCGATGGCATGGTGCGGCAGTATGGCCTGGCGGAGCGCGTGCAGCAGTTATGCGCCCAGTACGGCATTCCCTACGCCGCCCTGTCCACCGCGCGCACCATCATGCCGGAGTCCGGGCGTGAATGGCTGGGGGCCTATGGCGGCCGTGCTTCCGCCCCGCATGTGGCCGATTACGTGCAGGGGGCCGATTGCGTGATCGGGCTGGGTATCAGGTTCGTTGATTCCACGTCCGGCTATTTTTCGCAGCAGGTGGGCAGCGATGCGCTGGTCGATATCCAGCCTTTCAGCCTGACCTGCGATGGAGAAAACTTTCAGGGCATGACCGCGCCCGACCTGCTGGATGCGGTCTTGCAAAAACTGGCGGCCCTGCCGCATGCGCGCGCCCGGTTGCCGCTACAGCCGGCGCCCGTGGCGGCCCCCGCCACGCAGGCATGGGAACAGGCTGCGTTCTGGCCCAGGGTCGAGGCGTTCCTGCGTCCGGGCGATGTGGTGGTGGCGGATAACGGTTCGTCCATGGTGGCCATGCTGCAGGCGCGCCTGCCAGCCGGGTGCAGCCTGCTGGTGCAGCCGGTGTGGGCTGCCATCGGCTATTCCCTGCCGGCGTGTCTGGGCGCGTGTCTGGCAGCACCCCACCGGCGGCATGTGCTGTTCATTGGTGATGGATCGTTCCAGATGACCGCGCAGGAACTCTCGACCCTGCTGCGGCACGGATGCAATGTCACGATCTTCCTGATCAATAATGGTGGCTACACCATCGAGCGGATGATCCTTGGGCCACAGGCGGCCTATAACGACATTGCCAACTGGGATTATGCGCGCCTGCCAGCGGCCTTCGGCCCCGATGCGGTGCCGCTGTCGCTTAAGGTCGACAGTGTCGCGGAACTGGATGTGGCGCTGGAGCAGGCCGGGCGACATCAGGGCATTGCGTTTGTGGAGGTAGGTTTCACCCCCATGGATGCTCCCCCCGCGATGGCGACAATGGGGGCGGCGGTGCGCCGGTACGATTATGGAATCGAAACCCCCGACCAGATCTGAAGCGGCTGTATCAGGGGCGGCAGGTCCTTCCCATCGTTAATGATGGAAGGCCTGCTTTTTAGGCTGGACGGAAGCCCGCGTACAGATTATTGAAAATACGACTGTTTTTTACAGACACGTTTCATATGCGTGCACAGCCCTCCATCCACGGGATGGGAACGGGGCAAAAAATCAGCAGCAAATATCACAAAAACGTGATGTCATATGGTTAAAAATTGTGCATTTGCATAATTTTTAACCGAAGGCTTGTGCCCTTTTCCAGATGCAAAATCTGGTTTGCTGCTTTTTGTGGCGTTTCTGTTGGCCCTGTCCGGAACAGGACGAAGGCTGCCTGGTGGTTTTGAATATTTGTTGGACATGCATACTGTCATTAATATGTAATGATCTGCCGAGTTCAAGAAAATACGGATTATTTCCGTTGCCTGTATTTCGGTTCTGGTGTTCCTTCCGGCTTATCAACTCGACACCAGAGGAAAAAGAAAATGTTCATCGCAAATGTCAGCACCATGATCGCCCACTCCGTCAACGCCATGTCTTCCCTGACCATGGTTGCTTTCCTGCCCATGATCGCCGCCCTGATGGTTGCCACCATCGTGTCCGATCGCGCTGCCTGAGCTTCGGGGTTTTCACCCTGATGCCCCTCCAGCCGGAATTCCCACGACAATGTGGGAATGGCCGGCGGGTGGCGGCTTCCTGAATATGGATATGACAGGCGCTTCGGCGTCTTTTTTCATGCCTGCACGCAACGCGCCGGGCAGGCGGATACTGGTATTGGCACGTCCATGATTCTGGTGGATGACGCTGCTTGCGTGTGTTTTACCTGACGGGCATGGCCTGAAGATATGGACTTCATGTTCCATGCGGGCTTGTAGGCTGTCGTGCATGGGTGTATCGGCCAAAAGTAACAGTGTGCGCAGTGCGCTTTCTTACTTTTTGTCCCGAGCAGATGCATGACAGATAAAACGACCAACCCGGGTGCGGGAACGGACGCGTCCGTTCGTGGCACCGTTGGCCCCGGCCTGATTTTCTTCATTCTGGCATTGGGTGGTTTTGCCATTGGCACCGCGGAATTCGCGGCCATGAGCCTCGTCCCCATGATCTCGGCGGACATGCACGTCACCGTGCCGCAGGCGGGACATGCGATCGAGGCCTATGCGGCGGGCGTGTGCGTCGGCGCGCCGCTTATCGCCATGCTGGGTGCCAGGCAGAGCCGCAAATACCTGCTGATCGGCATGATGGTCATGTACGTGATCGGCAACGGGCTGACCGCGGTGGCGCCCAATTACCTGCTGCTGCTGCTGTGCCGTTTCATGAGCGGCCTGCCGCACGGGGCCTATTTCGGTACGGCGGGCATTGTCGCATCCTCGATGGTGCCGATCAACCGGCGCACGCAGGCGGTGGCGCGCGTGGTACTGGGCCTGACCATCGCCACGATCGGTGGCGTGCCCATGGCCAATGGTCTGGGCATGCTTGTGGGGTGGCGCTGGGCCTTCGTGCTGATCGCGGGTCTGGCTTTCATTACCATGCTGCTGATCATGCGCTTCGTGCCCCTTGACCCGCCGCGCCCGCATGCCAGCGCCATGACCGAAATACGCGCCCTGCGCAACCGGCAGGTCTGGCTTACGCTGGGCATCGGCGTTGTGGGGTTTGGCGGTATTTTCTGTGTCTATACCTACCTTGCCTCCATACTGGAGGAGGTGACGCATGCCCCTGCCTACATGACCCCGGTCATGCTGGCCGTGTTTGGCGTGGGCATGACGGTGGGCACCATGGCCTGCGCGTGGGCTGCGGACAGGAAGATGATGCCCACCATTGGCGGCACGCTTCTGGTCAATGCGGCGGCGCTGGCGGGCTTTCCCGGTTCCGTGCATTCCGTATGGGGCATGATGCCCATCGTGTTCATGATCGGGTGCGGTGGTGGTCTGGGCACCGTCATCCAGTCGCGGCTGCTCAGTGTGGCGGTGGATGCGCAGGCGCTGGCCGCCGCCATGAACCAGAGCGCGTTCAACATGGCCAATGCCATCGGCCCCGCGCTGGGTGGCCTGGCGATCAGCGCCGGGCTGGGCTGGTCATCCGTGGGCTGGGTTGGTGCGTCCCTGGCCATGGGCGGCTTCGTGATCTGGCTGCTCACGCTCAGTGACATCCGCGCCGCCGCCCGCAGGCAGGCCGGCGGCTAGCGGGCGGCGGCGGGGCAGGGTGGTTGCCGGCCCGTTCCATCTTTCCTATCGTACGGCATGACGACATTGCCGACCGGCGGGCGTAGCCTGCCGCCCCTGCTGCGTGACCTGCTGCCGCCGCGCCCCGTAAGCGGGGCTGCGGGGGAGGTCCTGCTGCGTGTCCAGCATGTGCTCGACACCGTCATCGCGCCCACGGCGGCACAGCGTGACCGCACTGGCGGCTATCCCCATCAGGCCATCGCGGCCCTGAAGCCCACCGGCATCCTTGCCCTGGCCGTGCCCGTGCGGTGGGGCGGGATGGGGCTGTCGCAGGAGCTTTCGCTTGAACTCATGCTGCGCATCGCCGTGGCGGACCCGGCGGTGGCCCAGATCTGCAAGGTACATGATGACCTGCTGCGGGAAATCTTTGTCTACGCGCCCACTGCACTGAAAAGGGAACTGGCGGCCCGTGTCGTGGGCGATCAGGTCATTCTGGGCATGGCCGTGGCCGAGAACGGGCGTACGGCTGACAGCTTCCTGCAGACACTGGCGCAACCCGGCCCCGGGGGCATGCATTTCATATCAGGTCGCAAGATCTATGCCACGGGCGCGTCGGGTGCCGACCTGGTGGCGGTTTCGTCATTCGATCCGGTGGCGGCGCAGCAGGCGGGTGCCGTGCGCGCAGGCGTGCGCATGGACCTGGTGCCCCGTGACGCGCCGGGTCTTGTCTTTCACCATGACTGGAACCGCATGGGCCAGCGCGCCACCGATTCCGGCACCGTGACACTGCAAGACGTGCGGGTGGATGACAGGTGGAACGCGCTTGCCCCCGATGCTGATCTGCCCCGGCATGTCGCACCGCGTTTTCAGGCCGGCTTCAGTGCGATCCTGACCGGTATCGGCATTGGCGCGTTGCAGGCCGCATGTGCGTTCGTGCCCCGGCAGGCCCGCCCATGGGGGGCGGCAGGGGTGGAAAGTGCCGATCAGGACCCTTACGTGCGCCGCCTGCTTGGTGAGATCGGGGCCGACCTGTTTGGCGCGTACTGCGCGGTGATGGAAGCAGGCCGCATGCTGGACCGCTATGAACAGGGCCATGTATCGCGCAACGCGGTGGCCATGGCGGCCAGCGCTGCCCGTTCGGTCGCCACGCGCGCGGCCCTGCGTGCGGCCGGTGATGCACCGGCGGCGGCAGGCGCGCGGGGAACGGATGCCGCCAATGGCTTTGACCGTTACTGGCGCGATGCCCGCACCGTGTCCCTGCACGACCCCGTCGATTGGAAAAATGCCGAGATCGGCCAGCACCTTCTGACCGGCTGGATGCCGGAGCCGGGGCTTTACCAGTAGGCGACCCGTGGCAGCAGGCAGGCACCATTTGACAGGGATCACGACGTGCGTGATTGATCGCACTGACCGACCGGATCAGGGGAAAACGAGAGAATGCAGCGACCTGTCATAGCCATCATATCCACCGGGGGCACCATTGCCCGGCAGGCAACGGACCCGCGTGATACGGTCGATTATGCCGAAATCGGCACAAGCCTTGGGGGTGGTGACCTGCTGGCGGCCCTGCCGGAAAACGTGCGCGCGCGGTTTGCCGTGCACGGCATTGCGTTCTCAAGCTGTGACAGCGTGCAGATGACCCTGCCGCGCTGGTTTGAACTGGCCGGTCTGATCAGCCGGACGGTTGCCGAACAGCCTGACCTGGCCGGGATTGTCGTCACCCATGGCACATCGTCGTTGGAGGAAGCGGCCTGCTTCCTTGACCTGGTGCTGGATGTGCCCTGCCCGGTCGTGGTGGTTGGCGCGCAGCGTCCGGCCAGCGCCATCAGCGCGGATGGTCCGGCCAACCTGTTCGCGGCCCTGCTGGTGGCGTCAGCCCCGCAGGCGGCGGGCCGTGGCGTGCTGGTGGTGGCCAATAACGAAATTCATGCGGCGCAGGAAGTCACCAAGGCATCGACCTACCAGCTTGAAACCTTCCGCTCACCCGATTTCGGGCCGCTTGGCATGATCGAGGCCAATCGGGTCTTTTTTGGTCGCACGGCCGCCTATCGCCGGCATGTCGGCTGGCCCGCCGGTTACGGCGCGGGAGGCGAAATCCCGCGCGTGGATATCTGTTACAGTCACGCCGGGGCGGATGGCGTGGGCATACGGGCCTTTGTGGATGCGGGGGCGCGGGGCCTGATATCGGCCGGGATGCTGCCGGGCATGTGCACCCCTGCCGAGAACGCGGCGCTGGACGAAGCCGTGGCCCGTGGCGTGGTGGTGGTGCAGGCCACCAGCGGGTACTGCGGTGGCGTGGTGCGGCGGCAGGAACTGTGCCAGCGTGGCATTCTGGCGGCGGGACACATGCGGCCACGGCAGGCGCGTATCCTGCTGGCGCTGGCGCTCATGACCGGGGCGGACATGGACGGCATCCAGGCCCTGTTTGACAGGCCCTGAGCACCCATTGGCTAGAAAATGCTGTTGAAGGCCACCTGCGGCGAGATGACCTGCGCGGTATTGTGGCCCGCGAACAGCGCCGTCACTCCGGCAATCACGCCAAAGCGGGGGGACCAGCTGTATTCAATGGCCGGGGCGATCATCCAGTCGCCCGATGCCTGGCCCGCCATGTCCTGATACCGGCCCTGTGCATCATGGCCGCGCACGACCGCGCCATTGGCCCAGTCACGTGCAAGGTCCATGGCAATGACCCATTTCTGGTTCACCCCGTATTCCAGCGAAAACCCGCTCTGCCCTGACATGCCGGGATGCGCCAGTCCCCGGAACCCGGCGGTGGTGCCATAGCTGGATATATCGGCAATATGGGCCTGCGTCAGCGCGCGGTGAAACGTGCCCCAGATACGCAGCCGCAGTGCATGGTGGCCGGGCAGGGTATAGGTGGACTGCTCCGTCAGCGCCAGGCGGAAGGTATAGGTGCCGGTGCCCACGCCATCTTCAGCCCGCCCGAGCCGGGTGTAGTCACCCGAAGGAAAAGCCACCCCCGCAAACACGCTCAGTGCCGGGATGTAGCGCCGCGGGTCGGCATCAAGGTAGCGCCACATCACATCCACAGGCAGGTCGCCCATCTTCAGGCCGCTGGTGGTGCCATGCCCCCGGCGCCAGCCGTAGCTGATGTCCGGCATCATCTGCACGCTGATGGAATCCGTGATCGAATATTTGTAGAGCGTGAAGTTCGACACACCATGCGACCGGTCATGAAGTGCCGTGCCACGGCCCGCACTGTCCAGATAGCCGACCGGCTGGCTGTAGGTGGCATAGGGCTCCCATGCAAAAACGCCCCTCCGTGTCAGTGCGCCGGAGGGGGAGACCAGCGAGCCGGTATACCACTGGCTGTAGGCCGCATGCCGCCCCTGCGACCCCCCGGCAGTACCATTGCCGGCATTTTCCGCATGGGCCGGCGGGAACGGGGCGAGAAACGAAAGAAACAATATCGTAACGAATGATATTGATGCCGGTAATGGAATGCATGATGGCAGCGTATGGAAGTGTTCAGCCTTTACACGCAACATCGCTGTATTGCGCGGGTCCCTGCCACCCGTGTCCGCCATTGCACGCGCACGTATCGGTGGCGGTATGGTTACGGCCATTTCCTGCCTTTGATATCCTTTCACGCATGGTGGTGCGTGCCGGGTCGTATTGTAGCGCGGGCAACCGGCCGGGCATTCCGTGGTCATGGCTGCGACAGCAGGCACGGTGCCGGGGGGGTGCCCATGTCCTCACTGGTCGGACCGGTAAAAAACGGCGGGAGAATGGCGGTTCTCACGCCGTGTTTCATGTCGTGGGGGGCGTTGCACCCTCCGCCGGGGTGGTGTCCTGCGCGTTGCGGAGGGGGGCAAGGTATTTCCATCCTGCAACCAGCAGCAGGCCAACCACCGGCATGCTGGCCAGCGTGCAGGTGCCGTTGGGGTAGTCAAATGCCATGAGCACCATCACGGTCACCAGAAAGGCCAGCGTGAGCCATGAGGTAAAGGGCGCGCCCGGCATTTCAAAGCCGGTGGGCGCAATGCGCCCGCTGCGTATCGCCTGACGCAGCCTGATCTGGCTGAGCAGGATGAACACCCATGTGCTGATGATGCCCAGCGCCGCCATGTTCAGCACGATCTCGAACACCTGTGACGGCACGACGTAATTCAGTACCACCCCCACCAGATAGACCGCGACCGTAAGCAGGATGCCGTTGGCGGGCACGGAGTTCGCGTTCATGCGGGCAAGTACGCCGGGTGCCGCCCCGCCCAGCGCCATGGCGCGCAGCACGCGCCCGGTGGAATACAGCCCGGAATTGAGGCTGGACAGTGCCGCGGTCAGCACCACGATGTTCATGATCGTATCAACCCCGGGTATGCCCAGTGTCTCGAAAAAGGTCACGAACGGGCTGGTGCCCGCGTGGTAGGCCGTCCACGGCAGCAGGTTGACCAGCAGCACGACCGAAAACACATAGAACAGCCCGATGCGCCAGATGACACTGTTGATGCTGCGCGGCAGGACCGTGCGCACATCGGCGCATTCCCCCGCCGCCGTGCCGATCAGTTCTATGCCGGAATACGCAAACACCACGCCCTGCACCAGCAGCAGGCTGGCCACCAGCCCGTGGGGGAAGATGCCGCCATTGTCCGCAATCAGGTGCAGCCCCGTCTGGTGACCACCCACCGGCATGCGCACGCCCAGGACAACACTGCCGATGACCAGGAACAGGCACAGGGCCACGACCTTGAGCAGCGAGAACCAGAACTCGATTTCCCCGAACCACCGGACCCCCACCATGTTCAGCGTGGTGACGATACCCAGCGCCATAAGGGCGAAGGCCCATTGCGGCACGGCGGCGAACGTGCCCCAGAAATGCATGTACAGCGCCACCGCCGTGATATCGACAATGCCCGTCATGGCCCAGTTCATGAAGGACAGCCACCCCGCCACGAAGGCTGCCTTCTCGCCCAGGAATTCCCGCGCATAGGAAACAAAGCTGCCACAGGTGGGGCGGTACATCACCAGTTCACCCAGTGCGCGCATGATCAGGAACGAGAACGCGCCACACACCAGGTACACCACCGCAAGCGAGGGCCCCGCCGCCTGCAGCCGCGACCCCGCACCCAGGAACAGCCCGGTCCCGATCGCGCCGCCAATGGCGATCATCTGGATCTGGCGTCCGCCAAGACCCTTGTGATAGCCGTCATTTTCTTCTAGCAGGATGGGGGTGCTGTCTTCCAGCGCGTGGTCCGGTTTGCTCATGCTGTGGTCTCCGCCATGATCGGCTCAGGAAGAAGGCTGAAAACGTGTCCCGACCCGCGCCGGATACGGGGCGGGCTGGGCACAGGCGATATATCCGGCCAGCCCTGCCACCATGCGGCGGCGCATGGCAGTGCCTGGCTGGCGGAACGGGAATGTCCCTGTGTTTCAGGGGTATGGGCAGTATGGTATGCGGGAGAAGTCATGTGCAAAAAATATGCAGTTTCCATATCTGCCCTGTCGTGGCCAGTCCCGTATCGGGCATAAGCGGCAACCCCTAGCCCCCTTGTGGCCAGAAGGGAAGGCATGGAAAGAAATATGATGTTGCTTCAAACAGTTGTTCTACCACAAACATTGTCAGACAGAATAACGACTGACAAGCATGGATGCCCTGATAAATACATTATGGCTAGAAAACAGACATATTTTTCAACCTGTCAGCAATACATGCCTGATGTTTGATCATATAGGGAACCGGCAGGACATGCCCGAACAGGAATCCGGATACCGGCCGGTGCGGGAAACGTTCCGCCCGGGCGTGGCCTACGGCGCGGCTATAACCATTGTACTGGCGTCCCTGCTGGCTTCCGGCCCCGCCCATGCCGATAATGAACGTTTTGAAGGCAGCGAACTGGAACATGATGCGCCTGCGTATTTCGTGCTGCGTCCCGATGGGAGCGCCGTGGCGCAGGGCACCGGGGAACTGCGCCTGTCGGAAAGCGGGATTGACCTGATCAATGGCGAACGGCTGGATGTGTCGCTTGTCCCAGCACAGGGTGGCCATCTGGTCTACAGGGTGGAATACGGCCAGAACCCGCGCCTGCCTTCGGGCCGCATGATGTGCCCCCTGCCGCTCAATCCGTTATATCTGGATTTTGAAAGCCAGCCTGACACCCCGGATATTTATGACATGAACCTGTACTGCGGTTCGCGTCCGGTACCGTTCAGTGCCATTTCGGTTGACCGGCGTGCCGCCCTGTTCCGCTACCGCCGCGTGGCGGAAGCCCTGTGGGCCCATAGCGCGGGCGAGAGCGGGTACCTGCATGGCGCCATGGTCGAGTACTGCGCCACCCGCCATGAAGCGGGGGGAAGCAGCGCCTGCACCAGCCGGGAGGAAGCAGCCTACACCGCCATCATGGCGCGCCATGTGGCCGCACCCGTGCTCAGGCGCTGTGCATCCTATGTGACGGGGCTGGCGGGGCATACGGGATATGTCAGCTTTACCGGCCTGCTCAATTGCACACGCGTGCGCGACAGCCGTGCCCTGTTTGATTACTGCGCCGCGCGCATAACCGGGCAGAAACGGGTTGATGACAGCCATTTTTTCGATGACAGCCCGACACAGGCCAGTGAGGTAGCGCTCTGTTTCAACGCGCTTGCGGCAGGGCAGGCCCGCGAATAGGGATATGGCCGGGTTCGTGTCCTTCAGGCGACATCCGGCACTTCAATGCCGGATACGAACTTGAAGATATCTTCATGGTGCAGCAGGAAGATGCGGTGCTTCTTGCCCAGCAGCAGGGCTTCCTGCGTGTAGGGGGCGTTGGAGACGATGGCACCTATGTGCGCCTTGCTGTCCGTCTTTTCCTTTATGCCCTGCAGGATCACGTCATCATGCACCGGCCTGCGGTCAATCCAGCAATGGACCAGCATCCGCAGGCTGTTCCTCTGTCCCTGGATGACGGAGCCAAGGCCGGTCGCCACCGGTGGGCGGATCTCCCACCCCGCCTTTTCTATCCATTGCGAACAGAAGGCGGCATATTCCTCCTGGTTCATGTCCTGATGATAGAAGCCGGGGGTGATGGGGTCCACCGGCGGTTTGCGGACCGTGCCGGCGGCAAGCGTGGTGATGTGCGCCTGCACCGATTTCTGTATGCCTGGCCACAGAGCGCTCCTGCCGCGCCGGGCAAGGGCGGGGATAAGGGTGCTGTGCGCAAAGCGTTCCACATGCATTTCCCATGCAGCGGTGGATGCGGCGCCGCCTGCGGCCTGCGCCTGCTGGTACCACCGTGCCAGCATGGGGCGATGCTGTTCGGCCAGTGCCAGGCACAGGCGGCTTGCCGTACGCCGCCGCGCCATGATCCAGCACGTACGCATGATCCGGAGCATCACCCATCCTGCCCCGCCCGCAAGCATAAGGGTCAGGATCAGGGATCCCAGCTTCTGGAAGCCACGGGTCATGAAAAAGAGATCCGTGGGCAGGGGTGTTTCCGCATGCTGCACGATGACGGGGGCAGGCATGTGTATCTTCCGGGGTTCCGGGGTGGGGGTGTCCGGTGCGGGCGGATGGTCGATGGTGGCAGCCGGAACAGGGGCGGCACGCCGTTCAGCCAGGGGGGATATCGGGCCTGCGGGCGCAAGCGGGGCGATGTCACCGGTCATGAAATAGAGAGGCGGCAGCCCCGGCACCGGTGGCACGCGGCGCATGAGCGGAAGGCCGTTGCGGTTGGCAATCTTCTCCCACCGGATATCGGGTGTGACCTGATGGCAGTCCCCCTGCCTGAACAGGGTCTTGCGCCATGTGGTGGACTGCTGGGCGGTAATGGCATGGTCGGACAGGCTGCGCAGGATCGCATCATCCCCACAGGCCAGCGTGGGATGGGTCGCGCCGAACAGGCCCGCGGCACTGGCGCTTGCAGGCAGGCACAGGAGCAGGCAGGCACTGGCCCATATCCGCATGATGCTCTTCATCCTTCCGGCCTGGACAACTGACTGGCGCAGACCCGGGGTATCGGCAGATCGAGATTTACAAAGGTACAGTTGCCGATATGCAGAATAAGAGTGTTTTTGTAAACAGGCTTTATTTAGTCCGGTATGTTCGGTTTTTGTCCTGTGGCGGGGAAAAGGTGAAAAAGTGGCATGTTCTTATCGGATGGCTGCCCCCTTGTCCGTCTTATGGCGATGTTCCCGAACTTCACGGATGCTGGCCTGGACATGTTGGAGGGCAGGAAGCGGATGACTGACCGTTTTGCAGTTGTGCTGGCGCGCCATCCCGCCGTTATGGGGGTGGAAGGCCTGTGTTACGGCCAGCGTGACGTGGCTCTGGCCGAAGGATGGGAACGCATGGCCGATGGCCTGCGCACCGTCATGCAGGGGGTGGGATGCCGGATTCTGTTTTCCTCTCCTGCCCGTCGGTGCCGGATGGTGGCCGAACGGGTGGCGCAATTCATGGATCTGGACCTGCGGGTGGATTCACGTCTGCGTGAAATCAGTTTCGGGGAGTGGGAAGGCCGCCCATGGAATCGGATTTCCCGCACGGCGCTGGATGCATGGGCCGCTGATGTCAGTGGATTTACCCCCCCCGGCGGGGAAAGCGGGGGCGAACTGCGCGGGCGCGTGCGCCAGTTCTGGGCGGAACTCCAGCAGGGGGGGCAATCCTGCGGGGTGATAACCCATGGCGGCCCGCTGCGCCTGCTTCAGGGTATGGTCCATGGCGCGCCGGGCAGCCTGCTTGCCCCGGCCCCGCCGCTGGGTTCGGTGCGCGTGATCGAGCATGGACATGCGCTGTTCACGACAGGGCAGCCAGAACCGCACATTCCGTCACGACTGCCGTTGCACCAAGAACGTCTCCGGTCTGGCCGCCCAGTTGCCACCGTGCCAGGCGGCACATGACCGCAGCCGCCACCATGGCCACGCCCACCGCCACGCCCGCCCGCGCGCCGGGCAGCATCAGGGCCGCCAGGGCACCGGCACCGCACAGGCCTGCTGCCAGCGCATACGCCGGCAGGTGGGTCATGGTGCTGGCCAGTCCATCGCGGCGCGCGGGGGGCAGGCGCCACAGCACCACCACCATGGCCGCCCGTGCCAGCGCCCCCGCCACCGGCAGCGCCAGGAGTGCGGTCGTGCCGGGCATGGCGGCCACGGCCCCCACACGTACCAGCAGGGCAACCCCCAGCGCCATCACCCCATAGCTGCCGACACGGCTGTCGCGCATGATTTCCAGCTTGCGCGCGCGCTCACGCCCGCCCCCGCATCCGTCGGCCATGTCCGCCAGCCCATCTTCATGCAGGCCGCCACACAGCAGCAGTTGCATGCCGATGCTCCATCCTGCGGCGGGCAGGCTGGCAACGCCACAACGCAGCAGGGCGGCATAGACCAGCGCGGCCATGCCGCCCAGCGCCCCGCCCACCATCGGCCAGCACCATATGCTGCGCGGCATGGACCAGGACAGGCCAGCCCCGCCCAGCCACCCGGTGGGCAGGCGGCTGAGCAGGCCGATGCCGCATGCCAGGTCAGCGCGCAGGCGGCCCAGCATGCTCATTCCCGTCCGCTGACCTGCGCCTGCGCAAAGGTGGCCATGCCGCACAGGCATGCGGTGGCGGCGCGCACCAGCGGTATGGCCAGCCCCGCGCCCGAGCCTTCGCCCAGCCGCAGCCCCAGGTCCAGCAGCGGCGACAGCCCCAGTGCGGAGGCAAGGCGCGCGTGCCCGCTTTCGGCGGAACAGTGGGCCAGCCGGGTATGGTCCAGCCCGCCAGCGTGCAACAGCCCCAGCGGGGCCACCGCCGCCGTGCAGATGAAGCCATCCAGCAGCACGGGAATGTTGTAATGGCGCGCGGCGATCGCGGCCCCCAGCATGGCGGCAAGTTCATGTCCGCCCAGATGGCGCATCACCTCCAGCGGGTCGCCCATGGTGGCGGCATGGCGGGCCAGAGCATGATCGATGACCTGTGCCTTGTGCCGCACGCCCGCGTCATCCAGCCCCGTGCCGCGCCCGGCCCATGCGGCACCTCCACCGCCAAACAGCCCCGCGCATACGGCGGCCGCCGTGGTGGTGTTGCCAATGCCCATCTCCCCCAGGCACAGCAGGTCCGTGCCGGGTCTTGCCGCCGCCATGCCGGTTGCGATGGCATGCAGGAAAGAGGGCAGGTCCATGGCGGGGGCATGAGTGAAATCCGCCGTCGGGCGCAGGTCCTCAACCGCAACGGCCCGCAGCCGGGCACCCGCCACGCGTGCGATCTGGTTGATGGCGGCCCCGCCGTTGCGAAAGTTTTCGACCATCTGGCGCGTGACATCGGTGGGCCATGGTGTCACCCCCTGCGCGGTCACGCCGTGGTTGCCGGCAAAGACAATGATCTCCACCCGTTCGGCGCGGGGCCACGGGGTGCGTTGCCACCGGCCCGCCCAGCGCGCCAGTTCCTCCAGCCGGCCAAGGCTGCCCGGCGGCTTGGTCAGCCCGGCATCATGGCTGGCCATGGCATGGTCGGCCGCCATGTCGGCTTCGGGAAGGGTGCTGCACAGCGCGCGGAGCGCAGCCATGTCCTGCGGGGGGGAAAGACGGGGTGGCATGCACAGCGTTGTGTGGTCTTATGGGCCATGATGCAAGATGGCGGAGAAGAAAATGAAGGCGCACCCCCCACAGCCCGGTTCTGGCGGCATGCAGGGCTGCATTCTTGTACTGGGTGGCGCGCGCTCGGGCAAAAGCCGTTTTGCGGAAGGGCTGTTCCCCCACTGGCCCGCGCCATGGGCCTATCTGGCCACATGCCAGCCCCATGATGGGGAAATGACCGCCCGCATCGCCACCCACCGCACCCGCAGGGGAAAGGACTGGCAGACGGTGGAGGAACCGCTCGACCTGCCGCGCACGCTGGATGCGCTGGCCGCCCGCCCCGTGCTGGTGGACTGCCTGACCCTGTGGCTGACCAATCTCATGCTGGCGGAGCGTGATGTCGGGCAGGCAACGCAGGAACTGCTGGCCGCCCTTGGCCGCCGGGCGGGGCCTACGGTACTGGTCTCGAACGAAGTGGGGCAGGGGATCGTGCCCAACAATGCGCTGGCCCGGCGCTTTCGTGATGAGGCGGGTCTGCTGCACCAGGCTATTGCGCGTGAGGCCGCGCGTGTTGTCTTTGTGGTGGCAGGACTGCCGATGGAGATGAAATGACCCTTACCCCCGAAGAAATCCGCCACCGTGAAAAAATGGCCAGGCGCAAGGAAGTGCAGGACAGGGAGGTCAGCAGCAAATCCATAGAGAAGGGACTGCTGGCCGTGCATACCGGTGCCGGCAAGGGCAAGTCCACCGCCGCCTTCGGCATGGCGCTGCGCACGCTGGCCCATGGCGGGCGCATCGTGGTTATCCAGTTCATCAAGGGTGCGTGGAACACGGGGGAGCGCAAGGCGCTGGAACGCTTTGGCGACCAGGTGGAATGGCATGCTCTGGGCGAGGGTTTTACATGGAACACGCAGGACCGCGCGCGCGACATCGCCAACTGCCGCACGGCCTGGGCGGAAGCCCGCGCGGCGCTGAAGCGCGCGGATGTGAGCATGGTGATCCTTGATGAACTCAATATCGCGCTGCGCTACGACTACCTGCCCATCGAGGAGGTGCTGGCCGATATCGCCGCCCGCCCCGCCATGCAGCATGTGGTGGTGACCGGCCGCAACGCCCGCCCCGCCATGATTGAGGCAGCCGATCTGGTTACCGAAATGACGCAGGTGGCCCATCACTTCAAGAAAGGGGTCAAGGCGCAGGCCGGGATCGAGTTCTGATGGTGGCCCGCGCCCTCATGCTTCAGGGTACCGGCTCGTCCGTGGGCAAGTCGGTGCTGGTGGCGGGTCTGGCCCGCGCGCTGGTCCGGCGCGGGCTGCGGGTGCGGCCGTTCAAGCCGCAGAACATGTCCAACAACGCCGCAGTCACGGCAGACGGGGGTGAGATCGGGCGCGCGCAGGCGCTGCAGGCGCGTGCCTGCGGGGTGTCGCCCTGCGTGGACATGAATCCCGTTCTGCTCAAGCCGCAGGGCATGACCGGCTCGCAGCTTGTGGTGCGTGGCAGGGTGCGCGGGCAGGTAAGGGCGCGGGATTTCCAGTCCTTCAAGCGTGGCCTGATGCCCGAGGTGCTGGAGAGCTTCCACACCCTCGCGGCACAGGCGGACATCGTGCTGGTGGAGGGGGCTGGCTCCGCTTCCGAAGTCAATCTCCGCGCCGATGACATCGCCAACATGGGTTTCGCGCAGGCGGCCGACATCAATGTCGTGCTGGTGGGCGACATTGACCGTGGCGGGGTCATCGCCAGCCTGGTGGGCACGCAGGCCGTGGTGGCGACGGAGGATGCACGGCGTATAAAAGGCTTTATCGTCAACCGTATGCGGGGCGACCCATCACTGTTCGCGGCGGGGATGGCGGCGGTTGCCACTTCCACGGGCTGGCGCCCCGTCGGGCTTGTACCGTTTCTGGAGCGCGTGCGTGACCTGCCGGCGGAAGATGCGGCGGACCTGGCGCCAGGGGGGGCCGTGGCGTATGGGGGTGTGCGCATCGCCGTGCCCTGCCTGCCCATGATTGCCAATTTCGATGATCTCGACCCGCTGGCGGCAGAAGATGGCGTATCCCTGACGATGGTGCCCCGTGGGCGGGTACTGCCATCATGTGACCTGATCATCCTGCCCGGTGCCAAGGCCACGATTGCCGATCTGGCGGCCCTGCGGGCGGAGGGGTGGGATATCGACATCCATGCCCATGTGCGCCGGGGCGGGCATGTGCTGGGCATATGCGGCGGCTACCAGATGCTGGGGCATGCCATTGCCGACCCCGCCGGGATCGAGGGGCCGCCCGCAACGGTGGCGGGTCTGGGCCTGCTGGATGTGACCACCGTGCTGGAGGGTGACAAGCGACTGGAGGAAGTGACCGGCCATCTCCTGCCCGAACAGGCCCGCCTGCGGGGGTACGAGATGCATATGGGCCGCACCGGTGGTCCGGACCATGCAGCCCGTCCCCTGACCGATCTGGACGGCCGGCCCGATGGCGCGGTCAGCCCGTCGGGGCGGATATGGGGCACCTATGTGCATGGCCTGCTGGCCGACGGGCATGCGCGGGCGGCGCTGCTGGCACGGCTGGGGGGCATATCGCACGGGCATGACCATGATACGCGGATTGACGCGGCCCTTGATGCGCTGGCCGACCATCTGGAAGCGCATCTTGACATTGATGCCCTGCTGGAACTGGCCCGGCCCGTGAATCCTGTATCAGCGCCCGCGCGGGCGGCGTGCGAGCAGGCCGAGGGCTGACAGCCCCGCCAGCGTCTGGATCACGCAGGCCCGGCGATAGAGGGCAAGGGCGCGATACAGGTCATCGGGGCGCAGCACGGGCGTGCCGTCCCCCACCCAGGGCTCGGCCACGCATACGCCGTCATAGCTGCGCGGGCCGGACAGGCGTATGCCCAGGGCGCCCGCCATGGCAGCCTCCGGCCAGCCCGCGTTGGGTGAACGATGGGCCCGGGCGTCGCGCCATACGATACGCAGCGCGGCACCGGCACGCATGCCCGGCAGCGTCAGGGCGGCAAGAATGATCCATATGGCCGACAGGCGGGAAGCAGGCAGGTTGACCAGATCATCCAGCCGGGCCGCGGCACAGCCAAAGGCTTCATGTCGCGGCGTACGGTGGCCGATCATGCTGTCCGCCGTATTGACGGATTTGTAGAAGACCGCGCCCGGCAGGCCACCCGCCGCCATCCACAGCAGGGGGGCCACGATGCCATCGGAAAAATTTTCGGCCAGTGTTTCGGTCGCGGCACGCAGCACGCCCGCCTCATCCAGCTGTTCGGGGTCGCGCCCCACGATGTGGGACACGGCGCGGCGCGCGGCGGGCAGGCCTTCGTCCGCCGCATGTGCCACGGCCAGCACATGGTCGTGCAGCGACCGCTGCGCCACAAGCGTGCTGGCCAGCACGGCGGTAACCGGCAGCGCCAGCCAGCGCGGCAGGAGCCACCGGATCACGCGGACCATCACGATGGCAATGACGGTGGGGAGGGTAGCAGTCACCCCGGCCGCAGCGTACCCCGCCAGCCTGCGCTGCCCGAGCGTGCGGTCTGTCGTGTTGAGATGCCGGTCAAGCGCGCCGACCAGCCCCCCGATCCATATGACCGGATGCCCGATGCGGCGTACGAGCGCCTGCGGATAGCCCATGGCGGCATCAGTCATGGAGGCAAGGCATGTAACGCCAAGCCTGTGCAGCAGGAAAAGGAAAATACGCATGAAAGGCGGGATATTGCCCCCCGTCCCACGGGTCAAGACGGCGGTGTGGTCGTGGCGCCGTCTTGTGTGGATGACCCCCGCTTCGTGTTTTTCCATCCGGCGTCAAGGGAACCTGTACGGGTGCGTGGATTATGGTTTTCGCCAGGCGTGCCCTTGACAGCAGGCAGGAAACATTATGCACCCGACCGGGTGCTGCGGTAACGGGATACGGCCCTGCGGGTTTGTGTTGATCATATTTTCTTGCATTAATGGAAATGACGGGAAAAGGGTCTAGGCATCTTCGCAGGGCTCACGGCTATAGTGAGCCTGTCGGGACCATGTGGATATCATGCAGCGGGAAGAGATTTTTTGGGTACTGGCGGTTTACGGTTCACGTCGTCGCGGCGGCGATTTATGCAGGGACTGGCTTCAGCGGCGGCCTGCAGCACGGTCCTGACCTCATCCGGCCGGGCCGGTCCGGCGGGAAGGACACCATACAGCCCCCGGTTTTTCGATGCAGCCGAATGGGCGTTCCTTGTCGCCGCCTGTGACCGGCTTATTCCCGCCGATGCCAATGGCCCCGGTGCCGTGGCGCTGGATGTGCCGCGCTTCATTGACCGCCAGATGGATACCCCCTACGCCCATGGCGAGCAGTGGTACATGTCCGGTCCCTTCGTGCAGGGGCCGGACAATCTGGGCTACCAGCTGCCCTATGCCCCGCGTGACCTGTACAGACACGGCATCGCGGGCATGAACGCGCATGCCGCAACCCGGCATGGCCGGCCCTTTGCATCCCTGGCGCCCGCCGTTCAGGACGGCCTGCTGCAGGCCGCCGAAAAGGGCAGCCTGGTCTTTGGCGATATTCCCTCGGCCGTATTTTTTGATCAGTTGCTGGCCAATGTGATGGAAGGGGCCTTCAGTGACCCCATCCATGGCGGCAATACCGGGCTGGGTGGCTGGACCATGCTGGGCTTTCCCGGTGCGCGGGCCGATTTCATGGACTGGGTGGACCAGTACGGCGCCCATTACCCGCTGGGCAGTGTCTCCATTTCGGGAGAGAGGGCATGAGCACGGACGCACGCAGGCTTGACCCGGTTGATGTGGTGATCGTGGGCGGCGGCTGGGCCGGCAGCATCATGGCCAAGGAAATGACGGAGGCCGGGCGTTCGGTCGTGGTGCTGGAGCGTGGGCCGGACCGGGGCACGGCATCCGATGGTGCCTATCCTGCCTCGATTGACGAACTTGAGGGCAATTTCCGCTACAAACTGTTCCAGGACCTGTCCAAACACACAGTCACCATCCGCAACAACAGCCGGCAGGTCGCACTCCCCTATCGCCGCATGGCCGCCTTCCTGCCCGGTGAGGGGGTAGGCGGCGCGGGACTGCACTGGTCGGGCGTGCATTTCCGCATGCCACCCGATGACCTGCGCCTGCGCACGCGCGTGATCGAGAAATACGGCACGAAGTTCATACCCGAGGGGATGAACCTGCAGGATTATGGCGTGACGTATGAGGAACTCGAACCCTTTTTCGACAGGGCAGAGAAGGTGTTCGGCACATCGGGCGAGCCGTACAGGGTCAATGGCGAGGTGGTGGGGAAGGGCAATGTGTTCTCCCCCTCACGCTCGGACCATTTTCCACTGCCTGCACTCAAGGATGTCTATACCGCCCATCTGTTCCGCAAGTCGGCGGAGGAAGCGGGTTTCCACCCCTATTCCCTGCCCGCCGCCAATGCATCGCGCCAGTATGTCAATCCGTATGGCGCGCAGATGGGGCCGTGCAATTTCTGCGGCTACTGCAGCGGGTATGCCTGCTACATGTATTCCAAGGCCTCGCCCAATGTGAACATCCTGCCCGTCCTGCGCCGCCATCCGCTGTTTGAACTGCGCGCCAGTTGCAACGTGCTGAAGGTGGAACTGGATTCCGATGGCCGACGCGCCACGGGTGTCACCTATGCCGATGCCGAGGGCAACACCGTTACCCAGCCTGCCGAACTGGTCATCCTCAGTGCCTTCCAGTTCCATAACGTGCGGCTGATGCTGCTCTCGGGCATAGGCAGGCCGTACGACCCGGCCAGGAACGAAGGGGTGGTGGGGCGCAATTTCGTCTACCAGAACGTGACCACCAGCACCGTCTGGCTCGACCCGAAGGTCGAGACCAACCAGTATGTTGGCACGGGCGGCGGCGGCGTGGCGTTTGACGACTTCAACAGCGAGAACTTTGACCACGGGCCGCTGGGTTTCGTAGGCGGCTCGCCGGTATGGGTCAATCAGGCGGGTGTGAAGGCCATCGCGGCAGCCCAATCCGGCGGGCCGCCGGGCACGCCACGGTGGGGCAGTGCGTGGAAGGCGGGAATGATCGACACCTACCGCCATTCCCTGCGGATCGACGCGCACGGTGCCAACATGGCCTATCGGGATGTGTACCTGGACCTTGACCCGACATGGAAGGATGACCACGGCCAGCCGCTGCTACGCATGACATTTGACTGGAAAGACAACGACATCTGCATGAACCGCTACGTGGTCGACAAAATCGGTGATGTGGCGAAGGCCATGGGCGCGCGCCAGGTGCACCTGACCAGGCGGGAGTTCGGCAAGCCGTTCGATACACGGCATTACCAGACCACCCATCTGGGCGGCGGCGCGGTGATGGGAACGGACCCCGGCACCAGCGCGCTCAACCGCTACCTGCAGTCATGGGATGTGCATAACGTGTTTGTCATCGGGGCGAACGCTTTCCCGCAGGGGACGGGCTATAACCCGACCGGCATGGTCGCGGCCCTTGCGTACTGGGCGGCGCACCATATCCGCACCACCTATCTTGCCCATCCCGGGCCGCTGGCGGGATGAGGGGGATGAACGCGAGGACGGGGCGCTGGCTGCTGGTGCTGGCCGGGCTTGTGGCGGCTGCCGTGCCCGGTCGTGGCGCGCGGGCGGACGATGATGTGGTGGCGCGCGGCGAATACGTGGCCATTGCATCCGATTGCGGGGCCTGCCACACCGTGCCCGGTGGCGCGCCCTTTGCGGGCGGGCTTGCGTTCCACCTGCCTACTGGCACGCTGTACGCCCCCAACATCACCCCCGACCCGAAGGCGGGCATAGGCTCGTATTCGGAAGCCGAGTTCGCGCGCGCCCTGCAAAAGGGCATCCGTCGCGACGGGGCCAGCCTGTATCCGGCCATGCCCTATCCATCCTATGCGCGCATGACGGATGAGGACATGCATGCGCTGTACGCCTACTTCATGCACGGCGTGAAACCCGTGGGTACGCCGGTGGTGCAGGATGGCATGACATGGCCGCTGTCCATGCGCTGGCCGCTGGCCGTGTGGCGCTGGCTGTTTGCGCCCGACCCGCAGGATATCCGCCACGCGATGGCTGAACGCCAGTTCCCCGACCCGCTGGTGGCCCGTGGCAGCTATCTGGTCGAGGGGCCGGGCCATTGTGGCGCCTGCCACACGCCCCGCGCCATCACCATGCAGGAAAAGGCGCTGACGGCGCAGGATGGGCCGCTTTACCTGTCTGGCGGGGATGCGGTGGATGGCTGGCGGCCCGTCAGCCTGCGCGGCGAGGACCGCACGGGGCTGGGCCGTTGGAGCGAACAGGATATCACGCGCTTCCTTGCCACGGGTCGCATGCCGCTGGGGGCGGCCTTTGGCGGCATGACCGATGCCATTGGCCATGGCACCCAGCACATGACTGATGGGGACCGCCTGGCCATAGCCCGCTATCTCAAGACCCTGTCGCCCACCGCGCCGGCCGTGGCGGGGGGCTGGACCTATGACCCGGCAGCCAGCCAGGCGCTGCATGGGGGGGATGTATCGGCCCGTGGCGCGCGGCTGTATGTGGACAGCTGTGCCGCCTGCCACCGCACCGACGGACGCGGTTACCCCACGACCTTCCCGCCGCTGGCGGGCAACCCGGTGGTGATGGACACGGCCCCCGACTCCCTCATCCGCATCGTGCTGGAGGGCAATACGCTGCGCGCGACGCGGCAGGCGCCCTCCGCTTTTGTCATGCCCGGCTTTGCCGCGCGCATGGATGATGCGGCGGTGGCTGATACGGTCACCTTCATCCGGGCGGCATGGGGCAACAATGCGCCCGCCGTCACCGCAGCCGATGTGGGCAGGGTCCGCCGCACCCTCTCGCCCGAGCATCCGCCAGCGTCCCTGCCCATGAACTGATTGTGAAGAGCCGCGCGCGCCACGCCCGGTTGCCCTGCACGCACGGGCTTGCATGAATGGGCGGCAGGCAGCGCGCACGGGGGGAATGATGACAATGTCCATGCACAGGTGGGGCAGGCCGGGTGCCATCGTGTCACTGCTGGTGGCGCTGGGTGGCGTGGCACAGGCGGCCCCGCCCGCACCGGCGGTAACCAACCGGGACCATGGCATCGCCTCCTCCGGCCCGTTCGAGGTCGTGGCCCGGTTCGAGGGGCCGGGGCCATCGGGCGTTGCGGTCACCCATGGGCGGGTGTTCGTGGGCTTTCCCCGCCATGCGGTCAACCACAGGGGGGCAACGCTGGCGGAACTCAAGGACGGCAGGCTTTATCCCTATCCCGATGCGGCGCACAGCATGCCCTCCGACCGCCCGGCGGCGGACAGGCTCATGTCCATCCACGGCATGACCACCGATACGCAGGGCCGCCTGTGGGCCATTGATGATGGCAAGCTGGCGGGCCAGCCGCTGGCACCGGGGGCGGCCAAGGTCATCGGGATCGATCCGGCCACCAACCGCATCTTTGCCAGCATCGTGCTGCACGCGCCCACCCTGCTGCCCGACAGCCACATGAACGACCTGCGCGTCGACCTGACCCATGGGGCGCAGGGCACGGTCTATGTCACCGATTCCTCGTTCGGCATGTCACCTGCCCTTGTGGTGGTGGATATTGCTACCGGCCGCCAGCGCCGGGTGCTGGCCGACCACCCTTCCATCAAGGCCGAGCGCGGCTTCATGGCGGTGGTGGAAGGACGACCGCTGGTGTTCGACCCGCCACGGCACCCGCCTGCCTTCGTATGGGGCGGGGTGGATGGCATCACCCTCTCGCCCGATCAGAGCACGCTGTATTACAGCCAGTTGACCGGCAGGCGGCTGTACAGCATTCCCACCAGCCTGCTGTCCGATTTTTCCAGGGATGATGCAGGGCTTGCCGCCGGTATCCGTGACCTGGGGGAAAAGGGCGTGGCCGACGGGCTGGCCAATGATGCGCAGGGGCGCATCTATACCACCAATTTCGAGCACGATGCCATTTTCCGCCGTAATACCGATGGTTCGTTCGATACCATGGTGCACGACCCGCGCATCCTCTCGCCTGATGGCATATTTGTTGACGGTGGCATGGTCTACTGCACGCTGGGGCAGTGGAACCGGCTGGGCGGGATGAACGGTGGGCATGACCTGCGGGTGCCGCCCTATTACCTGATCCGCTTCCCTACCGATCAGGCCCCTGCGGTGGATGCCTCGAAACCCGCACCGGACCAGTCGGGCGACCGGTCGGACGGAATGGCCCATGACACATTGAATAAGTAAAGTAAGCGATCAATGGCAAAATATAAGGTAACTGATTACCATGAGCTGGATGATCGGGATGAATATGATGCTGAAGTCATCATAAATGGAGATAATATATCCATATCATATATAGGGGTATCAGGTATCGGTTATGATATCTGGTCTGGAAAAAAGATGGATGGGGAATATTATATACTGGATAAAGAAAACTCCCCGTCTTCAAAAGCCATATTGTTTTCAACCAACAAAACAACAAACAGTATATTGCAAGGCAGTTTCCGGGATGAAGAATGTGTTGGCATGTGGAAATTCATATTAGACGCAGACAATACGTAATCCGGTATCGGAGCCGGATTGGCGGCGGGCTGGAAATCCTGTCCTTGCAGGGTTTTGCCGGCAGCACGCATGTCCTGGCCAGCCTGTGCCCACAGGGGCGGAATGACGGGCCGGGGGAACATGACCGGTTGCCGGTGCCATGGTCTGGTCAGCACCGCTGAACCGGCCTTTCAGCGGAATATCGCCCAACAACCGGACATAAAGCGGGATCCATCCCGCAAGGCCATCGGAAGGCAACCAGCCTGTAAATGTGCAGTGTCGCGGGTGATGGTTCTGGCATGCCGCCCTCAGGCGGGCGTACCGCTTCGATAGGCAGGAGCGCTAGTGTCGTACCAATCCGGGCCGTAACCATAAAGGCATGATACTCCCGGGCGGTGCCGTTGTCGTGCCATGCTTGGGATATGATGGGTTTTGTTCGCGCCGGAGCATTGGTCGGCTCTGCAGGAATGAGGGCATCTGGCGCGATGGCCGGGACATTTGTGCCATCATGCGGACAATGGGCAGATTGCGCGGGCAGCAGACCGGGAAAGGGGACCGACAGGGCTGCCCGGGCTGCGCAAACCGTGCCTGCAGGGGTCATTACGGTTGCGGCCATCAGGCGTGCAGACGGTCCTGTCATGAAATGATTTCCCTGCTCCAGCTTCCGTTTGTCCCGCCGGATATGGGGCAGCATTTCCAAATCCCGCCAATGCCCCGCCCATGGTCAGGCCATTGGCGGCACCGTTACGCTCTTTTGTCCCGCCTGCCGTAATGTGGGGGGATGCAGCCCTGACAGGGGTGGTTCCCCCTTTCCCCCGGCGCGGAATTGCGGCAACATTTTCAGCATGAATATTATGTCGCGCCTGATTCTGCCGCTGATGCGCCGCCTGGACCCCGAGGTCGCCCATCGTATCGCCCTTGATGCCCTGCACCTTGGTCTGGGCGGGGTCGTTCGTCCCGGCAATGATGATCCGGCCCTGTCGGTACGGGCCATGGGGCTGCGTTTTCCAAACCCCATCGGCATGGCGGCGGGCTTTGACAAGAATGCCCAGGTTGTCCGCCCGCTGGCGCGCTCGGGTTTCGGGTTTGTGGAGGCCGGGACCGTCACACCCCGCCCGCAGCCGGGCAACCCGCAGCCGCGCCTGTTCCGCCTGACGCAGGACCGCGCCATCATCAATCGCATGGGCTTCAACAATCAGGGTATCGACCGTTTTGCCGTGCGCATGGCGCGGCTGCATCGCGTATCCTCGCCGCGCCGCGCACCGGCGGGTGCGCGCGTACCGGTGGGGGCCAATCTTGGCATCAACAAGACCGGCGCCGACCCCGAGCGCGATTACCCGATGCTGGTCGGGCGCGTGAAGCATTATGCCGATTACATTGTCATCAACCTTTCATCCCCCAACACGCCGGGGCTGCGTGACCTGCTGGAGGCCTCGCGGCTGAAGGGCATTCTGGATGCGATCAGCGCCGCCCACCCCGAACGGCCGCCGCTGCTGGTCAAGCTCTCGCCCGATATCGCGCATGATGACGTGCCCGCCGTGGTCGAGGCCGCCATTGCGGGCGGCGTGCAGGGGCTGATCGTGTCCAACACCACCATCTCGCGCCCGGCCGGGCTGCTCGGCCCCCATGCGGATGAGACGGGGGGCCTGTCCGGTCGCCCGCTGCGTGCGCTGGCACAGGACATGCTGGCACGCGTGGCGAAGGTTGCTGCCGGACGCGTGGCGCTGGTGGCATGTGGCGGGATCGAAACCGGGGCCGACATCGTGGACCGCGTGCGCATGGGTGCCGATCTGGTGCAGGTCTATACCGCGTATGTGTATGAAGGACCGGCAATCCTCGATCGCCTGAAGGCCGAGACCCGCCGCGCCCTGCGCGCCCATGGTTTCGAGACACTGGCCGATGCCAGGGGGACGGCGCTGTGATGAAGTGGCATGACGGGCTGGCCAGCCTGAATGGCGATTATGACGGCTATATCGTTGATCTGTGGGGTGTGGTGCATAACGGTGTCGCACCCTATCCCGGTGTGCTGGACTGCCTGCGGCACATGCGCGCGGCGGGCCGTCGCGTGGTGCTGCTGTCCAATGCGCCACGTCGGACGGCAACGGTGGAACCGGGACTGCGCCGGATGGGCGTGAGCGCCGATCTTTATGATGGCATCATGACCAGTGGCGAATGCACGCATCGCCTGCTGGCCGCGCGCACCGACCCGTGGTTTGCGCGGCTTGGCCGCCGCATGATCCATCTTGGCCCCGACCGGGACGTTGATATCCATGCCGGGCTGGATGTTGATGTCGTGACCGACCCGGCGCAGGCTGATTTCGTGCTCAATACCGGCCCCGATGCGGCATTGGGGGAGGAAGACGTCACCCCGTACCTGCCGCTGCTGGAGCAGTGTGTGGCGCATGGACTGCCCATGGTCTGTGCCAATCCCGACCAGCAGGTCATCCGGGGCACCCAGCGCCTGATCTGCGCGGGTGCGATGGCAAGCTGGTATGAAGCGCATGATGGCGCGGTGCGCTGGATCGGCAAGCCCTATCCGGAAGTCTATGAACTGGCGCTGTCACTGCTGGACGTGCCGCGCGCACGCGTTCTGGCGCTGGGTGACGCACTGGCGACCGACATGCGTGGTGCGAAAACCGCCGGTATTGACGGCTGCTGGGTGCTGGGTGGCATCCATCAGGAAATGCTGGGTGGCAGCTGGGCAGAAGGGCGCAATCCGGATCATGACCTGGCGGTGGCCGAAGCCACGGCCGCCGGGCTGGCCCCGGCGGCCTGCGTGCCCTCGCTGCGCTGGTAGGCAGGCCCGGCCGGATCAGGCGTGGCCGGCCGCCATGCTGTACCATGCGGGGTCGATCTGCACGCTGGCCAGGGCCTGCCGCCATTTGGCATTGTAGTCGGGGCCGAACACGATGGCTTTGGTTGCGGGCGCGGCGACCCATGCGTCATGATGCAGCATCTCTTCTTCCAGCTGTCCCGCGTCCCAGCTTGCGTGACCCATGGCCAGCAGGGCATTGCTGGGGCCATTGCCATCAGCAATGTCGCGCAGCACATCCAGGCTTGCGGTCAGCGTGGTGGTGCGGTCCACCGGCAGGCTGCCGTCACCACTCCAGTCCGATGTATGAAGCACGAAGCCGCGCCCGTTATCCATCGGGCCGCCCGCGCACAGGTTGATGCGCCGGCGGGGTGGCACGGGGGCAATGCCAAGCTGTTCAAGCACGTCATCCAGCACCGGCTGGGACAGACGGCGGTTGACGACAAGGCCCATCGCCCCGTCCTCGGGCGTGTGGGCACACAGGTAGACGACACTGCGCGCGAAGGCAGGGTCGGTCAGGGCAGGGGTGGCCACCAGAAGGTGACCGGTCAGGCTGCAGCCTGGAGTTGTCGTGAATGAAGCCATGCACCACCATAGAACCGGATTTGACCTGATTTGCAACCATTTCAGGTACGGGATCGCTTGATATCCATCCCACCCATGACGGGAGCATGCCGATATGCAAGGCTGCCCCGTACCCCAGCAGGAGAAGCACGATGCAGCAGATTGCACTGGTAACCGGAGCAACCGCCGGATTTGGCAAGGCAATTGCCGAACGCCTCGTCCAGGATGGCTACCGGGTCATCGCGACCGGGCGCAGGCAGGAACGGCTTGATGAACTGGCGGCACGCCTTGGTCCCGACCTGCTGCCCTTTCGCCTGGACATGAATGATGCCGCAGCCATTGCAGGGATGCCAGCCAGCCTGCCAGCCGACTGGCGCGATGTGGATGTGCTGATCAACAACGCAGGCCTGGCGCTGGGCATGGAAAAGGCGCAGGAGGCCGATATCGCCAACTGGCAGACCATGATCTCCACCAATATCACCGGCATGGTGGAACTGACCCGCGTGCTGCTGCCGGGCATGGTGGCGCGCGACCGGGGCCATGTCATTGCGCTGGGCAGCACGGCGGCTATCTACCCTTACACGGGTGGCAACGTGTACGGGGCGACCAAGGCCTTTGTCCGCCAGTTCACCCGCAACCTGCGCTGTGACCTGCTGGGGAACAACGTGCGTGTCACCAACCTTGAACCCGGCCTGTGCGGGGGGAGTGAGTTCAGTAACGTGCGCCTGCGTGATGATGCGAAGGCGGCGGCCGTGTACGAAGGCACCAAGCCCCTGCTGCCGGCCGATATTGCCGAGACGGTAGCGTGGGTGCTTTCCCTGCCGCGCCACGTCAACATCAACGAGATCGAACTCATGCCTACCTGTCAGGCCGCCGGTGGCCTGTCGGTCGCACGTGGCATGAAGGACTGAGTATGCCCAAAAAAAATACCTCCAATAAGCTTGCCCGCCGTTTCACCGTTCATAATGGCCATGATTTCTCCCTTGCCGCCTGCCCCACCCGGGCGGCGGAAGCCTGTGGGCTGGACAAGAAAACCGGCAAGCAGTTGCTCAGGGAGCGTATTGGCCGTCTCTCCCAGTTGCAGTCGCTCCTGTATGCCAATGGAACATGGTCGCTGCTGGTCGTGCTGCAGGCACTCGACGCGGGTGGCAAGGATGGCGTGATCAAGCATGTCATGTCCGGCATCAACCCGCAGGGTGTCAGTGTTACGTCGTTCAAGCAGCCCGGGCCGGTCGAACTGTCGCATGGCTATCTGTGGCGCGAGCATCTTGCCGCCCCCGCGGCGGGACGCATCGGCATCTTCAACCGCAGCCATTACGAGGAAGTGCTGGTCACCCGCGTGCATCCCGAACTGCTGGAGCACGAATGCCTGCCACCCACCCTGCGGCACAAGTCCACCTTCTGGGAAGACCGCTACCACGATATCAACCATTTCGAGCGCTATCTGGCGCGGCAGGGTACGCTGGTACTCAAATTTTTCCTGCACCTGTCCAAGGAAGAACAGCGCAGGCGCTTCCTGCGCCGGATCGAGCACCGCACCAAGAACTGGAAGTTCTCGCCCTCCGATATCCATGAGCGGCAGTACTGGGATGACTATCAGCGTGCCTATGAGGAGGCGATCCGCCGTACCGCCCACCCCGATGCGCCATGGGTTGTCGTGCCGGCCGACCAGAAATGGTTTGAACGCCTGGTAGTGATCGAGGCCATTATCGACGCACTGGAAAAGCTGCACCTGAAGATGCCCGCATCCGACCCTGCCATGGAGCAGGAAATGGAAAAGGCCCGCAGGCAGCTTGAGGCCGAAGCCCCGAAATCCGGTAACAGCGCCCTGCATTGACGCACCGGCCCACACCCCGCAAAAGATTGTGATCTTGCATGAAGGGAGCACAATGATGGCAGCGACACGCTGGCCGCTACGCGGGGTAATGGGGCTTGCGGCCCTTCTGGCGGTGCAGGGCGCGCTTGCGCCCGCCGCCCATGCCCGTCACCACCGCCACCGGCACGAAGCGCGTGAGGAAAGTGCGCAGATCGGCGGGGAAGGGAAGGAAAAGGCACAGCCCATAGCCAGCCCCGTGCCCGAGTCCTGTGATAACAGCAAATTCCTGACGGATCTGAAGGCCGAGGAAAGCGCACAGACCCCCCATCCCGACCGGGTCGAGCATGTATGCGGGCGTGTGATCACGGTTTCCGCCGCAAAGCGGACCCGCAGCGGGCTGCATGGTTATTTCTATGTTGATGTGGGGCAGGGTGTGTCCATTCGCATCGTATCCGATCTGGACCGTATGACCGCGCCCACATGGCCATGGGTGGCCAAGGGCGACCAGACCGATGTGCTGGGACGCTATTACTATGATAACCCGCAGAGCCAGGGAATCGACTGGACCCACCATGGCACCGGCAAAAGCTGGCCGGTTGAAGGCTATGTGGTGGTTAACGGGACCCGGTATCAGTAAAAAGAAGAATAAAAGTTTTTGGGGCCGCCTTTTTCAAAAAGGCGGCGTCTTTTTTAAGCTTTTTGAAAAAAGCTTCGCCAGAAACGTCTCTCTGATTTACAGGCGTTCAGCCACGCGGGGCTAGCAGGATGATCGCCGCCCCCACCAGGCAGATGGCCGCCCCGCCCAGATCCCACCGGTCGGGTGGCAGGCCCTCCACCAGCCATGACCAGATCAGGCTGGCAGCAATATAGACACCACCATAAATGGCATAGGCCCGGCCCGCATTATCGGCCGGGCTGAAGGTCAGCAGCCATGCGAACAGCACCAGTGAAAGACAGCCCGGCACCAGCACCAGCGCCGATCGGCCAAGGCGCATCCATGCCCAGAAACAGAAGCAGCCACCAATTTCAGCAAAAGCAGCGGGAACGTAGATCAGTGCGGTGAGCATGGGTTCTTTCGGGATGGTACACATAAAAACAGGGATCATTTCTGATCCCTGTCCTTATCAGTTCTGTAGGAAATGCGGAATGGATGGCGTCAGTCCGCCGCTTCCTCCTCACGCGTGCTGTCGCCTTCATCGCCTTCGGCGGCAGCATTTTTTGCATGGGAGATGTATTCGAAATCCAGCTTGCCATCCTTGAGCGAGATCTTGGCCACCCCGCCATTGGCCAGCTTGCCGAACAGAAGTTCCTCCGCCAGCGGCTTCTTGATGTTTTCCTGAATGACACGGCCCAGCGGGCGTGCGCCATACAGGCGGTCGTAACCACGCTCGGCCAGCCATTCGCGCGCGGCGGACGAGATTTCGATCATCACGTTACGGTCCGCCAGCTGCGCTTCCAGCTGGAAGATGAACTTCTCCACCACCCGGTCCACCACATGCGGCGAGAGGTTGGCAAAGGGAATGATCGCATCCAGCCGGTTGCGGAACTCCGGCGTGAACAGGCGCTTGATCGCATCCTCGTCCTCGCCTTCACGCGAGGTGCGGCCAAAGCCGATCGCCTCCTTGCTCAGATCCGCGGCACCCGCATTGGTCGTCATGATCAGGACCACGTTGCGGAAGTCCACCGTCTTGCCGTTATGGTCGGTCAGGCGCCCGTGATCCATCACCTGCAGCAGCACGTTGTACAGGTCCTGGTGTGCCTTCTCGATTTCATCCAGCAGCAGGACCGCATGCGGGTGCTGGTCGATGGCATCGGTCAGCAGGCCACCCTGGTCAAAGCCGACATAGCCCGGCGGCGCGCCGATCAGGCGCGAGATCGAATGCCGCTCCATGTATTCGGACATGTCGAAGCGGATCAGTTCGATTCCCAGCGTGCTGGCAAGCTGCTTGGCCACTTCCGTCTTGCCCACGCCCGTGGGGCCGGAGAACAGGTAGTTGCCAATCGGCTTTTCCGGATCACGCAGCCCGGCACGTGACAGCTTGATCGCGGCAGTCAGGGCCTCGATCGCCTTGTCCTGCCCGTAAACCATGCCCTTGAGGTCACGCTCGAGCGAACGCAGCGTTTCCTTGTCATCGGACGACACGCTCTTGGGCGGAATACGCGCGATCTTGGCGACGATATCCTCCACATCCTTCAGCGTGACCGTCTTGCGGCGGCGGTTTTCAGGCACCAGCATGCGTGATGCCCCGACCTCGTCAATCACGTCGATGGCCTTGTCCGGCAGCTTGCGGTCATGGATGTACTTGGCAGCCAGTTCCACCGCACCCCGGATCGCGTCATCGGTGTAGCGCACCTTGTGGTGCTTTTCGTAATTGACCTTCAGCCCGCGCAGGATCTTGACCGCATCATCGACCGAAGGCTCCGCCACATCGATTTTCTGGAACCGGCGCACCAGGGCGCGGTCCTTCTCGAAATGCTGGCGGTATTCCTTGTACGTGGTCGAACCCATGCAGCGCAGCGTGCCTGCAGCCAGGGCCGGCTTGAGCAGGTTGGACGCATCCATCGCCCCGCCCGAAGTGGCACCCGCGCCGATGACCGTATGGATTTCATCAATGAACAGGATGGAGCCGGGGTTGTTGTCCAGTTCGGTCACCACCGCCTTCAGCCGTTCCTCGAAATCACCGCGGTAACGGGTGCCCGCCAGCAGCGCGCCCATGTCCAGCGAATAGATCGTGGAATTGAGCAGCTCTTCCGGCACGTCACCTTCGACAATGCGCTTGGCAAGCCCTTCGGCAATGGCGGTCTTGCCCACGCCGGGATCACCCACATAAAGCGGGTTGTTCTTGGTGCGGCGGCACAGGATCTGGATCGTGCGCTCGATTTCGGAGTCGCGGCCGATCAGCGGGTCGACCTTGCCCGCCTGCGCCTTTTCATTGAGGTTGGTGCAGTAGGTGGACAGCGCATCCTGGCTTTTCTGCCCGGTCTTTCCGCGTTCCTCGGTTTCGTTCCCTTCCGGCGGGCTGCCCGCCACCGGGCGGCGCGTGGAGCGGTCCGGGGCCTTGGCAATGCCGTGGGAGATGAAGTTCACCGCGTCCAGCCGCGTCATGTCCTGCAGCTGCAGGAAATACACCGCATGGCTCTCGCGCTCGGCAAACAGGGCCACGAGCACGTTCGCACCCGTCACCTCGTCCCGTCCGGTTGACTGGACGTGGATCGCGGCACGCTGGATCACGCGCTGGAAGGCGGCCGTGGGCTTGGGATCAACGGTACGGTCCGCAGCCAGACCGGCGAGATCCTTGTCCAGGAATTCGGTCAGGTCGGTGCGCAGCTTGTTCAGGTCGACCCCGCAGGCGCGGAATACCGTTACGGCATCCGGGTCATCGATCAGGGCGAGCAGGAGATGTTCAAGCGTTGCGTATTCGTGCCGGCGGTCGCCGGCCAGTGTCAGCGCACGGTGAAGCGTCTGTTCAAGATTACGTGACAACATGCCGAGACGCTCCTTTTCCAGATGGGGCCAGCATGGCCCCGGAGATCATAACCGGTAAGTCAGGACAATCCTTGTCCCGTTGCGGGCGAAATGCCAGCACAAAATGGCTGGGTGTGTGATCGGGCCGCGGCGGGGGGTGCAAGATGTGCTTGTCCGTCGGGTCAGTCCTTCTCGATGGTGCATTGCAGCGGGTGCTGGTTCTGGCGGGCCAGATCCATCACCTGTGTTACCTTGGTTTCCGCGACTTCATACGTAAAGACCCCGCACACACCGACCCCACGTTTGTGAACGTGCAGCATGATGTCTGTCGCTTCCTCGCGGTTTTTCTGGAAAAAACGTTCCAGCACATGCACCACGAATTCCATGGGCGTGTAGTCGTCGTTGAGCATCAGCACCTTGTACATCGCCGGCTTGCGGGTCTGCGGGCGGGTGTGGATGACCACGTCGATCATGCCGTCGTCATTGCCGGGGGGAGTGTCCTGCCCCCCGTTGCGGCGCGGCGGCGTATTGCCGCCATGACCGTGCGGGCGCGTGCCTGACCTTGCAGGCCATGACACGGAACGGGACAGGGAGGAACGAGCATCAGCAGACATGACAGGTACCATATTGGAACTTTGCCACCGGTTGAAAGGGGTAAGGCTGCATGGAGACAAGGATTTTTTTGCGTCCGGCTTCATGGCCTCCATCCTTCCGCCATGATGGGAATGGAAATACGCTCTGGACGAATAGAAAACCTTTCTTTTAGAATGGTTGCAGACCAGCAACCCGTAAATGGAATGGAGGGATGTGCGGTGATGCCGCATGTCCGGAGGCCATATGACTGACATTGCACGCGCAGGTTTCCCCATCATATGAGCCGCTTTCCCATCCGCTCCTTCCTGCATCTCAAGGTCACGGCAACCGTGGGGCTGTGTATCGGCCTTGGTGGCATGCACGCCGCCCGCGCCCAGTATGCGGGGCAGATCAGCTCCATCGTGGTGGATGCGCGCACCGGCGCCGTACTGTCCCAGCAGGACCCGGACCTGCGGCGCTACCCCGCCAGCCTTACCAAGCTTATGACGCTGTACCTGACTTTCAAGGCCGTGCGGACCGGACAGGTCATGCTGGACGCGGCAATGCCGGTTTCCGTTCATGCCGCATCCATGGAACCCTCCAAGCTGGGCCTGCGGCCCGGTTCGTCGCTTACGGTCGAGCAGGCGGTCCTGGCGCTTGTTACCAAGTCTGCCAATGACGCGGCCTGCGCGCTGGGTGAATTCCTGGGCGGCGGGGACGAAACCCGCTTCGCCGCGATGATGACGCGTGAGGCAGGCCGGCTGGGCATGTACGATACCGTGTTCCGCAATGCCTCCGGCCTGCCGAATCCGGAGCAGATGACCTCGGCGCGCGATCTTGCCACCCTCGCGCGGCACCTGATCGTCGATTATGGGGAATACTACCATTACTTCGCGGTGCCCGGCTTCTATTTTCATGGCCATGCGGTACCCAACCATGACCCCATGCTGGGGGCCTATCCCGGTGCCGACGGTCTCAAGACCGGCTACACGGATGAGGCGGGGCACAATCTCGTCACTTCCGCCGTGCGTGAGAACGTGCGTCTGATCGGGGTGGTGATGGGGGCGAAGTCCAACGGCCGCCGCAACACCACCATGGCGGAACTGCTCGATGCCAGCTTCCAGGCCGAGGGCGTGGCACCCGCCGACCTGCACCCGCTGGTACTGGCGCGTGCCCAGGCAGCGCATGCGGCGTGGGGCAGGCGTGGCGCGCAGGGTACGACAAGCCTTGCTTCCGCCCGGCTGCACGCCACAAGGCCGATGGAAGTGGCCGAGGCGCCGGGCATTCCCGCCTCCTACACCCGTATCCGGCGCGGGCATGGTATGGTCGTGCATGTGCATCCGGCACCGGTTCGTGCCCATGTGCATCTGGTCAGCATGGGGCATGTGGCCCACACCACCCACAAAGCCCGAAGCTGACAGCGCGCGACAGGCGCGGTATAGAAAGCAGCATCCATCCGGTGCGCCCGGCCTGAAGGGCGGGCGTGCTCCTGTTGTCCCTTCATGACTGCGGGCGGGTGGTCATGTGTCGAGTACAGGAAAGGATCACGCCATGGAAGGCGACATGCGGGGCGGCGGAATCCAGCTCCATTCCCCAGAGGATTTTGCCGGTATGCGCGCGGCCGGGCAACTGGCCGCCCGCACGCTGGACATGATCACGCCGCATGTGCGCGAAGGGGTCACCACGGCCACGCTGGACCGGCTGATCCACGATTTCATGGTCGAGAACGGGTCGGTCCCGGCCACGCTGGGCTACAGGGGATATCCGGCATCCAGCTGCATCTCGATCAACCATGTCGTCTGCCATGGCATACCGGGTGAGCGCGCGCTGAAGGATGGCGATATCCTCAACATCGACGTGACCGTCATCCTTGATGGCTGGTACGGGGATACCAGCCGCATGTACACGGTCGGCAGGATTCCCATAAAGGCCCAGAAGCTGATCGAGGCGACTTACGAGTCCCTCATGCTGTCCATCGATGCCGTGCGCCCGGGAGCGACGCTGGGGGATATCGGGCATATCATCCAGACCTATGCCGAAGCGCGCCGGTTTTCGGTGGTGGAGGATTTCTGTGGCCATGGAATCGGCCGTACCTTCCACGCGCCACCCAACGTGCTGCATTACGGCCGCCCCGGTGAGGGGCTGGTCCTGCGTCCGGGCATGTTCTTCACCATCGAGCCTATGCTCAATGCGGGCCGTCCTGATGTGAAGATCCTTGAGGATGGCTGGACTGCCGTGACCCGTGACCGGTCCCTGTCCGCGCAGTTCGAGCACATGCTTGGCGTGACCGAGGACGGATGCGAGGTTTTCACACTCTCCCCCGCAGGCTTTACCTGCCCGCCCTATCCGGCGGCATGAGCCGTGTCCCCACCGTGGGGAACGGCTAACAGGGACAATCAGGAACGGAGCCTTCATGCCTTTTTCCGGCAACCTGCGGTATTGCGCGGTTTTTCTTGCCTGCCTTGCACCCGCCGCCCCCATGGCGATCGGGGCGACGGTCGTTGACCCGCTGGCCTTTGAAACCACACCCGGCGGGCAGGCCGTGGGGCTTGCCCCCGTGCCGGGCCGCAATGGCATGGTGGTGAGCGCGCAGGATATAGCTTCCCACGTAGGGGCGGACATCCTGGCGCGTGGCGGCAATGCGGTGGATGCCGCCGTGGCGGTGGGCTATGCTATGGCCGTGGTCTATCCTGCCGCCGGCAATATCGGGGGTGGGGGATTCATGACCCTCCGCACGCCCGATGGCCATGTCACGTTCCTTGATTTCCGGGAACATGCGCCCGGCGCCGCAACCCCGGACATGTACCAGGACGGGTCGGGGCATGTCATTGCCAGTGCCTCCATAACCGGCTGGAAGGCCGTGGCCATTCCCGGCACGGTGGCGGGGATGGAGCAGGTGCATGACCGCTGGGGAAAGCTGCCGCGCGCGGATGTGATGGCCCCGGCCATAGCCCTGGCACGCGATGGCTTTGTTCTCAAGCCAAGCGATGTTGACCTGCTGCATACGTCCACCGCCGTCTTTGCCAGGGACCCGTATGCCCGCAGGATCTTCCTGCATGCCGATGGCACGCCGCTTGCGGTGGGCGAGAAGCTGGTCCAGTCCGACCTGGCCCGCACGCTGGAACGTATCGCACGCGATGGCGCGCGCGCCTTCTATGAAGGTCCGATTGCAAGGGAAATCGTAAGGAGCAGCAGAAAAGGCGGCGGCATCCTGTCGCGCCGGGACTTTGCCAGCTATCATACCCGGGTGATGGCGCCGCTCTCATGCGAATACAGGGGCTATCATATCGATACCGCGCCACCACCCAGCGGTGGCGGCGTTGCGTTGTGCGAGATGCTGAACATCCTGTCCGGCTATGACATGCATGCCCTCGGGCTGCATACGGCCCCGGCGGTGCAGCGCGAGGTCGAAGCCATGCGCCACGCCTATGCCGACCGGCAGGACCTGGGTGATCCGGCATTTGTCACCAATCCCGTGGCCCATCTGGTCGACCCGGACTATGCGCGGCAGGTCCGCCAGCACCTGCCCACCGGTCACGCCGTCTCCTCCGGCAGTCTCCACCCCGGCATGCCGGAAGGCGAAAAGGAGGAAACCACCCATTATTCCATTGCCGACCGTGACGGGATGACCGTGGCCGTGACCTATACGCTCAACGGCTGGTTCGGCGCGGGTGTCGTGGCGGGGCGCACGGGCATCGTCATGAATGACGAGATGGATGACTTCTCCAGCCAGCCGGGCGCGCCGAACATGTTCGGCATCGTCGGCAGCACGGCCAATGCGATCGCGCCGGGCAAGACGCCGCTTTCCTCCATGACACCGACCATTGTCTCGCGCGCGGGCCAGCCGGTCATGGTGGTGGGCAGCCCGGGCGGGTCGCGCATTCCAACCATCGTGCTGTCGGTAATGCTGGGCATGGTCGATTACGGGCTGGACGTGCAGCAGGCGGTTGACCTGCCGCGCATCCATGAACAGTGGCAGCCCGACGTGGTGCAGGTGGAAAAGGGCGCGCTGTCCCCAGCCGTGGTGCGCACCCTGACGCATGAGGGCTACACAATCGAGGAACATGCCCCGTGGGGCGTGGCCGAGAGCATTCTTGCCGGTGGGCCGCGCATCGGCCGGGTGGGGCAGGCGCGTTATTATGGCGGGGCCGACATGCGTCACCAGTCCGGTGCCGCCGTAGGGGAGTAAGGGCAGGGACACTATTTTTTGCAACGCCCCTTGTGCATGGGGCGGGTGTATGTGTTAGAACCCGCTCGGGAGATCGGTTGTAGACGGATACCTTGCTAACCTGGTCAGGTCCGGAAGGAAGCAGCCGTAGTAAGTTTCGTCCGGGTTATGGCCGGTCTTCCACCTGCAAGTTTCCGTGTTGCCATCGTAGCCCGTTCATGATGGCCACTATCTCCAGCCCGGATGCATCAATGACCGTCCCGTCGGATCAGGATCGTTCCGAGGAGGCCGGGCTGCCTGCACCGCCAGCAGATGGCCCCGGCCTGTTTGGTGACGCACCGCAGTCATCCGCTGCGCCCGCCATGCCGGATGCAGCCCCCGCCGCACCCTACCGGGTGCTGGCCCGCAAATACCGCCCCACCACATTTGATGACCTGATCGGGCAGGAAACCACCGTCCGTATCCTGCGCAACGCCTTTGCGCAGGGGCGGGTGGCGCATGCGTTCATGCTGACGGGCGTGCGCGGCGTGGGCAAGACCACCACGGCCCGCATCATCGCGCGCGCGCTCAACTGCACCGGGCCGGATGGCACCGGCGGCCCCACGGCGGACCCGTGCGGCGTGTGTCCCAACTGTGTCGCGATCCTGGCGGACAGGCACCCCGATGTGCTGGAAATCGACGCCGCATCCCGCACGGGCGTGGATGACGTGCGCGAAATCATCGAGGCGACCCGCTTCCGTCCCATGCAGGGGCGCATGAAGGTCTTCATCATCGATGAAGTCCACATGCTCTCACGCAACGCGTTCAATGCGCTGCTCAAGACGCTGGAGGAGCCGCCGCCACAGGTCACCTTCATTTTCGCCACCACCGAACTGCGCAAGGTGCTGGTGACCGTGCTGTCACGGTGCCAGACCTTCGCGCTGCGCCGCGTGCCGCAGGTGGAACTGGCCGCGCATTTCGACCGTGTGGCGCAGGCGGAGCATGTGCGTTTCAGTGCCGATGCGCTGGCCCTGATCGCGCGCGCGGCCGACGGGTCGGTGCGAGATGGACTTTCGCTGCTGGACCAGGCCATTGCGCAGGGCACGCTGGATGGAGAGGGCGGCGCCGATGCCGCCCCCATCGGGGTGGATCTGGTGTCGGGCATGCTGGGGCTGGCGGATCGCGAACTGGTGTTCGACCTGCTGGAGGCCGTGCTGGAAGGTCGCGCCGACCGTGCGCTGGACATCACGGATGATGTGTACATGCGTGGTGGCGATCTTGGCGTCATGCTGGGCGACATGCTGGAACTCGTGCATACCGTCTCGCGCATCAAGGCCATTCCCGCCCTGCGTGACAACCCCGAAATGCCGGAGGCCGAACGCCAGCGGGGTGCCGCACTGGCCGCGCGGGTGCCGGTGCCGGTACTGGGGCGGACATGGCAGATGCTGCTCAAGGGCGTTGCCGAAGTCGAGCAGGCGCCCGACCGCAGGCAGGCGGCGGACATGGTGCTGATCCGCCTGTGCTACGTGGCCGACCTGCCCCCACCGGGCGATGTGGTGCGCAAGGTACTGGGGCAGGACGGGCCTGCAGCGCCGATACAGGCCACCACCCCTGCCCCGGCAGCCCCGCAGGGACATGACGCGCCCTCCGCCGCAGCCGGCATGCAGGCGCATGGGGGGGCGGCCAGCGCGCCGCCTGCGGGCGGAGCGGAAATCCGCATGGTGGCCAATGGCGGCATGCGGGTGGAAGGCCCCTCCGATCCCGCCCCGCGGCAGGGGAGGGTGGAGGCGACCGAACCCGCCCGGCCTCCTGCGGCACCGCCGCGTACATGGCGCGAGACCGTGGCCTTTATCTCGGGCCGCGACGCTATGCTGCATGGCCACCTGCGGCATGCGACCCACCTTGTCTCCTTCAGCCCGCCAGTGATCGAGATCCGGGTGGAGCGCAACAGCCTGCCCGGCCTGGCCCGACGGCTGGAAGCGCTGCTGCGGGAGGGCACGGGCGACGGGACATGGCAGGTCCGCCAGTCCGAGGCCAGGGGCGAGCCCACGCTGGCCGAGCAGGGGGCGGAAATCATCCAGCTCCACCGCGTGGCGGCCGAGGCCCACCCGCTGGTGCAGGCGGCGATGCAGGTCTTTCCCACCGCCCGACTGGGTGAAGTCACCGATCATGCGCTAGATGATTACGGCCTGCCGCCGGAAGACATGGCAGACCGGAATCTGGTGCCCGATCTCGAATTCGCGCCTCTCGATGCCGATCTGGTAGAAGAGGATGATCTGGATACCGATGATTTTGTTTGAGGAGATACACGGAACATGAAAAATCTTGCCGGACTTATGAAGCAGGCGACCCAGATGCAGGCCCGCATGGAAGAAATGCAGGCCAAGCTGGAAACCATGACCATCGAAGGCAGCGCGGGCGCTGGCATGGTCACCCTTACCATGAATGGCAAGGGTGACATGAAATCAATCACCATTGACCCCAAGCTGGCCGATCCGGCTGAAATGGAAATGCTGCAGGACCTGATCCTTGCCGCCAGCGCCGACGCCCGCAAGAAGCTCGACGCCAGCGCCAGCGAGGAAATGAAGAAGGTCACAGGCGGGCTGAACCTGCCCGGGGGCATGAAATTCCCGTTCTGATCACCTGTCCGGAGGGGCATGAATGAGCGGCAGGGGGGAGATTGACCGGCTGGTGACCCTGCTCGGCCGCCTGCCGGGGCTGGGGCCGCGTTCGGCCCGGCGCGCGGCGCTGGCCCTGCTGCGCCAGCCCCATGCACGCATGCTGCCGCTGGCACAGGCCATGGAGCAGGCGGCGCGCGCGGTGCGGACATGCTCGCGCTGCGGCAATCTTGATACCACCGACCCGTGTGGCATCTGCACGGACCCCGCGCGTGATGACGGGCTGGTCTGCGTGGTGGAAAACGTGGGTGACCTGTGGGCGCTGGAGCGTGCCGGCGTACACAGGGGCGTGTACCTGGTGCTGGGTGGCACCCTGTCCGCCCTGTCCGGTGTCGGGCCGGATGACCTGAATGTCCAGCCGTTGCTGGACCGCATTGCCGCCGGTGGCGTGCGGGAGGTCATCCTTGCGCTGGGCACCACGGTTGAGGGGGCGACCACCATGCACTGGCTGCATGAACGCCTGGCGCGTTTTGACGTGCAGGTCAGCCGTGTCGGGCAGGGCGTGCCCGTGGGTGGCGCGCTGGATGTGCTGGATGATGGCACGCTGGCCGCCGCCATCATGGCGCGCAGGCCCGCATGAACCCGCCCATGTCATGGCCCGTGCCGCAGGATGTGCCGCGCGTGGCGCTGGTGACCGGCGGGGCCGCGCGCCTTGGCCGCGCCATTGCGCTGGAACTGGCGCGCGCGGGATTTGACGTGGCCCTGCACTGCAACCGCTCGCTGCAGGACGCGCACGGAACGGTGGACGAAATCCGCGCACTGGGCCGCAATGTGCACCTGATGCAGGCCGATCTGTCGTGCGAGGCTTCGGTACCCCCCCTGCTGGCGCAGGCAACGCATGCCCTGGGGACGGTTGGCGTGCTGGTGAACAATGCCAGCCTGTTCCGCCGCGATGAATGGGATACCGTCACGCGTGAGGGCTGGGATGCCCATATGGAACCCAATACCCGCGCGCCGTTCGTGCTGATGCAGGAATTCGCCCGCCTGCTGCCCGCCCATGCCGCGGGCATGGTGCTGAACATGCTGGACGAGCGGGTGTGGTCGCTCACCCCGCACTTTGTCAGCTATACCGTCTCCAAGGCGGCGTTATGGACCCTGACCCAGACCATGGCGCTGGCGCTGGCGCCGCGCAATATCCGGGTCAATGCCATTGGCCCCGGCCCGGTGCTGCCCACCCCTGTTCAGACGGCGGAACAGTTTGCCCGGCAATGCGCCTCCGTACCGCTGGGGCGTGTTGCAACGCCGGATGAGATTGCCCGCGCGGCTCTCTCGCTGCTCTGCCTGCCATCCGTGACGGGGCAGATGCTGGCACTGGACGGGGGCCAGCACATGCAGTGGTCGCCCGCGCCCATACGCGCCTGAACCCTTTCCCGATCGACTGGAACCGTCATGTCCCTGCTGCCGCCATGGAACGAACCCGAACCGCTGCGCTGCCTGTTCGTGCGCAACATGGTGCTTGACGCCAATATAGGGGTCTTCGCGCATGAGCAGGGGGTGACCCAGCGCATCCGGGTCAACGTGGCTTTTGGCGTGGTGGACGGTACGACGCTGGATGTGGGGCCGGACGATCTGGACCGCACCGTATCATATGAACGTGTGGTGCTGCTGGTACGCGAACTGGTGGCGCAGGGGCATGTCGCGCTGGTGGAGACGCTGGCCGAGCGGATCGCCGCGGGCGTGCTGGCCGACAGGCGCGTACGCATCACACGCGTAAGCGTGGAAAAGCTCGACATCTTCGACGATGCCGAATCGGTCGGCGTCGAGATCGAACGCCGCAGCCGCGCAGGCTGATGCACGATGGCCCGGAGCCTGCGCCCCGGGCCCGAAGCGCATCAGTTGTCGTGATCGTCCTTGTCGGTCTTCACGTCGATGTCGGCGCTGCTGATGTCATCATCATCGTCATCGTCCAGCCCGGCATCCTCGGACAGGACGGCATCGGCGTCCTCATCCGCATCCGCGTCCAGATCGACATCGACGTCGTTGTCCAGCGTGTCGTCACTGGTCTTGGGCTTGGATTCGGGTGCCGGTTCCGCCGGGCGGCGCACGCGCGGCAGTTCCACGGGCTGTTCAGCACCGCATTTTGGGCAGATCGCCGGATTCTTGTTCAGATCGTAGAAACGGGCGCTGCAGGAGACACAGACACGTTTGGTGCCGAGGTTGGACTGAGCCATCTTGAACCTGTCGATCCTGTTCTGAATGATGAATGGAGCCACGATATCCGGAAGTGGCAAAAGGCGCAGCCCCATGCCAGTTTGTGCGCCACCTGTCAAACATGGCGGCATGTGCCGGCAGGGGATCATGCCGATCTGTGATTGACTTTGCCACCCGGAATACGGAATTGGATGCGTTATGAAAACCGATCATGCTCCTTCCTCCGTCCGCGCGCTGACGGTTACCGCCCCGCGTGCGCCCCTGTCCGGTTCGGTCAATGTGCCGGGTGACAAGTCGATCAGCCACCGTTCGCTGATGTTTTCCGCCCTGGCACGCGGCACGACGCACATCACCGGCCTGCTGGAAGGCGAGGACGTGCTGCGCACCGCCGATGCCATGCGCGCACTGGGTGCGGACATGACCCGCAACGGCCCGGGTGATTGGACGGTGCAGGGCTGCGGGCTGGATGGGCTGCGTGAACCGGCCGACGTGCTGGACATGGGCAATTCGGGCACGGCGGCCCGCCTGCTGTCGGGCATTCTGGCAAGCCACGGCTTCACCTCCGTCATGACGGGGGATGCCAGCCTGCGTGGCCGCCCGATGAAGCGCGTCATGGACCCGCTGGCCGCCACGGGGGCCACTTTCCTGTCACGCCAGGGCGGGCGGCTGCCGCTGGCCATTGCGGGCAGCGCCAGTCCGCCGCCGCTGTCCTACCGGCTGCCGGTGGCGTCCGCGCAGGTCAAGTCCGCCGTGCTGCTGGCGGGCCTGAACGCGGTGGGCGAGACCCGGGTGGAAGAACCCGTGGCCACCCGCGACCATACGGAAAACATGCTCCGTCATTTCGGTGCCACCGTGCGGGTGGAACCCATGGGGGCCGGCGGCCGCGTCATCACGCTGCAGGGGCGGCCGGATCTGGTGGCGCGCGACATCGTGGTGCCGGGTGATCCGTCTTCGGCGGCCTTCGTGCTGGCGGCGGCGCTGCTTGTGCCCGGATCCAGGGTCAGTGTGCGCGGTGTGGGCCTGAACCCGCTGCGGACCGGGCTGTTCACGTCCCTGCGGGAAATGGGGGCGGACCTCGTCATCAGCAACGAGCGCGTGGAAGGGGGCGAGCCGGTGGGCGACCTGACCGCCACGGCTGGCAGCCTGCATGGCGTGGACGTGCCCGCTACCCGTGCGCCGTCCATGATTGACGAATACCCCGTCCTTGCGGTGGTCGCGGCCCATGCCACCGGGCAGTCGCGCTTTCGCGGGCTGGAGGAACTGCGTGTGAAGGAAAGTGACCGTCTGGCCGCGACCGTCGCGCTGCTGGAAGCCAATGGCATTCGTGTCGACGTGGTGGGCGATGACATGATCGTGCACGGCACGGGTGGCGCCATTCCCGGTGGCGGGCTGGTCCGCACCCACATGGACCACCGGCTGGCCATGAGCGCCATCGTCATGGGGCTGGCGGCGGCCCGGCCCGTTTCGGTGGATGACACGGCTTTCATCGACACCAGCTTCCCCGGTTTCGTGACACTCATGAACAGCATCGGCGCAGGGCTGGGGGCATGACGCGGCGGCTGGTCATCGCGGTTGACGGGCCTGCCGCCGCGGGCAAGGGCACGCTGGCACGCCGGCTGGCACAGGCGTTGGGCCTGCCCTATCTGGATACGGGGCTGCTCTACCGCGCGACGGGCCGGCGCATGATCGACGCGGGGCTGGACCCCGCCACGGCCCCGGCAGAGGAATTTGCCGCCACCGTGGGGCTGGAAGACCTGCGGCGTACCGACCTGCGCGTGCCGGAGGTGGACCGCGCGGCCAGCCTTGTGGCCAGCCAGGCCGCCGTGCGGCGCACGCTGGTGGATGTGCAGCGCCGCTTTGCGGGCGCGCATGGCGCGGTGCTGGACGGGCGCGACATCGGCACGGTCATCTTTCCCGATGCAACGGTCAAGCTGTTCATCACCGCATCGCCGCGCACCCGTGCCGAACGGCGGTGGGAACAGATGGCTCCCGATCCCGACGTGCCGGACCGCGCTGAACAGATCGCCCGCGTGGAGCGCGAGATCGCGGCGCGCGACGCCGCGGACTCCGGCCGCGCGGTCGCCCCCCTGCGGGCGGCGCAGGATGCCGTGCATATCGAGACCGACCAGCTGAGCGCCGATGAAGTGCTGGCCGAGGCGCTCCGGGTCGTGGCGCGCATGACGCGCTGATGCGCTTTTATGCGGGAACCATGTGCCACGGTCATGGTTTTTATTGACATGCGCCACCCATAGGGTGTCTGTGCACAACGGTATACCCTGATGCGCCCGGCGCATGGGGTGTTGCGTTCATTTTGGCCGTCAGGCGTGCCACGACCGTGTCGGGGCATTTCTCGCCGGGCAAGTCGTTCCCATGGTTCCGCGCAGGCGGGCAGGCGGGGGCGCAGGATTGTCCACATCCATCCACGGGACGGGTGTGGTTACAGGATTTACGAGTAGCTCATGGCTTCAGCCACAACACAGCCCGTCGCCGACCATAAGGGTGGCGAGGACTTTGCCGCCCTGCTTGAGGAAACCCTCGGCCGGGATTCCGCTTTTGACGGTTCCGTTGTCACGGGTCGCGTCGTCCGCCTGACGGATGAATTCGCGATCGTCGATGTCGGCCTGAAAAGCGAAGGGCGCGTCGCCCTCAAGGAATTCGGCCCGCCGGGTGTTACCCCCGATGTCAAGCCGGGTGATGTTATCGAACTGTTCGTCGAGCGGTACGAAGATCGTGACGGGTCCATCGTCCTGTCGCGTGAGAAGGCCCGCCGCGAGGAAGCCTGGTCGAACCTTGAAAAGGCGTTCGAAGGCAACCAGCGCGTCAATGGCACCATCTATGGTCGCGTCAAGGGTGGCTTCACCGTCGACCTCGGCGGCGCGATGGCGTTCCTGCCCGGCTCCCAGGTCGATATCCGCCCCGTGCGCGACGTGACCCCGCTGATGGGCGTGCCCCAGCCCTTCCAGATCCTGAAGATGGACCGCGCGCGCGGCAACATCGTCGTTTCGCGTCGTGCGGTTCTGGAAGAGACCCGTGCGGAACAGCGCAGCGAGCTGATCCAGGGCCTGAAGGAAGGCATGATCCTTGACGGCGTGGTCAAGAACATCACCGATTACGGTGCGTTCGTCGACCTCGGCGGCGTCGATGGCCTGCTGCATGTGACCGATATCGCATGGAAGCGCATCAACCACCCGTCCGAAGCCCTGCAGATCGGCCAGCCGGTCCGCGTGCAGGTCATCCGCTTCAACCCCGACACGCAGCGTATCTCGCTGGGCATGAAGCAGCTTGAGGCCGACCCGTGGGAGAACGTGGCGATCAAGTACCCGCCGGGTGCCCGCTACACCGGTCGCGTCACGAACATCACCGACTACGGTGCATTCGTGGAGCTGGAGCCGGGCGTCGAGGGTCTGGTGCACGTGTCCGAAATGTCCTGGACGAAGAAGAACGTCCATCCGGGCAAGATCGTCGCCACTTCGCAGGAAGTCGATGTGATGGTCCTGGATGTGGACAGCGCGAAGCGCCGCATCTCGCTGGGCCTGAAGCAGGTGCAGCGCAACCCGTGGGAGCAGTTCGCCGAGGAACACAAGGTTGGTTCCGTGGTGGAAGGCGAGATCCGCAACATCACCGAATTCGGCCTGTTCATCGGCCTGTCCGCAGACATCGACGGCATGGTTCACATGTCCGACCTGTCGTGGGACGAGCCCGGCGAAGTCGCCATGAGCCACTACGAAAAGGGCCAGGTCGTGAAGGCCAAGGTTCTGGACGTGGACGTGGAGAAGGAGCGTATCTCGCTCGGTATCAAGCAGCTGCATGAAGATCCGGCCGCCGATACCCTGAGCAAGGTGCAGAAGGGCGCCGTCGTGACCTGCATCGTGACCGCTGTCCAGTCGAACGGCATCGAGGTGAAGGTTGATGACGTGCTGACCGGCTTCATCCGCCGTGCGGAACTGGCACGCGACAAGGCCGACCAGCGTCCGGAGCGTTTTGCCGTTGGTGAGCGCGTCGATGCGAAGGTTGTCTCGGTTGACCGTGCGGCCCGCAAGCTGGCCCTGACCATCCGCGGCCGTGAGGTCGAGGAAGACAAGCAGGCCATCTCCGACTACGGTTCGTCCGATAGCGGTGCGTCGCTGGGTGATATCCTGGGTGCAGCGATCCGTCGCCGTAACGCAGAGAACTGATCCCGCAACAGTGTCCGGCCTGCCATGTGGGCCGGACATTGTGCGAAAAAGGGCGGTGCAGGAATGCACCGCCCTTTTTTATTGATTGGATTGCAGGAACCCTGTCAGGCCGCGGAAGCGGAAACCTGCTGTCGTACAAATCATGAAAAGGTATTCGGTAAAGCTTTTTTCAAAAAGCTTCAGGGAACGCCGCCTTTTCAAAAAAAGGCGGCGCCCAAAAACATTCATTACTTGAAAATGCCCTGCTATGGGGCAGTCGCCGGTCCCTTGATGATGGTGGCAAGGTCTGCCGGGCGGATCCATTTGCGGAAGGCGTCGCGGATGGTGATCGCATCCATCGTGTAATAGGCCCGTGCCGCAATATCGTTCTGGTTGAGCGGCAGGCCAAGATTGCTGAAGCGCAGGTAGCTTTCGGCAATTGTATCAAGACTGGCCGATTGCAGGGCCAGACTGCGCAGCAGGCCCGCGCGGGCCATGGTCAGTTCGCTTTCGCTGACCGGTTCGGTCTGCATGGCGGTAATGTCACGCACGGCGGCGGCACGGGCGGCGGCAACATTGCCCGGGTCCGCACCGAAGGAAATGCTGTAGGCGCTGCGATGGCGCTTCCACGACAGGTGGCTGCGCACGGTATATACATAACCGGTGCGCACCCGCAGGTCGCGGTACAGGCGTGAGGAAAAGCCTGAACCAAGGATTTCATTCCCCAGGTTGAGCGCGAAATGCTCCGGGTCATCGACCATGATCCCAAGGCTTTCCGGCAGCGATACGGTGGCCTGCGTGCTGGAGGGATCGGTGACATGCGTAACGCCCGCGTGACTGTCCGGGCGGGGTGGCAGGTCGACCACGGGCGCCGGACCAATGGCCCGCCACGGGCCAAAGCTGTGGCTGACCGCCCTGTAGGCGGCATCGGGCGTGATATCGCCGGTAATGACGATGGTGGTCAGGTCCGGACGGTAGGCCGCGGCCCAGAAGGCGCGGCAGTCCGCCAGTGTCAGCTTCATCACCTTTGCCGGGTTCGCCTGCCGCAGTGACGGGTCGCCCGGGGGCGAGACGGCAGCCTGCATCGCACGCCCGAACAGGTAATCGGGCGAGCGCAGCAGCCCGGACAGGGAGGCTGCGGTATTGGCCCGTACCACCCTGAACGCCGCTTCGGGCAGGGAAGGATGAAGTTCGTTTTCCGCCAGCAGGTCCAGCCCGCGTTCAAAATCCGGAGTCAGCACGTTCAGGCTGAATTCGGCCCCCGCACTTTCGGTGGCGGCAATGTCATCCAATGCCTTCTGCAGCCCGATCCGGTCATGGGTGGTGCTGCCATAGTGGAACAGTTCATCGGTAATGTCGGCAATGCCTTCCTTGCCCGGTGGCTCCTGCATGTCCTCGTTCTGGCGGATGATGCCATACAGGTTGATGGTATGACTGATGGCAGCAGGGCGCACGACCAGCCGCAGGCCGTTGGGCAGGGTATAGGTGGCAGGTTGTGCGGCAGGCACGGGCGCACGTACGTTGAGCAGGCTGGCATTGGCCCATCCGGGCAGGACAACCGGGTGGTCCGGTACGCTGGCAAAGGATTCGGAGCCGCCAAATCCCTTGTCCGTGACCGGTCGGCCGGCATCGCGCGGGGTCAGTATGGCGGTAATGGACTGCTGCGGGTCCAGTACCTGCCGGGCCAGTCGATTGACGTCCTCCGGTGTTACAGCGGCAAAGGCGGCTGCCTCGTCATCCGGTGACTGCAGGCCCATTATGGCCTGTGCTTCCGACCAGCTTTCCGCCAGGCCGGAAATACTGTTGGCGGCAAAGCCAAGCTGGGCCAGTTCCCTGCGTTTGGCGGCTTCCACCAGATCGGCGGGCACGCCGTTTTCACGCAGGCCGTGCAGGATATCCTGCATGCGGGCCTGAAGGGGAGCGGGCGCGCTTCCCTTGGGGAAGGCGGCAATGGCGATGCCGATACCCGCATCCGCCTTGGTTATGAAGTCAAAACTGGCCAGCAGGGCGCGCCCCTGCGGTACCAGTTCGTATAGCGCGCCACGCTGGCTGGACAGCACATCGGACAGGATACGCGCCGTGGCAAAATCATGGCTGTTCTGCCCTGGCATGCGGCTGGCGATGGCCACCAGCCCCACGGGGTAGTCTGTCGGAAAACGCAGGGTCTGCGCATGGACCGGGCCGGGGTGGATTTCAGGCCGGGCGGGAAGCGTGCGTGCCGGAATGGCGGCGAAGGTCGACCGGACAAGGGCCAGCGCGCGGGCGGGGTCCACATCGCCGGTAATGACCAGAATGGCGTTGTTGGGTGCATACCATTCCCGGTAGAAGCGGCGCAGCATGGCCGTATCCGTCCTGTCGAAGGAAGGACGGGTGCCCAGCGCGTCATGCTCATAGGGGGTTCCGGCAAACAGGATGGACTGCAGCCGCGCCAGATAGACATAGCCGGGGCTGGACATGTCGCGTGAGACTTCCTGCCCGATCGCGCCGCGTTCATGCGCCCAGTCATCCGCCGCCAGTGTCAGGCCGTTCATGCGCAGGGCCTCGATGCGCAGCAGCACGTCCAGGTTTTCAGCGGGTGCGGTGTAGAAGAACTGGGTCACGTTTTCCGTCGTGTCGGCATTGTAGCTGCCGCCCAGCCGCGCGCCGATGGCGGCCATCTGGTCGCGGTCGAGTCCCTGGCTGCCCCGGAACATCATGTGTTCAAGCGCATGTGCCGTGCCGGGAAAGCCGGCAGGGGCCGCGGCCGAACCGACAAGGTAGTTGATCTCGGTGCTGACAACCGGGGCCAGCCGGTCCGGCACGATCACGACCCGCAGCCCGTTGGGCAGGGTGGCCTGCACGGGAATTTCGGGCTGGACCTGCGTGGTCACGGGGCCTGCCGCATGGGCGGCGGGCGACAGGCCGCCCCCCAGGCAACTCGCGCATAACAGAAGGGAGAGGGGTAATGTCTTGCAGAACAGGCGTGCTATCATGGCCCGAGATTACGCTGCTTTGCGCGTGGCGACCAGTTGCCCGTCTTCCACCCCCGCCAGAAAGGATGATACATGCCCGACGCCCAACTGGAGACAGGCCGGATGGCTGGACGTGTCCGGCATGTGATGGAAATGGCCGTAAAAACAGGCCGTCTGGTCGGTGCGGTGGTACTGGTCGCGGTTGATGGCCAGCCGGTGGTGGCCGAGGCCGTGGGAATGGCGGACAGGGAACAGGGGCGGCCCATGCGGCCTGATACCGTGTTTCGCCTTGCTTCCCTGACCAAACCGGTGGTGACTGCCGTGGCGCTGGCACTGGCGGAGCAGGGACTGCTGGACCTGCATGCCCCGGTGACCCGCTATCTGCCCGATTTCCGTCCCGCCCTGCCCGATGGCGGCGCGTGCATGATCACGCCCCACCAGTTGCTGACCCATACCAGCGGGCTGACCTACGGCTTTTCCTTTCCGCGTGATGACAATCCCTATATCCGCGCCGGTGTCTCCGATGGCATTGCGGAACCCGGCGTATCGCTGGCCGACAATCTGGACCGGCTGGCCACGACCCGGCTGGTTTTTGCGCCGGGGCAGGGATGGAGCTACTCGCTGGGGCTGGATGTAATGGGGGGTGTGATTGAAAAAGTGACCGGCCAGAAGCTGCCCGAGGCCGTGCGCCAGCATGTGGGCGAACCGCTGGGCTGGCGACAGACCGGCTTCGCCCCGCCCGCGCATGATGATCTGGCCACCTGTTATGCCGATGCCCGCCCCATACCCCTGCGCATGGGCGAGACCTATGTCATGCCCCGCCAGTTACCCGGTGGCGGTGTGGGGGAAATCCGCTTCGCACCTGATCGGATATTCAATCCTGCCTCCTACCCCTCTGGTGGGGCGGGCATGGTGGGCACGGCGGGAGAGTTCCTGACCTTTCTCGAAGCCGTGCGTTCGGGGGGCGAAGGGCTGCTGGCCCCGGCATCCGCCGCCCTGTTTGGCCGTAATGTGATCGGGGATGTGGACATGGGGCCGCTTGCACGCGGGCGGCGCTTTGGCTATGGCGGCGCGGTCATAACCGACCCGGCCGCCGCGCGTACGCCGCTTGGCCCCGGCAGTTTTACGTGGGGGGGTGTGTACGGGCACCAGTGGACGGTGGACCGGGCAAGGGGGGTGAGTATTGTCATGCTCAGCAACACCGCTCTGGCCGGGATGGCAGGCAGTTACCCCGATGCGGTTGTCGCCGCCGTGTATGGTGGATAACACTGAAGGCCACGACGGGTGGCGAGGAGAGCGTGAACAGTCATGTCATTTGGTGAACGCGTCAACCAGTTCGATTCCTGGCTGCTGGACCGGATTTTCCAGCCCTTTGCCGATGCCCTGCCCGACCGGCTGACGGCGATGGAAATGGGCATGAGCTTTCAGGTCGGTTCCATCGTGCTGTCGGCTGCGTCCATTTCCGCCCTGCTGGTGCTGGAGGGGATGACGCTGGACAACGTGATCACCAACGTGCTGGGTTGGTTTTTCGAAGTCATATTCTATATCGGCATCCATCGCATGCGTCGGCTGGTCAGACCGGGTTGCCAGAACCCGCTGCGGCTCATGCTGGCGGGAATGCGGCCCATTTCCATCCCGTTCGCGGCCTATGCGGTCTATCAGGCCGTAACGGCGGAGCGGGCCTATGAACTGGCGCTATGGTTCAATTCGCTCTCGCAGCTGGTCTTTGTGGCCGGGATCTACCTGATTTCATGCAACATACCGCCACCGGGGCACCGGGCGCGCCAGACCAGCTTTGGCCGCGGGCCGCTGCCTAACGAGACTGGCTGAAGAGGAACCCGGCAGGCCCCGGAAGGCCGTCTGACAGGACCACCCAGAAAACATCCTGTAATCAGGAGAAAGTTTTTGGTGAAGCTTTTTCAAAAACTTCGAAAAAATGTCGCCTTTTTTTTGAGGAAAAGGCGACACCCGAAAGCTTGTATTGTTTTTCATCAGGGCGCGGTGTTCAGGTACACTATCAGGATCAGAAATCCACGCACCGTCCCTTGACCGTCCAGTCCCCGTAACGCGTGGGTTCCGGCCCCTTGGGGCCGCCGCGTTCATCAGGCTCGGCGGGCTGTTTCAGCAATGCGGCTTCCTTGGCCGCTTCATCCTGCGCCGTATCAGCCGCAGGGGCGGGGGTGGGGGTCTTGTCCTTGCTCATGCCAGCAGTCTCTGCCCATGGGCGGGATACTGGCAAGCCCCAAAAGCCCGGACAGGCCCGGGTAGCGCGTTGTTGATGGGACGTTACTGGTGTTCGGACTGGGCAATACGCTGCTGTACGGTCATACGCCACGGCGCATCGGCCGGGGCGGCATCCAGCGCACGGCGGTACAGGTCGGCGGTTTCGGGAGAAATATGGCCTCCATCGGCCATCATCTGCGCTTCCGCCGCACGCGCCGCCACTTCGGGCTCAAAACGTTGGGCAATCGCATTGCGCCAGGCCTGGGCTGCGGCGGCATAATGGTCACGCCCCGCCTCTGCCTGCCCCAGCAGCACATAGCCCTGGAACAGACTCGGGTCGCCCGCCGGAATCAGCTTGAGCTGGTCGCGCAGGCGGTCAATGATCGCATCATTGCGGTGATCTTCCTGCTTCAGGGCCGCAAGACGCGGGGCCAGCGGCTGTGCGGGGAGCGAAGGGTGCCCCACGGTCAGGTACAGCGCCACGGCCGCGACCGGCAGGCCAAGCAGCGCCGCCGTTATCGCCATGGTGGAGGTGGTACGGCCCGCGGCCTCGCTTGGCAGCGTATCGGCGCCCAGCAGGCGGCGCTGGATTTCCAGCCGTGCGCTGTCATGCTCCGATGGCGCGATCATGCCTTCGATCAGGTCGCGCTCCAGTTCGGCCAGCTGGGCCTGATGGAGCACAAGGGCAGTTTCACGTTCATCACGCAGCAGGGTCGTGCGGCGGAACGACAGCAGTGCGGGCAGCAGCGCAATCACGCCAAGCAGGCAGATACCAATCCAGATCATGTCACTCTCGGCGTGTATTGGTCAGGTCGGACAGGCGGCGGCGCTCTTCATCGGTAAGCGGGGCCGGGACGGGCGCACGCGGCCTGCGGAAGGTCCACCATGCAATGCCTATGCCGATGCACAGTGCAAGCAGCGGCATGACCCACAGCAGCAGCGTGCCGATGCTCAGCGGAGGCCTGAGGCGGATGAAATTGCCGTAGCGGCTGACCATCCAGTCCATGATCTGGCGGTTGCTTTCACCTTTGGCCACATGTTCGCGCACTACATGACGCAGGTCACGCGCCAGGTCGGCGCTGCTGTCCTCGATCGATTCGTTCTGGCAGACCAGGCAGCGCAGTTGCGCGCCAATGGCCTCGGCGCGCTGTTCCTGTGCCGGGTCGGGCAGCATTTCGGACGGGTCATCCACCGCCAGCGCCACGATGGGGGCAAACAGCAGGCAGGCCAGCAGGGCCAGCACGCCGCCACGGTGCAGGGGATGTGTCTTCATGATCTCAGGCTGTCCGCCAGCGGCATGATCGTACTGGTGATCATGGTTTCGGTAATGGGGGAGGCCGTATGCCAGCGGATCACGCCACCCGGACCGATCAGGAAGGTTTCCGGCACACCGGACACACCCCAGTCAATCGCGGCCAGCCCGTCGCGGTCGGCGGCGATACGGGCGTACGGGTTACCCGCGCGCTGCACGAAGCCATATGCGTGTTCCGGCTTGTCCTTGTATGCAATGCCCCAGATCGGCAGTCTTGCCTTCAGTGCGTTCAGCACCGGCATTTCGGCTACGCAGGGAATGCACCATGATGCAAAATAGTTCACCAGTACCGGCGCCTTAAGCGTACGCAGGTCCCGGGCGGCAAAGCCGCTGCCGGGCGCCTGGTCCGGCAGGGCAAAATCGGGCACGGGGCGGTTCAGCGCCGGGGCATGGATGTCATGCGGGTCGAACGAACCCTTCGTCATGCCCGACAGCATGCGCCAGAAGCCCACGCCAACCCCGCCCGCCACAACCAGCGGGGCCGCCATCAACAGACGGCGGCGTGTGGGGGAAGAAGGCTGGCCGCTCATTGCACCACCACCACTTCAACGGTCTTGGCCCGTCGTGGCGCACCCACACGTACCCGCCGGTCGGATAGCGACAGCGCGCCGCCAAAGGCCATGATCAGCCCGCCCAGCCACATCCATGGCGCCAGCGGGTTGTAATGCAGGCGCAGCACATAGGTCGGGTTGGCGTCGTCGCCATGTTTGTCACCCAGCACGCCGTAGATGTCGGCCATCAGGTTGGTATGGATCGCGACTTCGGTCGTGGTCTGGTGCTGGCTGGCGAATGTGCGCTTGGAGGGATGCAGCATGGTGATCAGGCGGCCATTGTGGCGGACCTCGATGGTGGCGACCAGCGCGCTGTAGTTCGGGCCTTCCGCCGGGTGCACGTCGGTCAGGGTCCAGCTGTCACCGGCCAGCATCTCGCTCTGGCCGACATGGACTTCCACGATCCGGTGCGCCGCCTGTGACATGCCGGCAATGCCCAGCACCACGATACCAACGCCCGCATGCGCAAGGGCTGCGCCAAACACCGCGCGTGGCAGGCTGCGGGCACGCTGCCAGCTCTGGCGCAGTGGCTGGCGGAACAGGCGCAGCCGGTCGGTCACGTCCACGATACTGGAGCAGATCACCCATACCGCCGTGGCCGTGGCCAGCACCGCCAGGATGTCACGTATCCGGAACATGGCCACGGCCAGCGCCAGCAGCGCCACGCAAGCCGCCCACCACAGGCGGCGCAGCACCGGCCACATCTGCGCCCGCTTCCACGGCATCATCGGGCCAAAGCCCATGAACACCATGAGCGGTATGGCCAGCGGGATGGTGGTCGCGTCAAAGAACGGCTTGCCGACCGAAATCGTCTTGCCGAACAGCAGCGACATGAAGGGCGGGTACATCGTGCCCGTCAGCACCACGGCACAGATGGAGCACAGCAGGATGTTGTTGAGGACCAGCAGCCCCTCACGCGATACGGGCGCGAACAGGCCCCCCGTGGTCAGCTGCGGGGCGCGGATGGCGAACAGCAGCAGCGACCCGCCGATGACCAGTGCCAGCAGGCCAAGGATGAACACGCCACGCGCCGGGTCGTTGGCGAAGGCATGCACGGAATTGAGAATGCCCGAACGCACGAGGAACGTGCCCGAAAGCGAGAACGAGAACGTGCCGATGGCCAGCAGCACGGTCCAGATCTTCAGCGCCTCGCGCTTTTCCACCACGATGGCCGAATGCACCAGCGCCGTGCCCGTCAGCCACGGGATCAGCGATGCGTTTTCCACCGGGTCCCAGAACCAGTAGCCACCCCAGCCCAGCACGTAATACGACCACCATGACCCCATGGCGATGCCGCAGGTCAGGAAGCACCACGCCGCCACCGCCCACGGGCGCACCCAGCGGCCCCATGCCGCATCCACCCGCCCTTCCAGCAGGGCCGCGATGGCAAAGGCGAACGGCACGGCAAAGCCGACATAGCCGGTGTAGAGAATGGGGGGATGGAAGGCGAGGCCGGGGTCCTGCAGCAGCGGATTCATCCCCTGCCCATCCAGCGGCGCGGGCCACACGCGGGCGAACGGGTTGGACGTGGTCAGGCAGAACAGTTCGAAGCCCGCGGCAACGCCACCCAGCACCGCGATCACGCGTGCCTGCAGTGCGGAGGGCAGGTTGCGGCCGAAAAGTGCCACCGCACCGCCGCATATGGACAGGATCATTGCCCACAGCAGCACCGAGCCTTCATGGTTACCCCATACGCCTGTAATCTTGTACAGAAGCGGCTTGCTGACCGCGCTGTTGGCCGCCACGTTCTGCACCGAGAAGTCATTGGTGATGGCGGCATGGATCAGGCAGGCAAAGGACATGATGAGCGCGATCATCTGTCCCACCGCCAGCGCGGGCGCCAGCGCCATCAGGCGGCCGTCACGCCGGTTTGCGCCGATCAGGGGCAGGATCGCCTGTCCGGCGGCCATGCAGCATGCCAGCGCCAGGGCAAAATTTCCAAGTTCCGGGTTCATTGTCGGATGTCAGTTTCCGTCAGGTGTCTGGGTGGCCGGTTTTTTCGTGCCGTCCGCTGCCGTCATGGTGTTCCAGCTTGCCGCGTCCGGCGCCTTGCCGAAGCGGGGGTCCCACTTGCCGCTGCGGCGCAGTTCCTCCGCCACTTCCTTGGGCATGTAGGTCTCGTCATGCTTGGCCAGCACCTCGCTTGCGCGGAAGGTGCCGTCCGGGTTGACGGTGCCGACGGCCACCACGCTCTGCCCCTCGCGGAACAGGTCGGGCAGGATGCCTTCGTAGCGCACGGTCACGGCGGCCTGCCCGTCGGTCACGTCAAACAGGTTGACGGGGGTGTCCTTCACCTTTTCGCGGTGCACGCTGCCCGCCACCACCATGCCGCCCAGGCGGATGGTGCGGTCAGCCGGGGGCGGTTTTGCATGCACCTGCGAGGGCGCCATGAAGAACACGATGTTGGAGGAAAAGGCATTGAGGGTGAGGGCTGCGGCGGATCCAAGTCCGATCATGCACGCCAGCACCAGCCACAGGCGTCGGCTCTTGCGTGTCATGACGGCTGGCGGATCCGTGGCTGCTCGATTGCGGCAAGGCGCCTGCGCGCCCGGCGCAGGCGGACCGTGGCATTGATGGACAGGATGGCGGCCACGCCAAGCGTCAGGCCATAGGCCGCGGCGATATAGGGCAGATGGGTCATGCGGTGGCACTATCGGCAGAAGGAGCGGACTGGGCGGTGGACTGGCGGCCCCGGCCGGCCGCCAGGATGGTGCGGATGCGGCTTTCCATGACCGAGGCACGCAGGCGGGCCAGCACGATGGCGCCGAACCCGAGCGTGAAGCCCAGCGTGGTCAGCCCCAGCGGCCACAGCATGGAGGTGGACATGGTCGGCGCCCCCGTGACCGTAATGCTGTCAGGCTGGTGCAGGGTGTTCCACCACTGAACGCTGAACTTGATGATGGGCAGGTCGATCGCGCCCGCAAGCCCCAGTATGGCGGCAGCGCGGTAGCCGCGCTGTGGCTCGTCAAACGCGCGGATCAGCGCGATATGGCCCAGGTACAGGAAGAACAGCACCAGCACGGATGTCAGGCGCGCATCCCATACCCACCACGTACCCCACATGGGCTTGCCCCACAGTGATCCGGTGGCCAGGCATACGGCGGTGATGGCCGCACCCACCGGCCCGATTTCCACCGCCGCCAGATCGGCCAGCGGGTGACGCCACACCAGCGACAGCAGCGAGCACACGGCCAGACCCATATAACCCGATGATGCCAGCCATGCGGTGGGTACGTGCACGTACATGATGCGCACGCTGTCACCCTGCTGCCAGTCGGCGGGAGAGAAGAACAGCCCCCACACGATTCCGGCAAGCGAGAGCACCAGCGCGGGCCATGTCAGCCAGGGCTGCAGCCTTGCCCCCATGCGCAGGAAACGCCCCGGGTTGGCATAACGATGAAAAAGGTTACCGGTTCGCGCGGTAAGGCTCTGGGTTGCGTTCAAGGTTGATCCATCCGTGCCGGGGGCACCGTCCCTGCGATGAAAGGGGTCAAGAAAAATTTCCGCCATCACCCACGCGTGGCTGGGGGCTGGCGATTTCCTGCTCTACACTATCGCGTTAGAAAAGACACGGCCAGTCCTGTTCCATCATGGTACGGTCCCGCCACGAGAGGAGAAAACATGCTGTTTGCGATCATTTGTACCGACAGGCCCGCCAGCCTGGAAACCCGCAAGGCAACGCGTGAGCGCCACCTTGCCTATCTGGAGCGGTGGAAGCAGCACGTGGTGCATGGCGGCCCGCTGCTGGACGCGGAAAACCGCCCCTGCGGCAGCCTGCTGGTGGTGGACGTGGCCGACCGCGCGGCGGCTGAGGGGTTTGCCGTGGAGGACCCGTACGCCAAGGTGGACCTGTTCGAGAGCGTGGTGATCCGTCCGTTCCGTTCAGTTTTTCGTGATGGGCTGCGGGTGGAGTAAAAAAACGGTCATGGCGTACTGGCTGATCAAGTCCGAGCCCGATGCCTTCTCATGGTCCGAGCAGGTAAAAAACGGCGTGGAACCATGGACCGGCGTCCGTAACCACCAGGCCAGGAAGAATCTGGCCGCCATGCAGGTGGGGGACCGGGCCTTCTTCTATCATTCCAATGTCGGGCGCGAGATCGTGGGCGTGGTGGAGGTCGCGCGCGCGGCCTATCCCGACCCCACGGCGGAAGATGGCCGGTGGGTCTGTGTTGACGTCCGCACCGTGGGGCCCATGCCGCACCCGGTCACGCTGGCCGCCATCAAGGCGGATCCGGCGCTGGCGGACCTGGCGCTGGTGCGGCAGTCACGCCTGTCCGTCGTGCCGGTCTCGGATGCGCACTGGGCACATCTGTGCTGCATGGGGGGCTGGAACAGCTAGGGACAGGTCGCGTTTCATGCCTGTCGATACGGTGATGCACATTGCAAGAAGGCGGCCATGGTGCTGAAACGGTGGGAACTGCCGCATGGGCGTAGCGACCTGCCCCCAGCCACCGCTCAACGGCGTGGGACGGAGGACGGGTCCATATTGTTTCGGAAGATCAGGCGAAAGGCATTGTAATGAGTGCAGGTTCCGCAAACGAACTGGCACCGCTGACGCTGGACAGCGCGTGCATTACTGAACTCCAGCAGGCGCTGGAACGGGTCGAGTCCGGGCGGGGCGTACTGGTGCGCCTGGCTGACCTGATGGGTGGCGCCGTGGGGCAGGCCGCGATGCTGGGCATGCGCACGCTGGGGCTGGCCCCCACGCTGCAGGCCCGCCTGCAGTCCGCGACCGAAACTGCCATAAAGCGCGCGTTCGACATTGCGGTACTGGGCATGGACCGCCCGCTGGATGTATCGGCCACGGCGGGTGCCCCTACATGGCGTGATCCCGCGCTCAGGGCCGCGGTGACCGTGTCCGGCGCGGTGGGCGGGTTTACCGGCCTGCCGGGACTGGTGGCGGATGTGGGCTTCACTACGCTGGCCATCATGCGCGAGATCGCACGCATCGCCCGCGAACAGGGGGAAGACCTGTCGCAGGAGGATGCGCGCGCGGCATGCCTGGAAGTGTTCGCCCTGCGGGCCTTCCCCTTTGGTGCGCCGAAAGGGCAGGGGATGGGCGAGGATAGCGAGCTGGGCTATTTCTCTGCCCGCGCCATGCTGCGCGGGCGCCCGGTCGTGATGCTGGTGAGCGAGGTGGCGACCCATTACGGGCTGGGCCTGTCACGCAAATTCGCCCTGCAGATGATGCCGGTGGCAGGCGCGCTGTGTGGCGCGTCGCTCAATGCGGCATTCCTGTCGCACTACCGGGCGGTGGCGCTGGCGCATTTCACCATCCGGCGGCTCGAGCGCGAATACGGGCCGGAAGTGCGCCGTACCGCAGCCGACATGAAAGCCCACACCGCAGCCATGGCCCGCGAAAGCTGAGAGCGCAGGCAGGGGCGCGGCAGCAGGCAACCCTGCCTGCATTCCGGTGCCCCGGCCCGCTTCAGGTGTGTCCGCCGGCCTTGCTGGCCCGTGGTGCCTTCAGCACGAGGCGGATTTCAATGCCCCCCGCCACCAGCGCGAAGACGCAGTAGAAGGCCAGCAGCGTGTCCAGTACGCCATGGAAACGCGGGGCCAGCACCTCCAGCAGGAGGGCGATCAGCGCAAAAACCACGAATATGCCGGGTAATCCCATGTTCCTGTCTCCCTGCGGGCCGTCACCTGTCCGTTCAGGCCAGGACGGGGGTGGGCGGGTTGTTGCCGTTGAGCACGGCTTCCACGTTGTCTACCGCGAGCATGCCCATGTCGGTCCGGGTCTCGATCGTGGCGCTGCCCACATGCGGGGTCAGGAACACGTTGGGCAGTTCAAGGAAGCGCGGGTCCGGGTTCGGCTCGTTACGGTAGACGTCCAGCCCGGCTGCGGCAAGCTGGCCGCTGCGCAGGGCATCGATCAGGGCATCCTCATCCACCAGCGCACCACGGGCGGCATTGATGAAGATGGCGCCGCGCGGCAGGCGCCCCAGCAGGTCGGCATTGATCATGCCATCGGTCTGCGGGCTTGCGGGCATGTGCAGGCTCAGTATGTCGCAATGCGGCAGCATGTCGGCAACGGTGCTGAAATAGGTGGCGCCAGCTTCCTGCTCGGCAGGCAGGCGGCGGCGGTTGGAATACATCACCTCCATGTCGAAGCCGCGGGCGCGCCGGGCCACCGCGCGGCCGATGCGTCCCATGCCCACGATGCCCAGCCGCTTGCCGCTTATGCGCGTGCCCAGCAGTTCATCCATGGCGAGTGACCGCCCCCAGCCATCGCGCATGAGCGTGGTGTACTCCCCCGCCCGCCGGGCGGCCGCCAGCATCAGCAGGATGGCCATGTCGGCATTGCATTCGGTCAGCACGTCGGGGGTGTTGGTGACAATGATGCCGCGCGCATGCAGGGCCGGGATGTCCAGATGGTCGGTGCCCACGCTGACGGTCGCTACGACTTTCACGCAGTCGGGCAACTGCTTCACGTCGTCACCCTGCAGGGGCAGGCCGGTCGATATCATGATCGCGGCGGGCTGGAAGGCGCGCGCGGCATCCAGCAGTTCGCGCGTCGACAGCCTGTGGCCAGGCACGTCGGGTATGTTAAAGTTCTGTTCAATGCGCTGCATTACCGCGGGGGTCTGGCGCTGGGTCAGCAGCAGGCGGGGGCGGGTATCGGACATATGGGGTGTTTTCTCCTGGTGAACATGGGCATGCCGTGGCCCGTTACGGCCACAGGAGCATGCAGGAGGGTTATCCTAGGAACATGACGGGTCAAGACACGGTTTCCATCACGCCGGAGCTTATGCTGCGCGCCTATCGCGCCGGGCTGTTCCCCATGGCGCCCGATGCCCAGTCAGACGAGCTGGAGTGGTTCTGCCCCGAAATGCGCGGCATCCTGCCGCTGGATGGCTTCCATGTTCCGCGCAGGCTCATGCGCACGGTGCTGTCATCGCGCTTTGCAGTGGTTGCGGACCAGGATTTCGCCGCCATCATGGATGGCTGCGCGGAACCCGCGCCGGGGCGTGAGAGCACATGGATCAACCCGCGCATCCGTACCCTGTTCTGCCAGCTTCATGCCATGGGCCACGCCCACAGCGTGGAAGTCCGCCACGAAGGACAGCTGGTGGGCGGGCTGTATGGCGTGGCGATCGGGCAGGCCTTTTTCGGGGAGAGCATGTTCAGCCGCATGCGCGATGCGTCAAAGGTGGCACTGGTCCATCTGGTGGCGCGGCTGCGGCTGGGGGGGTTCACCCTGCTCGATACCCAGTTCGGCACCGATCACCTTGCCGGTTTTGGCGGTATCGAAATCCCGGCTCCCGCCTACCTGCATGCGCTGGAACGGGCGGCGGGGCAGCCTGCGACATGGGTGGGCAACGGGCAGGAACCGGCGCTGGACGCGGCCATCCGTGCCCTGCGCGGGGCATGATCCATCCATGCGGTTGACAGGGCGGCCCATGCGGGCTTCCGTCTTGGCAGATGAAGGGAAAGACGTAATGAAGCATGCAACGCCCCGCCTGCAACGGCAGCGGACCAGGACGGGCGCAGGAATACTGGGCATGGTGACGCTTGTGGCGGGCATCGCATCCGGTTGTGACACGCGGCCGGCGCACGCGCAGGATGCATCTGGCGTCCATCCCCCCCTTACGCCCACGCGCGATGTACAGGTGGACTACAATGTCCAGCCCGACGGGGTGGATGAACCCAAGGCCGTGCGCACATGGTTCGCCTATAATGGCGGGCTGATGCGAATCGACAGCCCGCAGGGCATGGGCGAGACGATCCTCAACCGCATGAGCCGCCAGGTCACCATCATCATCAACCCGCAGAAGGTCTACAGCCAGCTCGATGCCCGCTACGGCATCCGCAATCCCTTCCTGCTCGACCTGTCCATGACATTCGTGCGCAGGGGTACGTCCACCGTCGCGGGCATCGCCTGCACGCAGTGGGATGTCACGACCGACCAGGGCAACGCCACCGCCTGCGTGACGGAGGATGGCGTGGTACTGCAGGAAATAGGCGTGGATGGTGACGGGCTGAAGGGCCGGCTGGAAGCGACAAAGGTGGTGTACGCCCCCATACCGGACAGCATGTTCCAGCCACCGGAGGGCTACCGCAAGGTCGATCCGCCGCCCCCGCCTGGCACCCCCGCCGCCAAGGGTACGAAGGGCGGCTGATGGCCGCCGTGACCGATGCCCGTTTTTTTTCAAGGATTGCATGACGTGACACGACTGGCCCCCGGTTTCTGCCGGACCGTACTGACGGGCGCCCTGCTGCTGGCTGGCCTGGGCCATGCCCGCGCCACCGGCGATGATGCCCAGACCCCCTACGTCACGCCGCAGGCCGATGTGGACGTGACCTACACCATCTACCCCCCGCATGACACGAATGCGTCCATGACGCAGCGCATGCGCTGGTCCGCCAGTGCAATGATGCAGCGCGTCGACCCCGGGAATGCTGCGACATACATGATCACCGATTACCATGCCGGTACGCTGACGGTGGTGAACGCGGACCAGAAGGTCAGGACCGTGATTCCGGCCCCCGGCGCGGCCAATGTGCAGATGGGCCAGCGCGCGCAGGGCAACTGGCTGCGTACCGGTGTGTCAAAGGTGGCGGGCACGCCATGCACGCTGTGGCAGACACAGGATACCGACCAGCGGCCCAGCGAGATCTGTTACACGGATGATGGCGTGATGCTGGAAGTCATCCGTGATGGCAAGGTGATGGTGCAGGCCACCTCCCTCACGCATGAGACCCAGCCCGGAAGCGTGTTCGCGATTCCGTCGGGGCTGAAGGAACTGCACGCCGCCCATCCGTAACGGACCGGTCCGCTTTGTGGCACGAAAAGGGCGTGACCTGCCCGTAAATCGCCATTTCGGTCCTGTTTAAACGGTCCTGGCGGGGCGGCTTCTCCCGCCGGATCGATACAGGAGCGCAAACACGGTGATGAAGAACACACGATGCATCGCGGCGGGGCTCATGGTTCTCGCGGGGCTGGCCGGAGCGGCGCCACAGGCCCATGCCCATGGGCGTGGTGGGCCGGGGGATGCGTTTGTCGGCGGGCTGGTCGGCGGGATCGTGGGTGGCGTCGTGGGCGGGGCCATGATGGATGCCTACGGGCCGCCCCCCCCGCCACCGCCGCCGGTCTATTACCGTCCGGCGCCCCCCATGGCCTATTACGGGCCGCCGCCGCCGCCCCCGCCGGTCATGGCCTATGGCCCGTATGGTGGTCCGGGCCGCCCTTATTACTGATCACGCCCCGCCGTCTGTCCCCGCCTGCAGGCGCATGGTCGCAATGGCCTTGCGCACGGCGGCGACGTGGTTGGTGACCTTGACCTTGCGCCATGCCTGCACCAGATGCCCGGTGGCATCGACCAGGAAGGTCGCACGCTCGATACCCATGTATCTGCGGCCGTACATCGACTTTTCCACCCATACGCCATAGGCCTCGGTCACGCGGCCATCGCTGTCGGAAGCCAGCGGAAAGGTCAGGCCATGGTCGGCTGCGAATTTGTCCAGCGCGGGCATGCCATCACGCGACACGCCAATGACGCTGACTCCTTCGCCCTGCAGGTCGGATAGGGCGGCTTCGAATTCGCATGCTTCCTTCGTGCAGCCCGATGTATTGGCCTTCGGGTAGAAATACAGCACGAACGGATGGCCATGCAGCCCGCCCAGGCTGACCGTGCGGCCGCCATTCGCAGCCATGTCGAAATCGGGAACCACGCTGCCGGGTTCGGGGAAGGGGGGAGAAACCTTGCTCATGACCTGCCTTGCTGATCTGGCCGCATGCGTCCGGCGCCATCGTTGTCGCAGGATGCGTGCGGGCGGGGAGTATGGCCTGCGATCATGCAACGCTTTTGCATCGGGGGAAACCGGTCTGGAGCCCCTAGCGCGCATCCCTGTCCACGATGGGCGGGATCAGGCGGTCGAATACGGCCATGACATCGGCGGCCATGCGGTCCATGCGCCGCAGCAGGGATGCGGCATCGGGGACACGGAACTCCCCCGTCAGGATTTCGAGACTGGCGGCGGGGATGGTCTCGGGCACGTCACGGCCGCATATGATGCGGATCAGCCCCTGCAGCGTGCGCCAGAACAGGTCGGCACGGCGCAGCAGGCTGGCGTCGGCCGCATCTATCACGCCCTTGCGCGCCATGCGCAGCAGCGCCAGCCGCGTGGACTGGCTGCGGCTGGCCGCCGTGGGGGCCAGCAGCTGCAGCCCCTGCGCCACGAATTCCACATCCATCAATCCCCCACGGCGGCGCCTGATGTCCCATGGTGTGGTGGCGGGCCGTTCACGCGCCAGGCGCTCGCGCATGTGGCGGACATCATGCATGATCTGGGCGCGCGCCTGCATGGTGGCGTGGGGAGCGGGGGCCAGTGCTTCGGCAATTGCCTCACGCAGTTCGGCCATGAACCGGGACGGGCCCGCCACCACGCGGGCACGGGTCAGCGCCATGCGCTCCCACGTCCATGCCGATTCCGCATGGTAGCGACGGAAGGCGGAAAGCGAGACCGCGACCGGCCCCTTGGAACCCGAGGGCCGCAGCCGCATGTCCACCTCATACAGCGGTCCCTCCCGCCCCGGTGCGGTCAGGGCGGCGACAAAGGCATGGGCAAGACGTACGTAATAGGTTCCGGCCGCAAGCGGGCGCGGGGCCATGCCATCGGGCGGGACGGTGGCGGGTACCACGCTTTCCCCCGCATCGGCCGGATGGTCGAATACCAGCATGAGGTCGAGATCCGAGCACGGCATCATTTCATGCGATCCCGCCTTGCCCAGTGCCACGACCGCCATTGCCCCCCCGGGCACGGTGCCGTGCCGCCGCCGGTGTTCACGCAGCACCACGGCCAGCAGCCCCCGCATGACCGTATCGGCCATGGCGGTGCGGGCGCGGGCGGCCTGTTCTTCGCCCATGCGGTGTTCCAGGCGGGCGACGGACAGGCGGAATTCCTCTCCGCAGACCAGCCCGCGCAGCACCGGCAGCACCTGTTCCGCCGTTTGGGCACCCGCGACATGTCGCCGCACCAGCGCGGTTGCCGTGCCCAGCGCGCCGGGGCCGTCCTCCATGTCCAGCAGGCCGTCCAGCGCGGATGGTGTCTGCGCCAGATGGTCGGCCAGGAAGGGCGCGCAATCCAGAACGGTCACGATACGGTGGATCAGGGCGGGATTGCGCTCGAGCAGCGACAGGAACTGCACCCCCGCCCACTGCCGTTCCAACAGGGAATCAAGGCGGCGCAGCACCGCAAGCGGCTGCCGGCGGCTGCCGATCCGGGTCATGATGGCGGGCAGGAGCCGGCGCAGGAGCTTGCGCGCCCGCTCCGAGCGCAGGGCGCGCAGGCGGTTGCCCTCCCACCGGTCGAGTATGACCAGCGCATCCCCGATATCGGCCGCGGCAAAACCGTACGCGCGCAGCCGTTCGGCGGCGTCTGCATCCGCGGGGGCGATGGTCTGGTCGTCGGTTCCGCCTTCGGTGAACTGCCGGTCGAATATGCGCCGCGAGCGCTGCATGACGGCCAGCATGCCGCAGGCGAGTTCTCCCGGCATAGCCGCCAGCATGAAGGTGGCGAAGCGGGCGAATCCGTCCACCGTGTCGGGCAGGCTGTGGGTCTGGTGGTCCAGGCGCATCTGCAGGCGGTGCTCGGCCTGTCGCAGCATGCGGTAATTGCGGGCCAGTATTGCGGACTGGGCACGTTCCAGCAGGCCCGCCCGGCGCAGCCTGCGCAGGGCGCCCAGCGTGGTGGGGTCACGCAGTTCGGGCCGCCTGCCGCCCCATACAAGCTGCAGCGCCTGGGCCACGAACTCCACCTCACGTATGCCGCCCTGGCCCAGCTTTACATTCTGCGCCAGCAGCCACGCCGTGGCGGAGGCCGGATCGCGTATGCGTTCGGGCGGCAGGCTGTCCAGATCGGCATGTCCTGCGTTACGGTGGCGGTCGATACGGGCCTTCATGTCATGCAGGTCGTCAATTACCGCGAAATCCAGATGGCGGCGCCAGACGAACGGATGAATGCTTTTGAGGAAACGGCGCCCCGCCGTAATGTCCCCCGCCACGGGGCGTGCCTTGGTCATGGCGGCACGCTCCCATGTGCGGCCCATGCTTTCATAGTACTGGATGGCGGCGGGAAAGGACACGGCGGCTGGCGTGGCGGATGGGTCCGGACGCAGCCGCAGGTCCATGCGGAAAACGTAACCATTTGCATCACGCGCTTCCATAAGCGTGACAAGATCGCTAGTCATGCGCACAAAGGTATGACGCAGCCCCTCGTTACCGGGGTGGCGGTCCGGGTCGTACAGCACGATCAGATCTATGTCCGAGGAGTAGTTCAGTTCCCGCGCGCCCAGCTTCCCCATTGCCAGGACCACGAAGCCGCTGCCCCGGCACGGGTTTTCGGGGTTGCGCAGGCGCAGCCGTCCGGTTTCGTGCGCATGCAGCAGCAGATGCCTGACCGCGGCACCCAGCGCGTTCTCCGCCAGCTCGCTCAGGGCAAGCGTTACCTGTTCCAGCCCCCATGCGCCCCCGATATCGGCCAGCGCAATGGCCAGCGCCGCCTGCCGCTTGGCCTCGCGCAGCCCGGCCATGACATCCGCGCGGGGTGCTGCCGGCGGCATGAGCGCAAGCCTGTCGAGGATCCGGCGCGTGCACGCCTCCGCCCCATCGGCAAGCAGGGTGACGAAGGCGGCAATATCACGCTGCGCCAGGTCGGACAGGTATGGCGCATTTCCCCCCACCGCATCGACCAGTGGCCCCACCCCCGGCAGCGCCATGATATCGGCCAGCCCGGCGCGGGCGCAGGCCGCCGTCAGGTTTTCGCGCAGGATGGCGGCTGCCCGGCCATCCGCCGGATGGGGCCAGGTACATCCATGCCACGACGGGTGCAGCATGGGGGAAGGCGGCATGGGCTGGTCCATGGAAATGGGTCCGGTAACACGCTGGAATGTCACGCAGGCCTGCGCGATGGCGTAGCGTTGACGTCATGACGCAGGCAGGTCAACCCTCCGCCCCACCCCATCCGGCACCCAGCCGCGTGCGCCGCGCGGTACTGGCGGGCGGCAGGATGGTGATCTGGCTGGTGCTGCTGTGCATCACGCTGCCTGCCGTGCTGCTGCTGGTGCTGACGCTGCGGCTTTCGGCCGGGCCGCTGGATGTCACGCCCGCGCTCAGGCTCATCATGCCCATTCCGGTGGCCCATGGCCGCAGGCATGAGGATATCATTGGCGGCCTGTCGGCGGGACATGTGCGCATGGGCTGGAATGCCCTGCATGAAGGGCTGCGCGCGCCCCTGGTGATATGGGTGGAGGATGTGTCCATCCGCCGCAGCAATGGCGCGGAGGCGGACACCCTGCGGCGCGGGCGCATCACCATCGACAGCCCGGCGCTGGTCCATGGCCGGGTGCGCATACTTGAACTCTCGGCCTCGCACGGGCGCCTGCGCTTCGCACGCAGCAGGGAGGGGAAATTCGGCCTCGATCTGGGGCCGGATACGCCCTATCCCTCGCTCAAGCCGCAGGAACCGCCGCCGGTGGACCTTGACGGGCTGCGGCAGGCCATCCTGTCAGACACGCACGTCACCTTTACCGACCGCATGACCGGGCGCACCTGGCGGCTTGGTGAGGCCGATGCCCGGCTGAAGGTTACGGCGGAGTCAGGGCAGCGTGGCATTACGGGCGATGTCCGGCTGGGGCTGGAGGGCAACGGTGAGCGCCTGGTGCTGCACGGCACGGGCGAGCATGTCGGCCCCCGGCAGGTGGACTGGACGGTCGGGCTGGATCCGATCAGCCCCGCCGCCTTCGCGCCGGGGCAGAAGGAAGTCGCCCCGCTGGACCTGCCGGTGGGGGGGCGGCTGCATGTCTCCTTCCGTGATGGCGGGCGGAACATGCCCTTTCTCATGCCCCGCGACTTCAGCCTGCATCTGGAGGCAGGCAACGGCCAGGTGGTCACGCGCAAGGCCGGGCAGTATCTGGTGGGGCAGGGCATGGCCGACCTGGTGGGCGCGCTGGGGCCAGGTCCTGCGGCGGCGCCGCTGGATGGTCCGCTTCATATGGCGCTCAGCAACCTTGTCCTGCACCTGCGCGTGCCAGGCCATGCTGCGGATGACGATACCGGCCCGACGCTGGAGGCGAAGGCGGAACTCAAAGCCAGTTCGGTGCTCAATCCCAAAGCTGCGCAGGTGGATGTGGCGGCGCGCGCGCAGGCGCTCGATTTCGCGTCGCTGGGGGATTTCTGGCCACCGCGCGCCATGAAGGGCGCGCGGCGCTGGGTTACGCAGAACATCCCGCAGGGCCGCGTGCGCCAGTTCGAGATCAACATGGGGCTGGACAGCCATACGGGCTGGAACGGGCTGGATCTGGTATCGCTTGGCGGCACGATCGACGCGGATCACATGGAACTGCACTGGCTGCGTCCCATTGCGCCCCTGCATGACATGGACGCCCACCTGACATTCGATGGCCCGGACCAGATCATGATCCGTTTTGGCCATGCCTATCAGCTGGTTGATCTGGCGGACCGCCACGTGGACGCCACCGGCACGGGACGGATCGAGGTCGGTCCCGGCTCCATGCTCATTACCGGGCTGAATGAAAAGGTGCAGGTGGGCGACATCAACACCACCCTGCTGGGCAATGCGCGCGACGTGCTGGCGCTGCTGGCCGAACCGCGGCTCAATGTGCTCGCGCGCCATCCCATGTCCTTCACCCATCCGTCAGGGCGGGCCAATGTGTCGCTGCATATCGCCCTGCCGCTGGATGCGCATGTGCGGCTGGACCAGATCGACCTGCGCAGCCATACCGATCTGGGGGGCGTGCATCTGGGCAACGTGGTGGTGGGACGGCCGCTTGATAATGGCAATCTGGGCATTGACGCCACGACGAATGGCCTGCTGCTGCAGGGCAGCGGGATACTGGCGGGCATTCCCTCCAGCGTGATCTATACCATGGACTTCCGCAACGGGCCGATGGTCCATGCGGTGGAAAGCGCCAGCCTGCGCGGCCATGTGACGCCCGAGGGCGTGCGGCGTGCGGGATTCGAGATGGGGGAGCATTTTTCCGGCAGCGCCCAGCTGGATGTGGACTACGACCGCTATGTGGGCGGCAGGGCGCAGGTCGATATCGATCTTGACCTTGACCGCGCGGCACTTGCCATTCCCATCTGGTCCAAGAAGGCAGGGCAGGAAGCCAATGCCTCCGTCGAGCTGGAACTCGACCACGGGCAGATCGCGGCGATCGAGAACATCCGCGCCGTGGGGCCGGACCTGCTGATCGATGGTCATGCCGAGACCGCGTCGGGCATGGCGCGCCGGCTGATCCTGCGCGGGTTCCGGGTCGGGCGTTCGATGGGCAATGCGTCTGTCCTGCTGCCGCAGCGCGAGAGCGACGCCATTGGCGTCAATGTCGCGGCGCGGGTGCTTGACCTTTCGCCACTGGTTTCGTTCCAGACCGCGCCCGGCACCTCCGCTGCGGCCAAGGTGGCGGGCCAACAGGGCAGCAGCGGCTACCACATGCCGGAAATGGCGACCGGTCGCGTCAACAGTCCACCCGGGCGGCGGTGGGACCTGAATGTCGATGCCCAGACCCTGTATTATGGCCCCACCGATACATTGACCAACGTGCACAGCCATCTGGAAACCAACGGCACCCGCCTGACACGTGGGGTACTGACGGTTGAAGGGCCCGTTGCCGCGACCGCCCGCCTGACCCCGCAGGCCGGCAGCCGCGTACTGGACGTGCATGTGGCGAGCCTTGGCGACCTGCTGCGTGACATGAAGGTGACGGACCAGATGCAGGGTGGCGTGATCGACATAAACGGCAGCTTTGATGACACTACGCCGTCCGCCCCCTTCTCGGGCAAGGTGACCATGGGGCCGTTCAAGCTGCGCAACGTGCCCGCCGTGGTCAGACTGGCCAACAATGCCTCGATCTACGGCTGGCTGCGCGCGCCGCATGCGCCGGGCATGCAGATCGAGCAGCTTGTCGCCCCGGTCAGGATGGATGAAGGCACGATCCACATAGCCGACGGGCTGGTCAGCAACGCCTCCCTCGGCGCGACCGTATCAGGCGATGTGAATCTGGAGAAAAAGACCCTCAGCCTGGATGGCACCATCATTCCGGCCTTTGCGGTCAATGCGGCACCCGGGCACCTGCCGGGCCTGCTGGGCTGGCTGTTCAGCCCCGAAAAAAATGGCGGCGTGGTCTCGGCCACCTATCAGGTCACCGGGCCGATGGGGAACCCGGCGGTGCATGTGAATCCCTATGCCATGCTGCTGCCCGGCTTCCTGCGCAATATCATGCACATCCATTAAGCCGCGCAGGGTCGGGTGGCGCTGCAAGACAGTCCGGAAACATCCTGCAATCATTCAGGGTGTTTTTGGTAAGGCCCGCATGGGTGCCGCGCTGTTCCGGAAAGGAGGGCACCCGGAATGCCCGTTTTTCTCAAAACGCGGTTGCCCGGTTCTGCTGACAGAAGCACGGCAGCCGCAACCTGACCGCGCCGAGGTTGCGAAAGGTGGCGCGTCAGGATGTCCCGGCACAGCAGGTTCTTCCGTATCCTGCTGCTGTCATACCCTCTGTCTGCCGCAGGCCTGCGCGGTATGGCGACCGGCAGGGACATCAGGGGATCGACGCCGGCACGGTCGGGTACGCCGCCCCGGCTGCTGCTAGCCGGGCGGGCGGGGGGCTTCGTGCGTGATGCGGTCATGGCCGGGCAGGACGAACAGCACGGTCAGCAGCGAGCAGGCGATGCACCCGGTCACGTACCAGTAGAACAGCCCCTCATGTCCGATCTGCTTGAACCACAGGGCCACATATTCCGCCGTGCCGCCAAAGACCGATACGGTCAGCGCGTAGGGCAGCGCCACCCCCAGCGCGCGCACGCGGGTGGGGAACAGTTCGGCCTTCACTACCGCATTGATCGAGGTATAGCCCGAAATGCCGACCAGCGCCGCCGTGACCAGAAGGAATGCCGCAAGCGGTGACTGCACGGTAGAGATGGCCTGCATGAGTGGCACGGTGCCCAGGCACCCGACCACGCCAAAGGACAGCAGCAGCCGCCTGCGCCCCACCCGGTCGGACAGCGCGCCAAAGGCGGGCTGCACCAGCGCGAACACGGCCAGCGATGCGGTTGAAACCAGGGTGGACTGTTCCTTGCTCAGCCCCGCCGTGTTGACCAGGTATTTCTGCATGTAGATCGTGAACGTATAGAATGCGACCGTACCGCCCAGTGTCAGCCCGCACACGCCCAGTACCTCACGCGGATGGTGCAGCAGCACACGCAGGCCGCCATGGGCGTTTGTGTCGCGCGTGGCGGCGCTGAACTGGTCGCTTTCCGCCATGCCCCGGCGGAACCACAGGATGGACAGCGCCAGAAGCGCGCCAATGCCAAAGGGTACGCGCCAACCCCATGCCCCGAGCTGCGCGGGCGAAAGCAGCACGAACTGCAGCGCCAGCAGTACCACAAGGGCAAGCAGCTGACCCATGACCAGCGTCACATACTGGAAGCTGGCATAGAACCCGCGCTGGGCGGGGGGTGCTATTTCGGACAGGTAGGTGGCGCTGGCCCCGTATTCCCCCCCCAGGCTCAGCCCCTGCAGCAGGCGGGCGAACAGCAGCACCGCCGGCGCGGCAAGGCCGATACGCCCGTAGGTCGGGCACAGCGCGATGGTGAGCGAACCCGCGCACATGGCGATGATGGACAGGCTCAGCGCCGCGCGCCGCCCGTGCCGGTCCGCCATGAGCCCCATGAGCCATCCGCCCACCGGACGCATGAGAAAGCCGATGGCAAACACCGCGGCACTGCGCAGCAGTTCGGTCGTGGCATTGCCGGGTGGAAAGAACGAGCGGGCAAAATACATGGAGAATGCCGCGTAGACATACCAGTCGTAATATTCGATCAGATTTCCCGATGAACCGGCAATAATGCTTCGTATTCTCTGCGCGGTGGTGAGTGCGCCGGTCCGGGGCTGGAAAACAGGCATGGTGCAAACCTATGGACGCAAGGTGACAGTCAGGAAAAAAGGCGGGGGAACGGCCCTAGTGGATGGTGGGCGGGGCATCGGGCGTGATGTTCCGCCGGGGCATGACGGGGGTCAGGGCCTGCGCGTCATCCAGCCGGCCCGACAGGGCGGCGGCAAGGCGGTCGGTATCCAGCGCGCCTTCCCACCGGGCCAGCACGATGGTGGCCACCGCATTGCCGATGATGTTGGTCAGTGACCGGCATTCCGACATGAAGCGGTCGATGCCAAGGATAAGGCCCATCCCCGCCACCGGCACGTCGGGCACCACCGCAAGCGTGGCGGCAAGGGTGACAAACCCGGCTCCCGTCACGCCCGCGGCACCCTTGGAACTGATCATGGCGACCAGCAGCAGGGTGAACTGCTGGCCCAGCCCCAGATGCACGTCGGTGGCCTGGGCAATGAACAGGGCGGACAGCGCCATGTAGATGTTGGTGCCATCAAGGTTGAAGGAATAGCCCATGGGCACAACCAGCCCCACGACCGATGGCGCGCAGCCCGCGTTTTCCATACGGGTCATGAGGCTGGGCAGGGCTGATTCGGACGAACTCGTGCCCAGCACGATCAGCAGTTCTTCGCGCAGGTAGGCCAGCAGCGGCAGGATGCGAAAGCCGTTCCACCGCGCGACCGCGCCCAGGATGACCAGAACGAACAGCGCTGCCGTGGCATAGAATGTCGCCACCAGAAAGGCGAGGTGCAGCACAGCACCCACGCCAAAACGCCCGATGGTGAACGCCATGGCCCCCAGCGCCCCCAGCGGGGCTGCATACATGACCAGACGCACCACGCCGAACACCAGCTGGGTCAGCTGCCTGAGCAGCGTCAGGATTGCATGCCCCTTCGCCCCCATGTGCGACAGGCTGATGCTGAACAGGATGGCGACCAGCAGCACCTGCAGGATATCACCCGATACGAAGGCGCTGATGACCGTGTCCGGAATGATGTTGAGCAGGAAGTCACCGAAGGAATGCGCCTGCGCCTTTGCCGTGTAGGCGGCCACCGCATGGGCGTCCAGTGTTGCGGGACTGGCGTGGATGTGCGCGCCCGGGCGCACGACATTGGCCACGATCATGCCCACCACCAGCGCCAGAGAGGAGAAGGTGAGGAAATACACCATGGCCCTGGCCGCAAGCCTGCCTGCCTGCCCCAGGTCCGAAAGGCTTGCGACACCCGTTACCACGGTCAGGAAAATGACCGGCGGGATCACCATCTTCACCAGGCGGATGAATGCATCGCCCATCGGCTTGAGTGCTACCGCCACGTGGGGGCAGAAATGTCCCAGCACCACTCCCGCAATGACCGCAATGACCACCTGCGCGTACAGACTGCGGAAGATGGATCTGCCGGACGCGGGCTGGCCGCGCGGGCAGGTCTGCGGTTGCTCGGGCATGATGGCGGGAGTCCTCGGGAATGGTACGTTTCATGTGCCGCGGATGGGCGGGATGCAGGCGTGCTGGTGGCACGCTAGGGGGTTTTGGCGCTGCGGGAACCTGAAAATCAGGTGAGATTGCGGATATTGTGGTTGGTGCATATCATGGTTGCCAGATATTCCAAAAAAACATGGAGGGTTTACATCGCGTCGGTTACAGGGCACGGACATGTTTTGTTCTTTCTTGTGGGAAATAATCCGCCATGCCCGATCTGTCCGCGTCCCCCGCCATCTGGATCGGAATGCTCTGCGCGGCGGTGTCGTGCCTGCTTTCCCTGATTGTATTGCGCCGTCTTTCGCTCATGGCGGGGCAGGGGACGGATGAGGAGCTTCTGGGTCGCCTGTATGTGATGGTGGAGCGCGAGACCGCCGCCCGCGTGGCGGAGAACGAGGTCCAGCGCGCCCGCCTGGCCGAGATCGAGCGTGCGCTCGGCACCCGTCTTGACCAGCGTCATCAGGAAATGACCGAAACCTTCAACCGCATTGCCCGCATGATGGGCCGTGACCTGTCCGAAATGCGTGTCGCCCAGTCCGAATCCCTGCGCGAGATGGCGGAGGAGGGCAGGCGGCAGAGCGACGCGCTGCGCGCCGCCGTGAATGAACGCCTGCACCAGGCGGTGGAAAAGCAGATGCAGACATCCTTCCAGCGCGTGCTGGAACAGATCGGCGCCATGCAGAAGGCGATGGGCGAGGTCTCGGCCATGACCGCGCAGGTGGGTGACCTCAAGCGCCTGTTCTCCAACGTCAAGACCCGGGGCGGCTGGGGGGAGGCGCAGCTGCGCAGCATACTGGATGACGTCCTGCCCGAAGGGGCTTACGAGACCAATCGCCGCCTGCGTGATGACAGTCGCGAGGTGGTGGAGTTCGCCGTGCGCATGCCCGTGCGCGCCAGCGTGCCGCCTGTGCTGGCCATCGATTCCAAATTCCCGACCGAGGCGTATGAACGCCTGCTGCAGGCGGTGGATGACTGCAATCCCGATGCCGAGCGCGCCGCCCGCCGTGCGCTGGAAACCACCCTGCGGATCGAGGCGCGCAAGATCGCGACCAAGTACATCGTCCCGCCCGTAACGGTGGAATTCGCGGTGCTGTACCTGCCCACCGACGGATTGTATGCGGAGGTGGCGCGGATTCCCGGCCTGCTGGATGAAATCGGGCGTACCTATCGCGTCATCGTGATGGGGCCGGGGCTGATGCCCGCCATGCTGCGCACCATCCATCTGGGCTATGTCACGCTGGCGCTGGAGCGGCGTACGGATGACATTGCCCGCCTGCTGGGCGCGACCCGGCAGGAAATGCTGCGCATGGACGGCGTGCTGGAAAAACTGGCCCGCAATGCCTCCGCCATGTCCTCCTCCATTGATGAGGCACGCAGGCGCACCGGGCTGGTCACCCGCAGGCTGCGCGAACTGGACGTGGACACCCAGGGGGCATCCGTGCCGGAAGGGGCGGCTCAGGGTGACATGGCTCCCGCATGGAAGGACGATGGCCCGGATGGTGCGGGTCCAGGCTGAACACTAATTTAATTGGCCGTATTCCGGCGCGCGCGGCATAAGGAAGGGGACATGACCCTTCCCCCCGAAAACAATCGCCCCGAACCGGCGCCCCCATCCCCCCCGCATGATGCCGCTGCCCGCATCCTGCTGGTGGAGGATGACAGCAAGATCGCGCAGGAAGTGATCGAGGAACTGGAAAGCCGGCACTATCATGTCCAGCATGAGGTATCGGGGGCGGCGGGGCTGGATATGGGCCTGAACGCGCATTTCGATGTGATGGTCGTGGACCGCATGCTGCCCGAGCTTGACGGCCTGACGCTGATCGAGACCCTGCGTGAGCGCAGGGTCCATGTGCCGGTGCTGGTACTGTCCGCCCTTTCGGCCGTGGATGACCGGGTCAGCGGGCTGAAGGCGGGGGGGGATGACTACCTGACCAAGCCCTTTGCCATGGAGGAACTGGCGGCAAGGCTGGAAGCGCTGTTGCGCAGGCCCGACAATTCGCGCCACACCATGCTGCGCGCGGGGCCGCTGGAGATGGACCTGATCGAGCGCACCGTAAAGCGCGAGGGCGTGCCGATCGAACTCCTGCCGCGTGAATTCAGGCTGCTGGAATACCTCATGCGCCGCCCCAACCAGGTGCTGACCCGCAACATGCTGCTGGAGGATGTGTGGAACTACCGCTTCATCCCCCAGACCAACCTGGTGGATGTCCATATCGGCAAGCTGCGCCGCAAGATCGATGAAAGCGGCAGGCCCCCCCTGATCCAGAGCATCCGGGGCGCGGGGTTCATGCTGCGTGTTTCGTAACGAGCTGTTCCGTACCGCCACCTTCCGCCTGACGCTGGCGGTGGTGGCGGCCATGATCGGTTCGGCGGCGCTGCAGTTCTTTTTCGGCTACAGCCAGGCCAGCGTGTTCGAGGCCAGGCGCTCCGACATGCTGCTGCTGCGGGAGGCGAGCATCCTCCAGCGCGAATCCCCCGCCGTGCTGGAACAGCAGGTCCGTGACCGTGCGACCGATGACCTGCGCGTGATCATGAATGTCACCACCCTGTTCGATTCCGCGCAGCACTACATTGTAGGTGACCAGCATACATGGCCCACGGGGCTGGTGGCAGATGGCCATGTGCATGTGGTCGACCCCGAGGCCACGGGCGGCGGCTCATCGACCGTGCTGCGCATGGTGGCGCTGCCCGTGTCCGGCGGGCGGTACCTGGTGCTGGGGCGCAGCCGGCACATGCGCACCGAACTGCGGCTGATGATGCGGCATTCCATGCTGGTCTCCATCGTGCCGACCGTGCTGTTCGCGCTGGTTACCGGCATCATCCTCAGCCATCGTGCGCTCTCGCGCGTCAAGGAAATGCATGAGGCGATCGACCGCATCATGGAAGGCGACCTGCATGAGCGCCTGCCTGCCGGGCGGCAGAATGACGACCTCCAGCGCCTGGCCGCCAGCGTCAACCGCATGCTCGACCGCCTGGAGCAGCTGCTGGACGAAATACGCGACGTGGGCAACGACATCGCCCACGACCTGCGCACACCGCTCACGCGCGTGCGGGCGCGGCTGGACCGTGCGCTCAGCGCCGGGCATTCGGCCGGGGCGCTGCGCAACGTCATTTCCCGCACCATTGATGACCTTGACCAGTCATTCGCCATCATCACGGCACTCCTGCGCATAGGGGAGATCGAGAACGGCCGCAGGCGCGCGGGGTTCGGCGTGGTGGAACTGGGCACGCTCATGGCCGATATCGTCGACCTGTATGAACCCATTGCCGAGACCAAGGGCATCACCCTGTCCTGCGATGCGGGGGAGGAGGCGATACAGGTGCAGGGCGACCGCGACCTGCTGATAGAGGTGCTGGCCAATCTGGTGGACAACGCCATAAAATTCACCCCCGAACGCGGGCGTGTCGAAATTCGCGCACGGATGAGCGAACATTGCGCGCTGCTGGAGATCATCGATACGGGAATCGGCATTCCGCTGGAGGAACGCAAGGCGGTGACCGGGCGTTTCTACCGCTCGGACAAGAGCCGCCATATTCCGGGCAGCGGGCTGGGGCTGAGCCTTGTTTCCGCGATTCTGGCGCTGCACCATGCGCGGCTGGAGATCACGCCCACCCGCCTGCATGACAGCCTGCCCGGTGTGACGATGCGCATCGTTTTTCCACCGGCGGGAATGGTTCCGGCCGTAAACTAAATAGAAATTTCATTTGCCACCCGCCCCGCCCCGATTAACACCTGAAGGACAGACGGGGAGACGAGATATGCAAGAACACGACCTGTTCCGGCCCGGACCGGCCCGTGGTGCGGGGTCCGCCACGGGGGGCTGGCCGACCGGCCGGGGGGGCGCAGCCCGCGCATGAACGGTATCGTCGTTACCGCGCTCAAGCGGCCCTATACTTTCGTTGTCCTGTCCATCCTGATTGTCGTGTTCGGTGTCCGGGGCCTGTTACGTACCCCGACCGACGTCTTTCCCAGCATCAACATCCCCGTTGTCGCGATCTGCTGGACCTATACCGGCCTGATGCCCGAGGACATGTCCGGCCGCGTGGTCTATTATTACGAGCGCGCCCTGACCGCCACGGTCAACAATATCGAACATATCGAGAGCCAGTCCTACTACGGGCGTGGCATCGTCAAGGTGTTCTTCCAGCCCGGCACCGATACCGCCGTGGCGCAGACACAGATCACCGCCGTCTCCCAGACCGTGATCAAGCAGATGCCGGCGGGCATGACCCCGCCGCTGGTGCTGACCTACAACGCGTCCTCCGTGCCGGTGCTGACGTTGCAGGTCTCCTCCGATTCCATGACGGCGTCGCAGATCTATGACATGTCCTCCAACCTGATCCGCCCGGCGCTGGTATCGGTGGCGGGTGCGGCCATTCCCAATCCTTATGGCGGACAACCGGGCAACATTATGGTCGATCTCGACCAGAGCAAGCTGCTCGCCCATGGGCTGTCGGCTACCGATATCGGCAATGCGCTGGGCAAGCAGAACATCGTGCTGCCCGCGGGTGACCAGCAGATCGGCGCATTCGACTGGATGGTCCAGACCAATGCCTCGCCCGAGGAGATAGACAGTTTCAACAACATGCCCATCAAGCAGGAGGGCAATTCCGTCGTCTACCTGCGGGATGTGGCATGGGTGCATGCCGGCGGGCCGCCACAGACCAACATGGTGCTGGTCAAGGGCCATCAGGCCGTGCTGATCGTGATCATGAAAAGCGGCGATGCCTCCACGCTGTCGGTGGTGAGCGGGATCAAGGCGCTGCTGCCCTCCATTGTCCGGACCCTGCCGCCGGGGGTGGACATCACCGTGCTGGGTGATGCCTCCACCTTCGTGAAGGAGGCGGTGCGCGACGTGGTGCAGGAAATGGGCACCGCCGCCGTGCTGACCAGCCTCGTGGTGCTTCTGTTCCTGGGTTCGTGGCGCTCGACGGTCATCATCGCCACGTCCATCCCGCTGGCCATGCTGTGTTCGGTCATCGGGCTGGGGGTGGCCGGGCAGACCATCAACATCATGACGCTGGGCGGGCTGGCGCTTGCCGTGGGTATTCTGGTGGATGACGCCACCGTCATGATCGAGAACATCGACGCCCATCTGGAAATGGAAAAGGATCTGGAGACGGCCATCATCGATGCCGCCAACCAGATCGTCATTCCCACCTTCGTCTCCACGCTGTGCATCTGTATCGTGTGGATGCCGCTGTTCCAGCTGACCGGGGTGGCGGGCTGGCTGTTCATGCCGATGGCCGAGGCCATCATCTTCGCCATGATCGCATCGTTCATCCTGTCGCGCACGCTGGTGCCCACCATGGCCAAATACATGCTGGCAGCCCAGGTCGCGGCCCATGCAAAGGCGAAGGCGGAAGGCGGCCACCATGCGCCGGGCAACATCTTCAGCCGTTTCCAGCAGGGATTCGAGCGCAGGTTCCAGTCCTTCCGCACCCGTTATCAGGGGCTGCTCAGCCACCTGATCAGCATCCGGGCGCGCTTCGTGCCGATATTCGGCCTGGGGGCGTTCGCGTCGCTCGCGCTGCTGTTCTTTGCCGGGCAGGACTTCTTCCCCGAGATCAATTCCAACGCGCTGGCCATCCACATGCGTGCGCCCATGGGCACCAAGATCGCGGAAGCAGGCAAGATCGCCATGCTGGTCAATGCCGAGATCGAACGCCTGCTGCCGGGTCAGGTGGAAGGGATCGTCAACAACTGCGGCCTGCCGTTCAGCCCGCTCAACCAGGCCTTCATTCCCACACCCACCGTGGGTGCGCAGGACTGTGACCTGACCGTGACACTGAAGGACGATGAAGCGCCGGTTGCCAGATTCCGTACCATCCTGCGCAAGGGGCTGGCGGAGAAATTCCCCGGTACCGACATCACCTTCATGCCCGCTGACCTGACGGCCAAGATCCTGAACTTCGGCCTGCCCGCGCCACTGGACGTGCAGGTTACGGGGCGCAACCTGTACGCCAATTTCGACTTTGCCGAGAAACTGGCCGAAAAGCTGCGCCATGTGACCGGCATTGCCGATGTATCGGTGCAGGAACCGCTCAATACCCCCACGTTGCGCGTCAATGCGCGACGGACGTATGCGCTGGGCACCGGCCTGACCGAATCGGACGTGGCCAACAACGCGCTGGCCGTGCTGTCGGGCAGCGGGCAGGTGGCGCCGACCTACTGGCTGGACCCCAAGACCGGGGTTTCCCATCTGGTCGATATCCAGACCCCGCTGCAGTTCCTGCAGACGATGAACGACCTCGAGACCATTCCCATCGACAAAGGGGATGGCAACCCGCAGGACAGGGCGCCCCAGATCCTGGGTGGCCTGAGCCAGATCGTGCAGACCGGCACGCCGGGTGAGGTCTCGCACTACAACATCATGCCGGTGTTCAATATCTATGCCTCGAACGAGGGGCTAGACCTTGGCGCCGTCTCGCGCGAAGTCACGCGCGTGGTGGACCAGGCGCGCAAGGAACTGCCCGCGGGTTCCAGCCTGTCGGTGCTGGGCCAGGCTTCCACCATGAACGGGGCCTATGCCCAGCTGATTGGCGGGCTCGCGATGTCGATCCTGCTGGTGTATCTGATCATCGTGGTCAACTTCCAGTCATGGATGGACCCGTTCATCATCATCACGGCGCTGCCCGGTGCGCTGGCCGGCATTGCATGGAGCCTGTTCCTGACGCATACGGCGCTGTCGGTGCCGGCGCTGTCGGTGCCGGCGCTGACGGGGGCGATCATGTGCATGGGCACGGCCACGGCCAACTCCATTCTGGTCGTATCCTTTGCGCGTGAGCGGATGGACCTGCATGGCGATGCGCTGCGTGCCGCGATCGAGGCAGGGTATGAACGTATCCGCCCGGTGCTGATGACCGCATCGGCCATGATCATCGGCATGCTGCCCATGTCGCTGAGCAACTCGCAGAACGCGCCGCTGGGGCGGGCCGTGATGGGTGGCCTGATGGTGGCCACCTTCGCCACGCTCCTGTTCGTGCCGTGCGTATTCGCCCTGATCCATTCCAGAAAGTCCAAGAAGGCCGCCGCCGCCGGCGAAGGAGAACACGCATGACCGCCACAGGGGAAAACCAGACGCCACGCATGTCCGGTCGTGGGCGGCTGTATGTCACCCTGGGCGGGGTTGTGCTGGCCGTCATCGTTGCGGGCGGCATCATCGAACGCCGCGTCCATGTCGCCCACCTGCGCAACGCGGCGCAGGATGCCGCCATCCCCCGTGTGCAGGTCATCCTGCCGCAGCAGGGGCCAAAGACCCGCACGCTGGATCTGCCGGGCAATATCTCGGCATGGTACCAGGCGCCCATCTACGCGCAGGTCTCGGGTTATGTGCAGATGTGGTACAAGGACATCGGCGCCCAGGTGAAGGCGGGCGAGATCCTTGCCACCATCGACACGCCGGGGCTGGATGCGCAGTATGCGGCTTCCAAGGCCAATTTCGACGTGGCGATGGCCCGCTACCGTCTGGCCCAGATCACCGCCAAGCGCTGGCGGGCGCTGCAGGGCACGCAGGCCGTCTCGCAGCAGGAAGTCGATGTGCAGGCAGCGAACGCCGAAGCCCAGCAGGCCGAGGTCGAGGCCGCCAGGCATGAGACGTCCCGCTACGCGGCGCTGATCGGGTTCAAGCAGATTGTTGCCCCGTTTGACGGTGTGGTCACATCGCGCCTGGCCGATGTGGGTGACTATGTGAATGCGGGCGGCGGGGATGTTTCTTCACGCGGGACGGCGACGGAACTGTTCTCGGTGGCGGATGTGCACCGCATGCGCGTGTTCGTGTCCGTGCCGCAGGATTATGCCGATATCATAAGCCCCAAGCTGGAAGGTGACGTATCGGTGCCCCAGTATCCGGGCCGGGTGTTCAAGGCCAGGTTCCTGGCAACCGCCAAGGCGTTCAACGCCGGCACCCGTACGGTTACGACGGAACTGGTGGTGGATAACGACAAGCGCGAACTGTGGCCCGATTCCTATGCCAATGTACACTTTGTCGCACCCGGTGACCCCGATATCCTGATAGTGCCTGAAGGCGCGCTGGTATTCCGCGCGCAGGGCATGCAGGTGGCGGTCGTGGATGCGGATGACCGCATTCGCCTGCGGAATGTAACGGTAGGGACCAATCTGGGGACGAATGTGCAGATTCTGGCGGGTATCGGGCCAAAGGACCGGATCGTGAACAACCCTTCGGCGGGGTTGCTGGAGGGCCAGAAGGTCTATCTGGTCGGGGCGACACAGGGGTACAACGACGCGGGTGCGACCGCGTCGCGCTCCGCTGACAAGGATGATGATGTGCGCGCCATGCCGACGGGCGACAGCAATGCGGGTGATACGGGAGTGCGTCAATGAATGCGGTGTCCCGCCACCCGTCATGCCCCGTCCCGTCACGCCGCATGCTCTCGCTGGCCGGATGCGCCCTTCTGGCCGGTGCGCTGGGCGGATGCGTGGACCTGGCCCCAAAATACCGCCATGCCCACTATCTCCTGCCAGACAACTGGAAGGGCGACGGGGTGGTGCAGTACGGCACCCCGCAGGACGCGGCGGCCCGCGGGGACTGGTGGAAGGTCTTCAAGGACTCCACCCTTGATGAACTGGAGGAACGCGCCAGCCACCTGAACCCCAACCTGCAGTCGGATGCGGAAGCGTTTACCCAGGCACGTGACATCGTGGCTGAAGCGCAGGCCAACCTCTATCCGCAGATCACGGGCGGGGCCGGTGCATCACAGAACCAGGCATCATCCCATCGGCTGTGGCGTGGCGCGGGTTCGCAGGGGCCGATCTACATGTCATCCGAGCAGTACAGCGCGACCGCGCGCTGGGAGCCGGATTTCTGGTCCGCCATCCGTAACCGCAGGCGCATGCAGCAGCGCCTGGCGCAGGCGGCGGCGGCCGATTTCGCGGTGGCGCGACTGAGCATCCAGTCCGAACTGGCCAATGACTACATGCAGCTGCGCGGCATGGACGCGCAGCATGCGGTCTATCTCGACTCGATCCGCTACTACCAGACCGCCGTGCAGATCACCCACATGCGGCAGGCTGGCGCCATCGCCGCGGGTATTGACGTCTCGCGTGCGCAGACGCAGCTTTCCTCCACCCAGGCGGCCGATACCGACCTGCAGGCCCACCGGTCGGTGATGGAGCATGCCATCGCCATTCTGGTCAACGTGTCGCCATCGCTCTTCCATATCACACCACGTGCACAGATCAGCTTCCCCAAGGTGGCGATGCCCGTGGGCATTCCCGCAACCCTGCTGGAGCGCAGGCCGGACATCGCCAGCGCCGAGCGCCACATGGCAGCGGCAAACCGGGCGATTGGCGTCTCGCGCGCGGCGTTCTACCCACACGTAACCTTCAGTGCGACGGCCGGTTTCATGGATAACGGCTTCACGCTCGATAAATTCGCCAACGGCATGTACAACTATGCCGCTCAGGCGGTCCTGCCGCTGTTCCAGGGGGGGCTGCGCCGGGCGGAGGTCCAGCGCAACTGGTCCCAGTACCGTCAGGCGGAAGACCAGTACCGCGCCACCGTGCTCGATGCCTTCAAGGACGTGGAGGACGGGCTGAGCATGACGCATGACCTCAACGTCGAGGCCGGCCAGCAGGCAGAGGCGGTCCAGGCCGCCATGCGCACGCAGAACATGACCATGCAGCTCTATACGGGTGGCCTGACCAATTATCTGGACGTGGTGGTGGCGCAGGTCGCGGCCCTGCAGGCGCGCATTGCCGAAGTGCAGGTGGAAACCCGCTACATGCAGGCGCAGGTTGAACTGATCCGTTCATTGGGTGGTGGCTGGACCACGGCGGAACTGCCTGACAACAAGGCGCTCCGGCCCTTCGGTATTGCGCAGTACACCCATATGCGCATGCCAAGGTCGGTCAATGGCGTGAATGTCGACAATGGCCCCGAATCCTTTGACCTGTCCGGCAAGGGATTTCATGACAGGGACTTGACAGCACCCGCCAAATAGCGGTAGGTGCGCGCCTCTTATCGGAACGCGGGAGGTCGCCCTCCGGCCCCAGCCGGGGCAGGGGGCGGCCACCAGAACCGCGGTCCGGGTGAAACAGTCAGGAGCCCCGGATATGGCCAAAAAAATCGTTGGCTACATCAAGCTGCAAATTCCCGCCGGCAAGGCGAATCCGTCCCCGCCGGTTGGTCCGGCACTGGGTCAGCGCGGCCTGAACATCATGCAGTTCTGCAAGGAGTTCAACGCAAAGACGCAGGGTCTCGAGCCCGGTATGCCGATTCCCGTCGTCATCACCGCCTATGCCGACCGTACGTTCAGCTTCATCACCAAGACCCCGCCGAACACGTACTTCCTGATGAAGGCGGCCAAGGTCTCCAAGGGCAGCTCCACCGTGGGCAAGTCCGCGACCGTGGGCAAGGTCACGATGTCGCAGCTGCGCGAAATCGCGGAGACGAAGCAGAAAGACATGAACGCCAACGATATCGAAGGTGCCGTGCGCATGCTGGCGGGTTCCGCCCGCTCCATGGGCCTCGATGTGGTGGAGGGCTGATTACAATGGCAAAGAACAAGCGTCTGACCGCAGCCCGCGCCGCAGTCGATACCGCAAAGCAGTATGGCCTTGACGAGGCGATTGCCCTGGTCAAGAGCAATGCCAAGGCGAAGTTTGACGAGACCGTCGAGATTTCCATGAACCTCGGCATTGACCCGCGTCACGCCGACCAGATGGTCCGTGGCCTGCTGTCACTCCCCAACGGCACGGGCAAGACCCTGCGCGTTGGCGTGTTCGCCCGTGGCCCCAAGGCCGAGGAAGCGAAGGCAGCCGGTGCCGACGTGGTCGGTGCGGAAGACCTGGCGGAAAAGGTGCAGGCTGGCGAGATCGAGTTCGACCGCTGCATCGCGACCGCGGACATGATGGCCCTGGTCGGCCGTCTGGGCAAGATCCTCGGCCCGCGTGGCCTGATGCCCAACCCCAAGCTGGGCACCGTGACCATGGACGTGAAGGGCGCGGTTTCCGCCGCCAAGTCCGGTCAGGTCGAGTACCGTGCCGAGAAGGCCGGTATCGTGCATGCCGGTGTTGGCAAGGCATCCTTTGATGGCGGCAAGCTGGCCGAGAACATCCGCGCGTTCGTGGATGCGGTCCAGAAGGCCCGCCCGACGGGCGCCAAGGGCACGTATGTCAAGAAGATCGCCCTGTCCTCCACCATGGGGCCGGGTGTTACGGTTGACGTGTCCGCCTTCACGGCGGCCTGACGTCAGCTGAAGAATGACCTCTCCCCGTCAGGGGAGGGGGACAGGGGATGGTGGTCCGCCACCATCTTCCGAACCTGTCCATGACCGGATGCGGCGCGAGCCTTGATTTCCCGAAAGGGGAGCAGCCGGAAGACGGGGATTGCCGGATCGGGGCGAATGCCCACACTGGTTGTTCCGTTGAAAGGACAGGCGAACCGGGATGCCGCCAGCGTGCTGGCGTATCCCCAGGGTAAACCCTATCTGCTGGCATCAATGCCGGCAGGTGATGATGGAGACGGGATTTGGACCGTACGGAGAAGCGGGAGTTTGTTGCCTCCCTCGCAGCCGTGTTCGCGAAGACGTCCATGGTCATTGTCACCCGTAATGACGGGCTGAGCGTGGCTGATGTGACGGACCTTCGGCGTCGCGTGCGTGCGGCTGGAGCTACACACAAGGTCGCGAAGAACCGGCTGGCCTCTCTCGCCCTGGCAGGGACCCAGTTCGAAGGCATCAAGCCGCTGCTGAAGGGGCCGACCGCGTTGTCGTGGGCGGATGAACCCGTGGCAGTGGCGAAGGTGCTGGTCGAGTTCGCCAAAACCAATGAAAAGCTTGTTCTGCTCGGTGGATCGCTTGGTGCCCAGACGCTTGACGTCAACAGCATCAAGGCTCTGGCCGAGCTGCCGTCCCTGGACGTTCTGCGCGCGCAGCTGGTGGGGCTCATCTCCACACCCGCAACGCGTATCGCAGGCGTGCTCCAGGCGCCGGCCGGACAGCTTGCACGGGTTTTTGGTGCCTATGCCAAGACGGGCGAAGCCGCCTGAGACCTATGACCCGGCCCGCCGGGTTATCAACAAAATGGCATTTTCCCGAAAAAACGGGATTGTGCTGTGCCAACCAGTGTATAAATTAGGAAGACCAAAACCATGGCCGATCTGAACAAGATTGTTGAAGACCTGTCCGCTCTGACCGTTCTGGAAGCTGCCGAGCTGTCCAAGCTGCTGGAAGAGAAGTGGGGCGTTTCCGCTGCTGCTCCGGTTGCTGTTGCCGCTGCTGCTCCGGGCGCTGCTGCCGCTCCGGCAGAAGAGAAGACCGAGTTTGACGTTGTCCTGACCAAGGCGGGCGACAAGAAGATCAACGTGATCAAGGAAATCCGTGCGATCACCGGTCTGGGCCTGAAGGAAGCCAAGGATCTGGTCGAGGGTGCGCCCAAGACCGTGAAGGAAGGCGCCAGCAAGGATGAAGCCGAGAAGATCAAGAAGACCCTTGAAGACAACGGTGCTTCTGTCGAAATCAAATAAGTTGGCCTTTCGGGATGTGCCTGTGATGGTGCACCCGGGCTGAGTTATTCAAGTAAGGGTGGAAACCATCTGGTTTCCGCCCCCTTGGCCGTTACAGGCGCCCTGGCCGCAAGGCTTCGGGCGCCTTTGGTGGTAGATAGGGTTGGTCCGGACGGCAGTCGGGGTTGGCCCGCCAAGGATTTTCAAGGGCCGCGCAGTCCGTATGACATTCGTGTCACAACCGTGCGGGCCTGTGTGGATGGGGGCTGGATAGGCGATGAACGCGATTACGAAATCGTTCACGGGACGCAAACGCATCCGCAAGAGCTTCGGGCACATACCCGAGGTCGCTCCGATGCCCAATCTGATCGACGTGCAGCGGGCAAGCTACGAGACGTTCCTTCAGATGAATGTGGCGCCCGACAGCCGGACGCCGACGGGCCTGCAGGAAGTTTTCCGTTCCGTCTTTCCGATCAATGACTTTGCCGGTCGCGGGCGTCTGGAATTCGTCAGCTACGAGCTGGAAGAGCCGAAATACGATGTCGAGGAATGCATCCAGCGTGGCCTGACCTTCGCCGCGCCGCTGAAGGTGATCCTGCGCCTGATCGTATGGGACGTGGATGAGGATACCGGGTCACGCTCGATCCGTGATATCAAGGAGCAGCCGGTCTATATGGGCGACATGCCGCTCATGACCGATAACGGCACCTTCATCATCAACGGGACCGAGCGTGTCATCGTCAGCCAGATGCACCGCAGCCCCGGCGTGTTCTTCGATCATGACAAGGGCAAGACCCATTCCTCGGGCAAGTTCCTGTTCGCCGCGCGTGTCATCCCCTATCGTGGTTCCTGGCTTGATTTCGAATTCGACAGCAAGGACCTGATCTACGTCCGCATCGACCGCAAGCGCAAGCTGCCGGTCACCACGCTGCTGTACGCGCTGGAAGGTGCGGCGTCCGAAGCCGCACGCGCCGCCAAGGCCGCCGAGGGCGGGGATGTGGAATCCATGGAGATCCGGGGCATGGACCCCGATGAGATCCTGAACTACTTCTATGGCAAGGTCGAGTTCACCAAGACCGAGAAGGGCTGGGCCCGTCGTTTCGACGCGGAAGCCTTCCGCGGCCAGAAGCTGCTCGAACCGCTGATCGATGCACAGACCGGCGAGGAAGTCGCCCCCGTCGATGCGAAGCTGACCGCCCGCATGGTGCGCAAGATTGCCGAGACCACCAAGGAAGTGCTGGTTGGCCCCGCGGGCCTGATCGGTCGCTTCATTGCGCAGGACATGGTCAACGAGCACACGGGCGAGATCTATGCCGAAGCCGGTGAGGAACTGACCGAGCAGAAGCTGGAGGAACTCGAGGCCGAGGGCCTGACGACGCTGAGCACCCTTGCCATCGATGCGGCGAATGGTCCGTGGATCCGCAACACGCTGGCGGTGGACAAGAACGCCGCGCGTGAGGAAGCGCTGACCGACATCTATCGTGTCATGCGCCCCGGCGAGCCGCCGACGCCCGAGACGGCGGAAGCCATGTTCTCCGGCCTGTTCTTCGATCCCGACCGCTATGACCTGTCCGCCGTGGGCCGCGTGAAGATGAACATGCGCCTGGGCGTGGACGTGCCTGACACGGTGCGCGTGCTGCGCAAGGAAGACATCCTGCGCACCGTCAAGATCATGTGCGAGCTGAAGGACGGTCGCGGCGCGATTGACGATATCGACAATCTTGGCAACCGTCGCGTGCGTTCGGTTGGCGAACTGATGGAAAACCAGTATCGCGTCGGCCTGCTGCGCATGGAGCGTGCCATCCGCGAGCGCATGGGTTCGGTCGATATCGATACGGTCATGCCGCATGACCTGATCAACGCCAAGCCGGCAGCGGCTGCGGTGCGTGAGTTCTTTGGCTCCTCCCAGCTCAGCCAGTTCATGGACCAGACCAACCCGCTGTCCGAAGTGACGCACAAGCGGCGTCTTTCGGCACTTGGCCCGGGTGGCCTGACACGTGAGCGTGCGGGCTTCGAGGTTCGTGACGTGCACCCGACACATTACGGCCGCATCTGCCCGATCGAGACGCCGGAAGGCCCGAACATCGGCCTGATCAACTCGCTGGCCACCTATGCCAAGGTCAACAAGTACGGCTTCATCGAGACCCCGTACCGCATGGTGCAGGACGGCGTGCTGCAGGATGGCTGGAAATACCTCTCCGCCATGGAAGAGGAAAAGCTGGTCGTCGCCCAGGCGGATGCGAAGCAGGACACGCAGGGTCACCTGACGGATGAACTGGTTTCGGTCCGCCGGGGTGGTGACTTCCGCCAGGTCCCCCCGACCGATGTCACGGCGTGCGACGTCTCGCCCAAGCAGCTGGTTTCGGTCGCGGCGGCACTGATCCCGTTCCTTGAGAACGATGACGCCAACCGCGCGCTGATGGGCTCGAACATGCAGCGTCAGGCCGTGCCGCTGGTGCGCTCCGACGCGCCGCTGGTCGGCACCGGCATGGAAGCGGCCGTGGCGCATGACTCGGGTGCTGCCATCGTCGCCCGCCGTGATGGCGTGGTGGACCAGATCGATGGCGCGCGTATCGTTGTGCGTGCTACGGATGCCGGGGGTGCGACGCAGGGCGTCGATATCTACCGCCTGCGCAAGTACATGCGTTCCAACCAGTCCACCTGCATCAACCAGCGCCCGCTGGTGCGTGTGGGCGATGCGGTGCGTGCGGGTGAGATCATTGCCGATGGTCCGTCCACCGAACTGGGTGAACTGGCGCTGGGCCGGAACGTGCTGGTCGCGTTCATGCCGTGGAATGGTTACAACTTCGAAGATTCGATCCTGATTTCCGAGCGGATCGCGCGTGATGACGTGTTCACCTCGATCCATATCGAGGAGTTTGAGGTCATGGCCCGTGACACCAAGCTGGGCCAGGAAGAAATCACCCGTGACATCCCGAATGTCGGTGAGGAAGCGCTGCGCAACCTCGACGAGGCCGGTATCGTCTACGTGGGTGCCGAAGTGAACCCCGGCGATATCCTGATCGGCAAGGTCACGCCAAAGGGCGAAAGCCCGATGACGCCGGAAGAAAAGCTGCTGCGCGCCATCTTTGGTGAAAAGGCATCCGACGTCCGTGACACCTCGCTCAAGCTGCCGCCGGGCACGACGGGTACCATCGTGGACGTGCGCGTGTTCTCCCGCCGTGGCGTGGACAAGGACGAGCGTGCGATGGCCATCGAGCGCGCCGAGATCGAACGCCTTGCCAAGGACCGCGATGACGAGCGCGCCATTCAGGAGCGTTCCTTCTACAACCGTCTGCGCGAACACCTGATCGGCCAGACGGCAGGGGCCGGTTTCAAGGGCATCCGCTCCGGTACCGAGATCACGGACGAGGTCCTGTCCGAGCATCCGCGTGGCGCATGGCGCAACATCACCGTGGCTTCCGACGAGGTCATGGCGGAACTGGAAACGCTGCGTCGTGAATTCGATGCCGCCGTCTCCAAGATCCAGGCCCGCTTCGACAACAAGGTCGAGAAGCTGCAGCGCGGCGACGAACTGCCGCCGGGCGTGATGAAGATGGTCAAGGTCTTTGTCGCGGTGAAGCGCAAGCTGCAGCCGGGTGACAAGATGGCCGGCCGCCATGGCAACAAGGGTGTCGTCTCCCGCGTGGTACCTGTGGAAGACATGCCGTTCCTTGAGGATGGCACCTCGGTCGACATCGTGCTGAACCCGCTGGGCGTGCCGTCGCGCATGAACGTGGGGCAGATCCTCGAGACGCATCTGGGCTGGGCCTGTGCCAATATCGGCCGTCAGGTGGCCCAGCTTGCCGATGAATACCAGCGCCATGGCGAAAAGCGGCAGGAACTGCTGGATGAACTGAAGTCGGTTTACGGCGACAAGGTTTATGACGAGCAGATCGGTGACATGACCGACGCGCAGCTGCTTGAGCTGTGTGGCAACCTGCGTAAGGGCGTGCCGATCGCGACCCCGGTGTTTGATGGTGCGTCCATCCCCGATATCGAGGCGATGCTGACGAGGGCAGGCGTGGACAAGTCCGGCCAGTCGCAGCTGATTGACGGGCGCACCGGCGAGCCGTTCGAGCGCAAGACCACCGTTGGCTACATCTACATGCTCAAGCTGCACCATCTTGTCGATGACAAGATCCATGCCCGTTCCATCGGTCCGTATTCGCTCGTGACCCAGCAGCCGCTGGGTGGCAAGGCGCAGTTCGGCGGGCAGCGCTTTGGTGAGATGGAAGTGTGGGCGCTGGAAGCGTACGGCGCCGCCTACACACTGCAGGAAATGCTGACGGTCAAATCGGATGACGTGTCCGGTCGTACCAAGGTGTATGAAGCTATCGTGCGCGAGCAGGATGACTTCGAGGCCGGTATTCCGGAAAGCTTCAACGTGCTGATCAAGGAACTGAAGTCCCTTGGCCTGAATGTTGACCTGGAACAGAGCGGTTCCTGATCCGGGCCTCATCCTACACGGCGGTCCACATATTTTTCTTTCAGGAGTGGAGGCAGGTGCGGCGCCTGTTTCCGCTTCATTCCCTCAGGGGGTTTGCGGCGCATGAATGAACTCATGAAGATCCTTGGCCAGGGCGGCCAGGCCATGACCTTCGACCAGATCAAGATCCAGCTGGCTTCGGCCGAGCAGATCCGTTCGTGGTCGTATGGCGAGATCAAGAAGCCCGAGACCATCAACTACCGGACCTTCAAGCCGGAGCGTGATGGCCTGTTCTGTGCACGGATATTCGGTCCGATCAAGGATTACGAATGCCTGTGCGGCAAGTACAAGCGGATGAAGTTCCGCGGCATCATCTGCGAAAAATGCGGTGTGGAAGTCACGCTGGCAAAGGTCCGCCGCGAGCGCATGGGCCATATCGAGCTTGCCAGCCCGGTTGCCCATATCTGGTTCCTGAAGTCCCTGCCCAGCCGTATCGGCCTGATGGTCGACATGACGCTGAAGGATCTGGAAAAGATCCTGTATTTCGAGAGCTATGTGGTCCTTGAGCCCGGCACGTCGCCGCTCAAGCAGTACAGCCTGCTGACGGAAGACCAGTACCTTGATGTCATGGATGAGCATGGCGACGAGGGGATCGAGGTTGGCATTGGCGCGGAAGCGATCAAGAAGATCCTCGAGCGCATCGACTGCAAGCAGGAAAAGGAAGAACTGCGCCAGGAACTGAAGGACACCACGTCCGAAGCCAAGCGCAAGAAGCTGGTCAAGCGCCTGAAGCTGGTCGAAGCCTTTGCCGACAGTGAATCGCGCCCGGAATGGATGATCCTGGAACTGGTGCCGGTCATCCCGCCCGAGCTGCGCCCGCTGGTGCCGCTTGACGGTGGCCGCTTCGCCACGTCCGACCTGAATGACCTTTACCGCCGCGTCATCAACCGTAACAACCGCCTCAAGCGGCTGATCGAACTGCGTGCGCCGGACATCATTGTCCGTAATGAAAAGCGCATGCTGCAGGAATCGGTCGATGCGCTGTTCGATAACGGCCGTCGCGGCCGCGCCATCACGGGTGCAAACAAGCGCCCGCTGAAGTCGCTGTCCGACATGCTGAAGGGCAAGCAGGGCCGCTTCCGCCAGAACCTGCTGGGCAAGCGTGTCGACTATTCCGGCCGTTCGGTCATCGTGGTCGGTCCGGAACTGAAGCTGCACCAGTGTGGCCTGCCCAAGAAGATGGCGCTGGAACTGTTCAAGCCGTTCATCTACTCCAAGCTGGAAAAATACGGTCACGCCACCACCATCAAGGCCGCGAAGCGGATGGTGGAAAAGGAACGTCCCGAAGTGTGGGATATCCTTGAAGAAGTGATCCGCGAGCATCCCGTCATGCTCAACCGTGCGCCGACGCTGCACCGCCTGGGCATCCAGGCGTTCGAGCCGGTACTGATCGAGGGCAAGGCGATCCAGCTGCACCCGCTGGTCTGCACCGCGTTCAACGCGGACTTTGATGGCGACCAGATGGCCGTGCACGTGCCGCTGAGCCTTGAAGCGCAGCTGGAAGCGCGCGTGCTGATGATGTCGACCAACAACATCCTCAGCCCCGCCAATGGCAAGCCGATCATCGTGCCGTCGCAGGATATCGTTCTGGGGCTGTACTATCTCAGCCTCGAGACGCCGGAATTCCGCGCGACACCTGACCAGAACAGCTACGATGACAAGGGCCAGGTTACGGTCACGGGGGCGCCTTCCTTCTCCAGTGTCGGTGAAGTGGAATATGCTCTCAGCACCGGCGCGGTAAAGCTGCATGACAAGATCCGCGCCCGGATCGAGACGGTCGACGCCGAAGGCAAGCCCGTGCGCGAAACGGTTGTCACCACGCCGGGCCGTATGCTGGTCGCGCAGATCCTGCCCCGCCATGCGGCGCTGCCATTCTCGCTGATCAACCGCCAGCTGACCAAGAAGATCGTGTCCGACGTGATTGATGCGGTCTACCGTCACTGCGGCCAGAAGGAATGCGTGATCTTCTGTGACCGGCTGATGGGCCTTGGTTTCCGTCATGCGGCAAAATCCGGCATCTCCTTCGGCAAGGACGACATGATCGTTCCGACCGAGAAAAAGGAACTTGTCGATCGCACGGCAACGGAAGTGAAGGAGTTCGAGCAGCAGTATCAGGACGGCCTGATTACGGCGGGCGAGCGCTACAACAAGGTGGTCGATGCTTGGTCGCGTTGCACGGATGAAGTGCAGGCCGCGATGATGAAGGAAATTTCCAAGCAGGAAATCGGCAAGCCCACCAACTCGGTATGGATGATGAGCCATTCCGGTGCCCGTGGGTCGCCAGCGCAGATGAAGCAGCTGGCCGGCATGCGTGGCCTGATGGCCAAGCCGTCGGGTGAGATCATCGAACAGCCGATCATCGCCAACTTCAAGGAAGGCCTGTCGGTTCTCGATTACTTCACCTCCAGCCACGGTGCACGTAAGGGTCTGGCCGATACCGCGCTCAAGACCGCGAACTCGGGTTATCTTACCCGCCGTCTGGTCGACGTGGCGCAGGACAGCATCATCGTCGAGGAAGACTGCGGCACCGAGCGTGGCCTGACCGTGCGTGCGGTCATGGATGGTGGTAAAGTCATCGCCTCCCTGTCCGAGCGGATGCTGGGCCGCACGCTGGCGGCCGACGTCATGGATCCTGCCACCGGCAAGGTCCTGTTCCCGCGCAATACGCTGATCGAGGAAGCCCAGGCCGAGCAGATCGAGAAGGCTGGCGTCGAAAGCCTGCTGATCCGCTCCGTCCTGACCTGCGACAGCCGGGTTGGCGTGTGTGGTCACTGCTATGGCCGTGATCTGGCCCGTGGCACGCCGGTCAACATTGGTGAGGCCGTGGGCGTGATTGCCGCCCAGTCCATTGGTGAGCCGGGCACGCAGCTGACCATGCGTACCTTCCATATCGGCGGTGCGGCGCAGCGTGGCGCCGAACAGTCGATGGTCGAGGCATCGCGTGATGGCAAGGTGACGATCCGTAACAAGAACGTCGTGCAGAACAGCCAGAACGTACCCATCGTCATGTCGCGTAACTGCGAAATCCTGCTGACGGATGACCGTGGTACCGAACGCGCCCGCTATCGTGTGCCCTATGGTGCCCGCCTGCTGGTGGAGGATGGGGCCGAGGTGACCCGTGGCCAGAAAATGGCCGAGTGGGATCCGTACACCCTGCCGATCATCACCGAGCAGCCCGGCAAGGCCGAATACCTTGACCTGATCGACTCCATCACCCTGGTGGAGCGGATGGATGAGGTGACCGGCCTGACGTCAAAGGTGGTCGTGGACTACAAGCAGGCTTCCAAGGGGATCGACCTGCGGCCGCGCCTTCAGCTCAAGGACGCCAATGGCGATGTGGTGAAGCTGGCGAACGGCAACGATGCCCGCTACTTCCTGTCGCCTGACTCGCTGCTGTCGGTTGAAAACGGTGCCCAGGTGAATGCGGGTGACGTGCTGGCGCGTATCCCGCGTGAAGGCTCCAAGACGCGTGACATTACCGGTGGTCTGCCACGCGTGGCCGAACTGTTCGAAGCCCGTCGCCCGAAGGATCACGCCATCATTTCGGAAACCGAAGGGCGCGTGGAATTCGGCAAGGACTACAAGTCCAAGCGCCGTGTCATCGTGAAGAACGACGAGACGGGCGAGGAGACGGATTACCTGATCCCCAAGGGCAAGCATGTGTCCGTGCAGGAAGGCGACTTCGTGCAGGTTGGCGACCCGCTCGTCGATGGACCGCGCGTGCCGCATGACATCCTGAAGGTGCTGGGCGTCGAGGCCCTGTCCGACTACCTGGTCAACGAGATCCAGGACGTCTACCGGCTGCAGGGCGTGAAGATCAATGACAAGCACATCGAAGTCATTGTGCGCCAGATGCTGCAGAAGGTGGAAATCCTCGAGCCGGGCGATACGACCTACCTGATCGGTGAGACGGTGGACCGTATCGAATACGAGGAAGAGAACACCAAGCGCCTGAACATGGGCGAGCGGCCTGCCGCTGCCATGCCGGTTCTGCAGGGTATCACCAAGGCCTCGCTGCAGACGCAGTCCTTCATCTCTGCCGCATCCTTCCAGGAGACGACACGTGTCCTGACAGAGGCTGCAACGGCCGGGAAGAAGGATACGCTCAACGGCCTGAAGGAGAACGTGATTGTCGGCCGCCTGATCCCGGCAGGGACGGGTAGCGTCATGAACAAGCTCCGTGCCGTTGCGGCGGGTGAGGACAAGCAGCGTCTAGCCCAGGCTCGCGCTGCGGTGGCCACGACCAAGGCTGCCGAATAAATACGGAAGAAATGCCAGATGCCGCATGGTCGGTATCTGGCATGATTCGGTGCTGCACTATTGTCACCATCCGATTCAGGCGGTATTGAGCGCCCTGACGGAGCGGTGCTCCGAGTCCGGCAGAGCAGAGTCGTTCTGCCGGACTGCTAGCGAATCCTGCGCAAGGCTTGACTTTTGGTCAGTTTGCCCGTAGGTAACGCGCCCTCGGCTAGCCCTGTCTGAAAGACGTTGTTGGCCGTCGAATGCAGCATGCAGACATGCGGTACCGCAGTTCGGGAATCGGACTGCTCAGGCCGGATGTAAATATGATGCCCGAACGGATGGTTGTCATTCGTTGGGGTTTTGTTGTGAACGACAGTCGGCAACCAGATATGGGGTTGGCCGGCCGAATTTTGTAAGGATCGGGAAAGGCGTATGCCGACCATCAACCAGTTGATCGCGAAAGGTCGCGAGCCCGCAGCCAAACGCAACAAGGTTCCTGCACTGCAGGGCTGTCCGCAGAAGCGTGGCGTTTGTACTCGTGTTTATACAACCACACCGAAGAAGCCGAACTCGGCTCTGCGTAAGGTGGCAAAAGTTCGCCTGACCAACGGGTATGAGGTTGTGAGCTATATTCCGGGTGAGGGGCATAACCTCCAGGAACATAGCGTTGTCCTGATCCGTGGTGGTCGCGTTAAGGATCTACCTGGCGTGCGTTATCACATCCTGCGCGGCGTTCTGGACACCCAGGGTATCGCCAAGCGTCGTCAGCGTCGCTCGCTCTATGGCGCGAAGCGTCCTAAGTAAAAGGAATAACGAGGCATGAGTCGCCGTCATCGCGCAGTAAAGCGCGAGATTCTTCCCGATCCGAAATTTGGTGATGTCGTCATTACGCGTTTCATGAACGCCCTGATGTACGACGGCAAGAAGTCCACGGCCGAAGGGATCGTCTATGGCGCCCTTGAGGTCCTGCGTCGCCGCGGTGGTGCAGCTGCGGACCCCGTGGTGATGTTCCACAGCGCGCTGGATAACGTGAAGCCTGCTGTCGAGGTGCGTTCCCGCCGTGTTGGTGGTGCGACCTACCAGGTTCCGGTCGAAGTCCGGGCCGAGCGCCGTCAGGCGCTGGCCATCCGCTGGCTGATCGACGCGTCGCGCAAGCGGGGCGAGAACACCATGCAGGACCGTCTGTCGAACGAACTTCTTGATGCCGTCAACAATCGTGGCGCAGCGGTCAAGAAGCGCGAGGACACGCACCGCATGGCGGAAGCCAACAAGGCATTCAGTCATTACCGCTGGTAAAGGCGGTCAGGCCGGTCTATTGACCTGCCCGGCTTCCGAAACGGAACTTTCCAACCCGACTCTCGGCACGAGGCCGAGTTAACGGAGAAAACGATGGCAAAGGCTAAATTTGAGCGGAATAAGCCGCACTGTAACATCGGCACGATTGGTCACGTCGATCACGGCAAGACCTCGCTGACCGCTGCTATCACCAAGACGCTGGCGAAGTCCGGCGGTGCCGAGTTCAAGGCATACGACATGATCGACGCCGCGCCGGAAGAGCGCGCCCGTGGCATCACCATCTCGACCGCCCATGTCGAGTATGAGACCGCCAAGCGTCACTACGCCCACGTCGACTGCCCCGGCCATGCTGACTATGTGAAGAACATGATCACCGGTGCGGCGCAGATGGACGGCGCGATCCTGGTTGTGTCCGCTGCTGACGGCCCGATGCCCCAGACCCGTGAGCACATCCTGCTCGCCCGTCAGGTTGGCGTGCCGGCGCTGGTCGTGTTCCTGAACAAGGTTGATCAGGTTGACGATCCGGAACTGCTGGAACTCGTCGAGATGGAAGTGCGCGAACTGCTTTCCGCTTACCAGTTCCCCGGCGACGATATCCCCATCATCAAGGGTTCCGCCCTGGTGACGCTGGAAGACGGCGACCCGGAAGTCGGTGAGAAGCGCGTCCTGGACCTGATGAACGCCGTTGACGAATACATCCCGCAGCCGGAGCGTCCGATCGACCGTCCGTTCCTGATGCCGATCGAAGACGTGTTCTCCATCTCGGGCCGTGGCACCGTGGTGACGGGCCGTGTCGAGCGTGGCGCCGTGAACGTGGGCGACGAAATCGAGATCGTTGGCCTGCGTCCGACGCAGAAGACGACCGTGACCGGCGTTGAAATGTTCCGCAAGCTGCTTGATCGTGGTGAAGCAGGTGACAACATCGGCGCGCTGCTGCGTGGCACGAAGCGTGAAGACGTCGAGCGTGGCCAGGTGCTGGCAAAGCCGGGTTCCATCACCCCGCACACCAAGTTCAAGGCGGAAGCCTACATCCTGACGAAGGAAGAGGGTGGCCGTCACACGCCGTTCTTCACCAACTATCGTCCGCAGTTCTATTTCCGCACGACCGACGTCACCGGCGTCGTTCACCTGCCGGAAGGCACGGAAATGGTCATGCCTGGCGATAACGTCGCCATGGATGTGGAGCTGATCGCTCCGATCGCCATGGATGAAGGCCTGCGCTTCGCTATCCGCGAAGGTGGCCGCACCGTTGGTGCAGGTGTTGTTGCTTCCATCACGGCGTGATTGGGCAGTAACTGAACTGTGGCATCCCGGCCGGAGCAATCCGGCCGGGTTTCCATTGCGGATCGGGTTCCCCCGAATCAGGTAAAGTTGGACTGAAACAGAAAGATGGACAACCAGAACATCCGCATTCGCCTGAAGGCGTACGATCATCGGGTGCTAGACAACAGCACGAAGGAGATCGTCAATACGGCGAAGCGTACGGGTGCGCGGGTTCGGGGTCCTATCCCGCTGCCGACGCATATTGAACGGTTTACCGTAAACCGCTCCCCCCACGTGGACAAGAAAAGCCGCGAGCAGTTCGAAATTCGGACCCATCGCCGGCTGCTCGACATTGTCGAGCCGACCCCGCAGACCGTGGACGCTCTCATGAAACTCGACCTCGCCGCTGGCGTGGATGTCGAGATTAAACTCTAAGGTCCAGACGATGCGCACCGGATTGATCGCAAAAAAGCTGGGTATGACCCGGCTGTTCAAGGAAGACGGCACACATGTGCCGGTGACTGTCCTGCAGGTGGATGATCTGCAGGTGGTTGATGTCCGTACGACCGAACGCGACGGCTACACCGCCGTTCAGCTCGGCGCGGGCAAGGCCAAGGTCAAAAATGTGTCGAAGCCGAACCGCGGCCATTTTGCCAAGGCCAAGGTCGAGCCCAAGAAGAAGCTGGCCGAATTCCGCGTTGCGGATGACGCCGTCCTGGAAGTCGGGGCTTCTCTGTCCGCCGCCCATTTCGTGGTGGGGCAGAAGGTGGACGTTACCGGCACCAGCAAGGGTAAGGGTTTTGCCGGCGCGATGAAGCGCTGGAACTTTGCCGGTCTCGAAGCCACCCACGGTGTCTCGATCAGTCACCGTTCGCACGGGTCGACGGGTAACCGTCAGGATCCGGGCAAGGTTTTCAAGAACAAGAAGATGGCTGGCCATCTCGGTTCCGAGCGTGTGACCACGCTGAACCTCGAGATTGCGGCTGTCGACGCCGAAAAGAACCTGATCATGATCCGCGGCTCCGTGCCGGGCGGAAAGAATGAGGCGGTTCTGGTTCGTGATGCGATCAAGAAGGCCCGTCATGCCGAGGCGCCGTATCCGGCGGCCCTGGTTGAGGCCGCGGGCTGAGGATAGAGGGCAATGGATTACGAGATCAAAACCCTCGATAACGGAAGCGCAGGTACCGCCAGCCTTCCCGACGAGATTTTCGCCGCAACACCGCGCAATGACATCATGGCGCGTGTGGTGCACTGGCAGCTTGCAAAGCGCCGTGCTGGTACGCACAAGGTCAAGGGCATGGGGGAAATCTCCGGCACGACCAAGAAGCCGTACCGCCAGAAGGGCACCGGTAGCGCCCGTCAGGGTTCGCTGCGTTCGCCGCAGTACCGCACGGGTGGTGTGGTCCATGGCCCGGTCGTGCGTGACCATGGCTATGACCTGCCCAAGAAGGTGCGCCGCCTGGGCCTGATTTCCGCGCTGTCGCAGAAGGCTGCCGAAGGCAAGCTGGTGGTGCTGGATGCTGCGACCGCCTCGGGCAAGTCCGCAGAGCTGGCCAGAAAGCTGAAGGTCCTGGGCTGGACGTCCGCGCTGATCGTGGATGCCGCCGTTGAGGAAAACTTCGGCCGTGCCGCGCGCAACCTGCCGAAGATCGACATTCTCCCGACCATCGGTGCGAATGTCTATGACATCCTGAACCACGATGTGCTGGCCATCACCCGCGCAGGCGTTGAGGGTCTGAAGGAGCGTCTGGCATGACCAATATCCTGGCAATCCGCAAAAAGGCGGAACGCATGTCCCGGGAAGCGATGTACGACATCATCCGCGCCCCCCTGATCACGGAAAAGGCAACTGCCCTGTCCGAAAAGAATCAGGTCGGTTTCAAGGTCGCGATCGACGCGACGAAGCCGGAGATCAAGGTTGCGGTCGAGACGCTTTTCGGTGTGAAGGTTCTGGGTGTGAACACACTCATCCAGAAGGGTAAGGCCAAGCGCTTCAAGGGACGTCCCGGCCAGCGTTCGGATGTGAAGAAGGCGTTTGTCCAGCTTGCTGAAGGTCAGTCCATCGACCTGACCGCGAAGCTGGTCTGACGCGGGGTGACAAGAAATGGCATTGAAGCACTTTAATCCAGTTACCCCCAGCCTGCGCGGAACGGTTCTGATCGACCGCAAGGAGCTGTGGAAAGGCAAGCCCGTCAAGGGCCTGACCGAGGGGAAGAACAAGAGCGGCGGCCGTAACAACCACGGCCGCACCACCTCGCGTTTCATCGGTGGCGGACACAAGCAGTCCTACCGCTATGTCGATTTCAAGCGTCGCAAGTTCGATGTGGTCGGCACGGTGGAGCGTCTGGAATATGATCCGAACCGCACGGCGTTCATTGCCCTCGTCAAGTATGAGGACGGCGAACTGGCCTACATCATCGCACCGCAGCGCCTGAAGGCGGGTGACCAGGTGGTCGCCGGTGCGCGCGCCGACATCAAGCCGGGCAATGCGATGCCGCTCTCCGCGATTCCGGTGGGCACGATCATCCACAACATCGAGCTCAAGGCCGGTGGCGGTGGCAAGATCGCCCGTTCCGCCGGCACCTATGCCCAGCTGGTCGGCAAGGATGTGGGTTATGCCCAGATCAAGCTGCAGTCCGGTGAGCTGCGTGTCGTCCGCGCGGAATGCATGGCGACCATCGGCGCCGTGTCCAACCCGGACAACATGAACCAGCACCTGGGCAAGGCCGGCCGCAACCGCTGGCTGGGCCGCCGCCCGCACAACCGTGGTGTCGTCATGAACCCGGTTGACCATCCGCATGGTGGTGGTGAAGGACGCACTTCGGGTGGGCGTCATCCGGTTACGCCATGGGGCAAGCCGACTAAGGGTTACAAGACCAGGGTCAACAAGCGTACGGACAGTCTGATCATCCGTCGCCGGAAGACCGGCAAGTAAGGGGCATTTAAGATGGCACGTTCCGTCTGGAAGGGCCCGTTCGTGGACGGGTATCTGCTGAACAAAGCCGATGCATCGCGCGCATCGGGCCGTAACGAAGTGATCAAGATCTGGTCGCGTCGATCCACCATCCTGCCGCAGTTCGTCGGACTGACGTTCGGCGTGTATAACGGGCATAAATTCCTGCCCGTGCAGGTTTCCGAGAATATGGTGGGGCACAAGTTCGGTGAGTTTTCACCGACCCGTACCTTCACGGGTCATTCTTCGGACAAGAAAGCGAAGCGGGGCTGAACATGAGCAAGCCTAAGCATCCGCGCACGCTCGCGGAAACCGAGGCGCAGGCGCTGACGCGGAACATCCGCATCAGCCCGCGCAAGCTGAACCTTGTTGCGGGTCTGATCCGCAACAAGCCGGCCGCGCAGGCGATCGCCACCCTCACATTCTCCAAGCGCCGCATTACCCAGCAGGTCAAGAAGACCCTGGAAAGTGCGATTGCCAACGCCGAGAACAACCATCAGCTGGACGTTGACCAGCTGGTCGTTGCCCGTGCAGAGGTGGGCAAGTCGATCGTGATGCGTCGTTTCCACGCACGTGGTCGTGGCCGTTCGGCCCGCATCGAGAAGTTCTTCAGCCATCTGACCATTGTCGTGGCGGAAAAGAAGCCCGAAGCTGAAACCGAAAAGAAGGCGGCCTGATCCATGGGACATAAAGTTAATCCGATCGGGCTGCGGCTCGGTATTAACCGGACATGGGACAGCCGCTGGTACGCCGATGCCGATTATGCGCGCCTGCTGCATGATGACCTGAAGCTGCGCGCCTACCTGCGTCGCAAGCTGGCGGGTGCGGGCGTTTCCCGCGTGGTGATCGAGCGTCCGGCCAAGAAGCCGCGCGTGACCATTTACGCGGCCCGTCCGGGTGTGGTCATCGGCAAGAAGGGCCAGGACATCGATGTGCTGCGCAAGGATCTGGCCCGCATGGCCAAGACCGATGTCGCGCTGAACATCGTCGAAATCCGCAAGCCGGAAATTGACGCGACCCTGGTGGCCGAAAACATTGCCCAGCAGCTCGAGCGCCGTGTGGCCTTCCGTCGCGCCATGAAGCGTGCCGTGCAGTCCGCCATGCGCCTGGGTGCGCAGGGTATCCGGATCAACTGCTCGGGCCGTCTGGGCGGCGCGGAAATCGCGCGTATCGAGTGGTATCGTGAAGGCCGCGTGCCGCTGCATACGCTGCGTGCGGACATCGATTACGGTGTGGCGACCGCCAAGACGACCTACGGCACCTGTGGTGTGAAGGTCTGGATCTTCAAGGGCGAGATTCTTGCCCATGATCCGCTGGCGCAGGACCGTCGCGCCGCCGAACAGGCTCCGCAGCGCTAAGCTGCGGGGTCAAATGGACCCAGATGCGCCAGGCGGCGCGTGAGGATTTAGAAAATGCTTTCTCCCAAGCGGACAAAGTACCGCAAGGCCCACAAGGGCCGCATTCATGGGCTGGCCAAGGGTGGCACAACCCTGAATTTCGGGGCCTTCGGCCTGAAGGCTCTCCAGCCTGAACGGATCACGGCCCGCCAGATCGAAGCCGCCCGCCGTGCCATTACCCGCGCCATGAAACGTGCCGGTCGCGTATGGATTCGGATTTTCCCTGATCTTCCGGTCTCGACAAAGCCCGCAGAAGTGCGTATGGGGTCCGGCAAGGGGTCGCCTGAATATTGGGTGGCTCGTGTGAAGCCGGGTCGTATCCTGTTCGAGATCGAAGGCGTGCCGCCTGAAGTCGCGCGTGAAGCGCTGGCTCTGGGTGCGGCAAAGCTGCCGATCAAGACCAAGTTCGTGACCCGTATCGGAGAGGCGTGAGATGGCAAAGGCAACAAAGCCGGCCGATCTGCGTGCCAAGACTGTTGAAGAACTTGATACGCTTCTCGTTGATCTGAAGCGCGAGCAGTTCAATCTTCGGTTCCAGCATGCGACCGGCCAGACCGAGGGTCAGTCCCGTATGCGCGAGGTCCGTCGTGACATCGCGCGTGTGAAGACGATTGCAGCCCAGGTTGTGAAGAAGAGTTCCGCTGGCCACGCGCCGGCAGTAAAGTCCTGAAGGGAGACGGGCGATGCCAAGGCGCGTCCTGACCGGGCGGGTAACCAGCGACAAGATGGACAAGACCGTAACGGTTCTTGTTGATCGTCGCGTTATCCACCCGCTGTATAAGAAGTTCATTCGTCGCTCCAAGAAGTATGCGGCGCATGATGGCTTGAATGAATGCAAGGTGGGCGACACGGTGCGCATTGAGGAATGCAAGCCGATTTCCCGTCGCAAGACCTGGACTGTCGTTGTCCGGAATGGCCAGCCGCTTACGGCTGCCGCCGGTGCTGCGTCCGGTACGCAGGCGTAAAGAAGGGCATAGACCATGATCCATCCCGAGACCAACCTTGACGTCGCCGACAATTCCGGTGCCCGTCAGGTGCAGTGCATCAAGGTGCTGGGCGGTTCCAAGCGGAAGACTGCCTCGGTCGGCGACGTGATTGTCGTGTCCGTCAAGGAAGCCATTCCCCGCGGTAAGGTCAAGAAGGGCGATGTTCACCAGGCGGTGATCGTCCGTACGTCCTACCCGGTGCGTCGTGCTGACGGCAGCGCCATCCGGTTTGACCGCAATGCGGCCGTGCTGATCAACAAGCAGCAGGAGCCGATTGGCACCCGTATCTTTGGCCCGGTCGTGCGTGAGCTGCGTGCGCGCAAGTTCATGAAGATCATTTCGCTGGCACCGGAGGTGCTGTAATGGCTGCTCGTATCAAGAAGGGTGACCAGGTTCTGGTCATCACCGGTGGTTCCAAGGGAACCCGTGGCGAGGTCGTTACGGTCCTGCCTGCGGCCAACAAGGCCGTGGTGCGTGGTGTCGCGATTGCCAAGCGTCACACTCGTCCCTCCCGCATGGGTGAGCAGGGTGGCATTGTCCAGAAGGAAATGCCTGTCCACCTGTCCAACCTGAAGCTGATCGATCCCAAGAGCGGCGATCCGACGAAGGTCGGTTTCCGTGTTCTGGAAGATGGTCGCAAGGTTCGTGTCGCCAAGGCGACCGGCGAAGTAATCGAAGGCTGAGGAGGCGGGTATGTCTGAAGTGAAAGAAGCCCGTCCCGTGCCGCGCATGCAGCAGCGCTACCAGGCGGAACTGCGCACCAAGCTGCGTGAGCAGTTCGGTTACGCGAACGAGATGCAGGTTCCGCGCCTGGAAAAGATCGTGCTGAACATGGGCGTGGGCGAAGCGGCTGGCGACCAGAAGAAGCTGGATGCGGCGCTGAAGGAAATGACCCTCATTGCAGGTCAGAAGCCGGTCAAGACGGTTGCCAAGAAGGCGATTGCAGGCTTCAAGATCCGTGAAGGTCTTCCCATCGGCTGCAAGGTAACGCTGCGTCGTGCGCAGATGTTCGAATTCCTTGATCGCCTTGTGACGATCGCCCTGCCGCGCGTACGCGATTTTCGCGGGCTGCCGGCGAACAAGGGTTTCGACGGCCGTGGCAACTTTGCGATGGGCCTGAAGGAACAGATCGTCTTCCCGGAAATCGAGTACGACAAGGTCGACGAGATCCGTGGCATGGACATCATCTTCGTGACCACCGCGAAGACGGATGCGGAAGCAAAGGCTCTGCTCAAGGCGTTTGATCTGCCCTTCTCTGCATAAAATGTGGAGAAAGGGCTTCCGTCTGAAGTCCAGAAGACCTAATACACACGTTGTTTGGAAAACCGTTGGGACTGGCCCGACAGGTTCCGGAGGGTAAAACAAGGCATGGCCAAAATTTCCGCCGTTAACCGGAATGTCAAGCGCGAGCGCATGGCAATCCGGGACCGGGCTAAGCGGACTGCACTGAAGAACATCATCATGGACCGGTCTCTGCCGGTTGAAGATCGCTTCGATGCATCGCTCAAGCTTGCTGAACTTCCTCGCAATGGTTCGCGCGTCCGCGTGCGTCTGCGCTGCAAGTTGACGGGACGTCCCCGCGCCAATTACAGAAAGTTCGAACTCTGCCGTATCGCCCTGCGCGACCTGGCCTCCAATGGTCAGATCCCGGGTATGGTCAAATCGAGCTGGTAAGGGCAGGGAACGATGTCACTTTCTGATCCATTGGGTGATCTGCTCACCCGGATCCGCAATGCGCAGCGTGCACGGCATGCTGCCTGCGTGGCGCCGGCTTCCAAGCTGCGCGCCAGTGTTCTCGAGGCCCTGCGCCGCGAGGGCTATATTCGTGGTTTCTCGCGTGAGGAACTGCGCAAGGGTGTGGCCCAGCTGCGCATCGAGCTGAAATATCTCGATGGTGAGCCGGTCATCAAAGAAATCCACCGTGTGTCCAAGCCTGGCCGCCGCGTCTATTCCAAGATCAAGGAACTGCCGCGTGTCTATGCCGGGCTGGGTGTGTCGATCCTGTCGACCCCCCGCGGTGTTCTGTCCGATGCGGAGGCCCGCGCTGCCAATGTTGGCGGTGAAGTCCTCTGCCGTGTGTTCTGAGGAGGGATAAATGTCGCGAGTGGGCAAATATCCCGTCGAAGTTCCGTCGGGCGTTCAGGTTTCCATCACTGATGGCGTGCTGACGGCAAAGGGCAAGCTGGGCGAGCTCAAGCTGCCGCTGTCCAGCCATGTGGCGGTCGATGTTGCGGATGGCAAGGTTGCGGTCAAGCCGGTCGGTACCGTGGCGCAGGCCCGCATGATGTGGGGGACGACGCGTTCCCTGGTCGCGGGTATGGTCAAGGGTGTGTCCGAAGGGTTTTCCAAGACGCTGGAAATCTCCGGAACGGGTTACCGCGCCGCGGTGCAGGGCAAGAACCTGGTCATGAACCTCGGTTATTCGCATGATATCGTCTATGCGATTCCCGAAGGCATCAAGATCACCACCCCGCGGCCGACGGCCGTGACTGTCGAGGGTATCGACAAGCAGCGGGTTGGTCAGGTTGCTCTGGATATCCGTAGCTTCCGCAAGCCCGAGCCCTACAAGGGCAAGGGTGTCCGTTATGAAACGGAAACCATCCGTCGCAAGGAAGGCAAGAAGAAATAATGAGCACGCAGAAGGATCTGCGGGAACGGCGGCGTCAGCGCCTCCGTTTCCAGCTTCGCCACAAGAGCGGTGGCCGTCCGCGTCTGTCGGTGTTCCGTTCAGGCAAGAACATCTACGCGCGGGTGATCGACGATGCGGCTGGCCGTACGCTGGCTGCTGCCTCGTCCCTGGAAAAGGACCTACGTACCGCGCTCAAGGGCGGTACGGATGTTAAGGCGGCGGGTGCGGTCGGCAAGCTGCTGGCAGAGCGCGCGGTGGCTGCAGGTGTGTCGAAGGTCGTTTTCGACCGCGGCGCGTATCTCTATCATGGGCGCATCAAGGCCCTGGCGGAGGCTGCCCGTGAGGGCGGTCTCTCGTTCTGACGAAAGGGTCACGCATAATGGCACGTGAACCGAGAGAAGGCGGCCGGGGTGGTCGCGATCGCGACCGCGAAGGCGATGATCTGGTCGACAAGCTGGTCACGATCAATCGTGTTGCCAAGGTTGTAAAGGGCGGTCGCCGCTTTGCATTCGCGGCACTGGTTGTGGTTGGTGACCAGAAGGGGCGCGTCGGGTTCGGTGCGGGCAAGGCCCGTGAGGTCCCCGAGGCGATCCGCAAGGCAACCGATCGCGCCAAGCGCACCATGATCCGCGTTCCGATGAAGGAAGGCCGTACGCTGCATCACGATGTGGCCGGTCACTTCGGTGCGGGCAAGGTTGTCCTGCGCTCTGCCGATGCAGGCACGGGCATCATCGCCGGTGGTCCGATGCGCGCCGTGTTTGAAAGCCTGGGCATCAATGACGTGGTGGCCAAGTCGCTTGGAACCCGGAACCCGCATAACATGGTCAAGGCGACCTTTGCCGCGCTGGAGCGTTGTGCCAGCCCGCGCTCGGTTGCCAACCGTCGTGGCAAGAAGGTTTCCGACATTCTGGGGCGCCGTGAGGCTACGGTAGCGACGGAGGCTGCGGCCGATGTCTGATACCAAGGCAACCATTCGCGTCACCCAGCTACATTCCGGGAACGGACAGAAGCCGGGCCAGCAGGCTACGCTGGTCGGTCTTGGCCTGAACAAGATCGGTCGGACCCGCGAACTGGAGGATACGCCTTCAGTCCGTGGCATGATCCGCAAGGTGTCCCACCTGATCAAGGTGGAGGATTGAGATGAACCTGAACGAACTTCGTGACAACGAGGGCGCGCGCTATACCAAAAAGCGCCTTGGTCGCGGTATCGGCTCTGGCAAGGGCAAGACGTCCGGCAAGGGCGTCAAGGGTCAGAAGGCACGTTCCGGCGTGTCGCTGAACGGTTTTGAAGGCGGTCAGCTGCCCATCTACCGTCGTCTGCCCAAGCGCGGCTTCAAGAACATCTTCCGCAAGGATTATGCGGTGGTGAATCTGGGCACGCTGGACAAGGCCATCACGGCGGGCAAGATCAATGCCAAGGCTGTCGTGACGGAAGACGTGCTGACCAAGGCTGGCCTGATCGGTTCGGGTCGCTTTGCGGGCGTACGCCTGCTGGGTGATGGCGAACTGAACCACGCCGTGACCATCGAAGTGGCGGGTGCTTCTGCCGGTGCTGTCGCCGCAGTTGAAAAAGCTGGTGGCAAGGTGCAGGTCAAGGCGCAGAAGCAGCAGGCTCCTGCCGCGGAATGACCGGTTCGGGATGCAGGCTCGTTCTGTTCCCGAAGCATGATAAAAGCGATGCTGCTTGCACTTGGCGGGCGCATCGCTTTATTACTTTCTGCGGTTTTTTTTATCATGACAGCGTCCCGCCTCCAGCGGTGGCGCTGTTCTTGTGAAAGGATGGGCGCATGGCCTCCGCGGCCGAACAGTTGGCTGCCAATTTGAATTTCAGTTCCTTCGCCAACGCGACGGAACTGAAGAAGCGTATCTGGTTCACCCTGGGTGCGCTGATCGTTTACCGGATTGGCACCTATATCCCCGTTCCTGGCGTCGATGCGACGGTTATGGGGCAGCTTCTGGCCCGGCATCAGGGCGGTATTCTGGGCATGTTTGACATGTTCACGGGGGGTGCGCTGGGGCGCATGACCGTGTTCGCACTCAATATCATGCCCTATATCAGCGCTTCGATCATTGTACAGCTGATGTCGGCGGCCATTCCCTCCCTCGAGGCCCTGAAGAAGGAAGGTGAGGGCGGACGGCGCAAGCTGAATGAATACACGCGCTACCTGACGGTCGTGATTGCCCTGTTCCAGGCCTATGGCATCGCCATCGGGCTTGAAAACATGCATACGGAGGCAGGCTCCGCCGTTGTCTCGCCTGGCATATTCTTCATCGTCTCGTGCGTTCTCACCCTTGTGGGCGGGACCATGTTCCTGATGTGGCTGGGGGAACAGATCACGTCCCGGGGGGTTGGCAACGGGATTTCGCTGATCATCTTTGCCGGTATCGTGGCCAATCTGCCCAATGCCCTGGCAAGCCTGTTCCAGCTTGGATACACCGGAGCGCTTTCCCCGTTTTTCGTGCTGGTCTTTCTCGTGCTGGCCGCCATTACCATTGCGTTCATCGTATTCATGGAACTGGCGCAGCGCAGGGTTGTCATCCAGTATCCCAAGCGGCAGGTCGGCCAGCGCATGTTCGGGGGGGATTCCACCCATATGCCGCTCAAGGTGAACACCGCCGGATCCATTCCGCCGATCTTTGCCTCATCCGTGCTGCTGATTCCGGTTACGATTGCCGGATTCGTCAATAACAGTTCCATGCCGGGTTGGCTGTCCTTCCTCGGGCAGGAACTGGGGCAGGGGCAGCCGCTCTACATGCTGTTCTATGCGGCGATGATCGTGTTCTTCTCGTATTTCTATGCGGCGGTCACGTTCAACCCGCAGGAAACGGCGGAGAACCTGCGCAAGCAGGGTGGTTTTGTGCCGGGTATCCGGCCCGGGGCGAATACGGCCGCGTTCTTTGATCGCATCCTTACCCGCATCACAACCATCGGTGCCCTCTACCTTGTGGCGGTCTGCCTGTTGCCGCAGATCCTGATCAGCCATTACAACGTGCCTTTCTATTTTGGCGGCACGAGTCTGATCATTATCGTGACGGTCACGATCGATACGGTCACACAGGTGCAGTCGCATCTGGTCGCGCACCAGTATCAGGGACTTATGCGCCGGGGACGGGGCAGAAAGGGCAGAATGCGTTGAATATCATTTTTCTTGGGCCGCCGGGTGCCGGCAAAGGCACGCAGTCGAAACGGCTGGAAGAGCGGTACGGAATCGCCCAGATTTCAACTGGGGACATGTTGCGCGCGGAAGTCGCGGCCGGAAGCCCCCTAGGGCAGAAGGTCAAGACCATCATGGCCGAAGGCGCGCTTGTGCCTGATGATCTGATCATCGCCATGATTGAAAGCCGCATCCAGCAGCCGGACTGTGCCAGGGGCTTCATTCTGGATGGCTTCCCGCGGACGCGGGCACAGGCCGAGGCATTGGACACGATGCTGGCGCGCAGTGGTCGGCATATCGATGCGGTGCTGCTGCTGGACGTTGACGAGAACGCCCTAGCTGACCGGATTGCGGGGCGCTATACCTGCGCCAGATGTGGCGCGGGCTATAACGATGTGTCCAAGCGGCCGAAGGTCGAGGGGACGTGTGATGTCTGTGGCAGTCATGAGTTCATCCGCCGGGAGGATGACCGGCGCGAGACCGTTGCGGCACGCCTGAAGACCTATAGGGAACTGACAGCGCCAATCCTGCCTTATTACGAGGAGGAAAAACGTCTGTATCGTATTGATGGCATGGCTGATATCGATGTGGTGACACAGGAAGTCTTTGCCGTTATCGACCGTATCACTAAAAAGTGATCAGAAATAATTGACTCATAGGGGGGCAGCAGTATATTGCGCGCCCTCAAGGTATGAATGTCGTATTGAGTCGGGCGGATGCGTCGGCTCGGGCGGCCTGAATGAATGATGCTGGGGTTGGCCGGTTTGAACCGGTATGTTCACGGCGCTCCTGCCAGTCGGGCGGGTGGTGTGAAGCAGCCCTGCCTAAATGTAGTGCCCCGAACAGGGCGGACGAGGAGTAAGTGGCGTGGCACGTATTGCCGGCGTGAACATCCCAACTAACAAGCGGGTCACAATTGCCCTGCGTTATATCTATGGTATCGGGGCAACGAAGGCCCAGGCGATCTGCGACCAGCTGGAAATCCCGGCGGAGCGGCGCGTGAACGAGTTGTCGGACGACGAGATCGGCAAGATCCGTGAACTGATCGACAGCAACTACCGCGTGGAAGGTGATCTTCGCCGTGAAGTGGCGATGAACATCAAGCGTCTGATGGACCTTGGCTGCTACCGTGGCCTGCGCCACCGGCGCGGGCTGCCTGTCCATGGTCAGCGGACTCATACCAACGCCCGTACCCGCAAGGGTAAGGCCGTGGCTATTGCGGGCAAGAAGAAGGCAACCCGCTAATCAGCGGACTGCCTGGTATGACTGCATGGGGGCGCTACGGGCCCCGTGCACCGTTTGAACTGACAGGATCGAGAAAACTATGGCGAAAGCTGCGGCTCCGCGTATTCGTAAGAAAGAGCGGAAAAACATCATTGCCGGTGTGGCGCATGTGCTGTCCACCTTCAATAACACCATGATCACCATCTCTGATGCGCAGGGCAATGCGATTGCCTGGTCTTCGGCAGGTGCGCAGGGCTTCAAGGGGTCGCGCAAGTCCACCCCGTATGCAGCGCAGGTTGCCGCCGAGGACGCGGGCCGCAAGGCGCGCGAGCACGGCATGGAGACGCTGGAAATCGAGGTTTCCGGTCCCGGGTCGGGGCGTGAAAGCGCCCTGCGCGCCCTGCAGGCTGTCGGTTTCTCGATCACGGCCATCCGCGACATGACGCCGGTGCCGCATAACGGCTGCCGCCCGCGCAAGCGCCGTCGCGTCTGATACGCGCCCTGCGTTAGTCGTATTCCCCCGCCTGCCGGGGGAAGATTGTCATTCCGGTACCTCCCCGTGGGGTACCATCTGCTGCCGTGACAGGCGGCAGATCAGTCTTGAAAGGCCATTACCTTGGTCCTCCAGAAAAACTGGCAATCCCTGATCAAGCCGGAAAAGCTGGAAGTCGAACCGGGGGCGGAACCTTCGCGCATTGCAACCGTCGTGGCAGAACCGCTGGAACGCGGCTTTGGCATGACGCTGGGCAATGCGATCCGTCGGGTTCTGCTGTCGTCCCTGCAGGGGGCTGCGGTTACGGCAATCCAGATTGACGGCGTGCTGCATGAATTCTCGTCGGTGGCGGGTGTTCGTGAAGACGTGACCGACATCGTGCTCAACATCAAGCAGCTTGCGCTGCGGATGCATGGTGAAGGCCCGAAGCGCATGGTGCTGACGGCCACGGGCCCCGGTGAAGTGCGTGCCGGCCAGATCCAGACAGGTCATGATATCGAGGTCATGAACCCCGATCTCGTCATCTGCACCCTTGATGAAGGGGTGAAGTTCGGGATGGAGTTCACCGTGAACATGGGCAAGGGGTATGTTCCTGCGGCGGCAAACCGCCCGGAAGATGCGCCGATCGGCCTGATCCCGGTCGATGCCATCTATTCCCCCGTCCGCCGCGTGTCCTACAAGGTCGAGCAGACCCGTGTGGGTCAGGTGACCGACTATGACCGCCTGCTGCTGACGGTCGAGACCAATGGCGCCGTAACGCCTGAAGATGCCGTGGCGCTTGCCGCGCGTATCCTGCAGGACCAGCTCCAGCTGTTCATCAACTTCGATGAGCCGCGCACGGTCCGTACGGAAGAGCCGCAGGACGACCTGCCGTTCAACCGCAACCTGCTGCGCAAGGTTGACGAACTGGAACTGTCGGTGCGTAGCGCCAACTGCCTGAAGAACGACAACATCGTCTATATCGGTGATCTGGTTCAGAAGACCGAGCAGGAGATGCTGCGTACGCCGAACTTCGGCCGCAAGTCGCTCAACGAGATCAAGGAAGTCCTGACCGCCATGGGGCTTTCACTGGGTATGAATGTCCCGGCCTGGCCGCCGGAAAACATCGAAGATCTGGCGAAGAGGCTCGACGAGCCGTTCTGACCCTCCGAACCGGATAAAACAGGAAATTACATCATGCGTCACGGTGTTGCCGGCCGTAAGCTCGGCGTTACCTCGTCCCATCGACTGGCCATGTTTCGCAACATGGCTGTCGCCCTGATCAAGCACGAACAGATCACGACCACCCTGCCCAAGGCGAAGGAACTTCGCCCGGTTGTGGAAAAGCTGATCACCCTTGGCAAGCGTGGCGACCTGCACGCCCGCCGCCAGGCTTTCGCCCAGCTGCGTGACGACAAGATCGTGTCCAAGCTGTTCGCCACCGTGGCTGACCGCTACAAGACGCGCCAGGGTGGCTACACCCGCGTGCTGCGTGCGGGCATGCGCCATGGCGATGCGGCCGACATGGCCGTGATCGAACTGGTTGACCGCGATGTGTCGGCCAAGGGTCAGGACAGCGGTCCGCGCCCGGAAGCTAACCATGAAGAAAACCTGGCTGCCTGAGGCAACCCGGTCTTTTCAGGAAAACCCGGCTCATGCCGGGTTTTTTTGTGTCTTTTTTCAATCCAACACTATTTTATCGTTATATAGCGGACCAAACTGGATTACATATGTTTTTGATAGTGTATTAATCCATGCATTCCTTACGCGTAGCAGACAGGGCTTTTGCCATGATCGTATCCCATTTCAGGCGTGTATTACGTCGCAGCCTTTATGCCCTGACCGCAGCCCTGGCCCTGTGCGGAAGTGCCCGGGCCGCCACGGTGCGTGTGGGCTATATTCCGGTTATCGGTTCCGCACCGCTTTTTGTCATGCAGGGCCAGAACTGGGCGCGGGACGCGGGTATCGACATGCAGCTTGTCCGCTTCCAGTCCGGGCCGCAGGCGATACAGGCGCTGGTATCGGGCAAGATCGATGCCTATGTGGCGGGTGTCCTGCCATTGCTGCAGGCCCGTGCCCATGGTGCGGATGTAAAGGTCGTGGCCAGTGCCGCGACCGAGGAACTGGAGGTCGTATCGCGTGGCGCATTGGCGGCGGACCTGCCCGAGCAGCCAACCTTGCTGCCCCCCGATGCGCTCCGCCAGCGGTTTGCCGACTTTGCGGCCCGGGCCGGCCACAAACCCAAGATCGCGGCCCAGCCCATGGGGTCGGTGCCCGACACCCTGCTGCGCTACTGGCTGAAGGCACGCAACGGACTGGACCCGGCGCAGGTGGCTGATATTGTCGGGATCGATATCGATGCCGCGCAGCAGGCTTTCCTGGCGGGTGCGGTGGATGCGGCCATCCTGCGTGAACCCGCGCTGACCATCATCCGCCATCGCATGCCGGGCATGCGGGTTCTTGCATCCGGGCACGATCTCATGCCCGGCCAGCCGGGTTCGGTCCTTGCCATCCTGAACGGGGACGCACCCGACCGCGCGGCATGGAAGACCGCTTTCATAAGCAGCTTTGTCAAGGCAACGCACCTGCTGGCAACGGATCCCGAACAGGCCGAACCCTATGTGCAGCAGGCCCTTGGCGGTGGCATGCTGCCCAAGGACATCATTATCGAGGCGCTGAAAGCCTCTGCTTCGGGCTTTGTCTCCGATCCGGCGCGGATTGTGGACGCGGTGGGCCAGTTGCAGGAATTCGAGGTCCAGAGCGGTCTGCTGCGAAAGGCCGAGCCGGTCGCCGCCCTGTTTGACCTGGAGCCATACAGGCAGATCGCACAATGATCACGCGGCGTTCCGTGCTGCTGCGCCCGCTGCTGGGCGCGGCGGGTCTCGTGGTGCTGTTTGGCGTGTGGGAGGCCTCCATCCGGCTGGGCTGGGTGCCTTCGGGCCTGCTGCCCGCGCCCACCAGCCTCGGGCCGGCCTGGCTGGATGAAGTGCGCAGCGGTGCATGGACCCAGGCCATACGTGACAGCCTGACCCATTACCTGACCGGCCTGCTGGCGGGATCGGTACTGGGCACGCTGCTGGGTCTGCTGTGCGGCGCGGTCCCGCTGCTGGACGGGTTGCTGTCTGGCGTGGTGCGGGTGCTGCGGCCCATTCCGGGGCTGGCATGGGTGCCGTTCGCCATTCTGTGGTTCGGGCTCAATACGGCGGGGGCGACGTTTGTCATCGCCATTTCGGTATTCTGGATCAATTTCTACGCGGCTTACGGGGCCGTGCAGTCGATTGACCCGGACCTGTATGAAGTCGCGGCCTCCTTCGGGCACGGTGGCTTCTGGGCCCGGCTGCGCACGGTGGTGATACCGGCTTCCGCCCCTGGCGTGCTGGCGGGGTTGCGGACGGGGCTCGGGCAGGCCTGGATGTCGGTGGTGGCGGCGGAACTGTTTGGCGTGCCGGGTATCGGCGCGCGGATGATGCAGGCATCCAGCCTGCTGGCAACGGACCTGGTGGTGGTCTACATGCTGACCATGGCCCTGCTGTATGCGCTGACCGATACGCTGTTCATGCTGGTGCGCAAGAGACTGCTGGGCTGGCAGGGATAAAGACGGGTGGGAATGAAGAGTGTGGTGACACCGGCCGGCACGGCGGATGTGGTGGTCAGGCTGGAAGATATCGGTCTGTCCCATGACCATGGGCGCAGCTTTATCCTGCGGCATGTTGATCTGGAAATCCGGCGTGGGGAATTCGTGGCCCTGCTCGGGCCATCGGGTGTGGGCAAGTCCACGCTGCTGCGTGTGATCATGGGGCTCATGCCACCCGGCGAGGGGCGGGTGCTGCTGCAGTCGACACCCGCGACTGTGCACCGGCCCGCAGCCATGGTGTTTCAGGATGCGAAGCTCATGCCGTGGCGCAGCGTGCTGCGAAATGTGGAACTGGGGCTTGAGGGGCTTGGACTGGACCGGACCGCGCGAAGGGAGCGCGCCATGGCGGCGCTGGATCTGGTCGGGCTTGCAGACAAGGCGGACCGCTGGCCACGCCAGCTTTCGGGCGGGCAGCGCCAGCGCGTGGGGGTTGCCCGTGCCCTGACGGTCGAGCCGGACCTGCTGCTGATGGACGAACCCTTCGGCGCGCTGGACGCGATTACCCGTGCCGCGCTGCAGGATGAACTGCTGCGCATTCATGCCCGCACGCATGGTACGGTGCTGTTCGTGACCCATGATCTGGATGAGGCACTGGTCCTGGCGGACCGGGTCATCATCCTGGCCGGCCATCCTGCCGGGCTGCGGGGTGACTTTACGGTTGGCCCCCGCCCGCGTGACAATGCCGCGCCCGGCATGCGGGCGATGGCGGAACGCATGAAGCGGCTGATCGGGGGGGAAGAGGACCCCGGCGCGGATGCGGCCTATTGGCAGGCGTCGGAGATATGATAAGGCTGTCCCATCGGGCCTGCTGCCCCCGGGCATGACAGCAGGGCAAACGGGGCAGGGTGCGGCGTACCGCCTTTCCCCCCAACTGCACGCAAGGGAATACAGAACATGACGATCCCCCCCAATCTCGAATCCCATCTGGAGGAAGGTGTTGGCCGCCTGCAGGATGGCCTGGACGGTCTTGGCGGCAACTCCGGCGCACCGTTCTCGGCACGGATGCAGGGCGCTGGCACCATGGCGCAGCAGGGGATGGGCGATATTCTGGATACGGTGCGCGACATGACGGCGGACCGTCCGCTGCTGGCCCTTGCTGCGGCATCGTTCCTGGGGTTTGTCGTAACCCTGTTCATGCGGCGGCGTGCGTAAGGCAACATATGGAATGCTGGCGCGTTAGACTGGCATGACTGATATGCAAGGACAGATACCATGCTGAAACTGGCACTGTTTTTTCTGATTGTTTCGCTGATTGCCGGTGTATTCGGTTTCAGTGGTATTTCCGCCGCTTCGGCCGGAATGGCGAAGATACTATTCTTCATCGCAATCACCATATTCGTGGTGGTGCTGCTGATCGCACTGTTCACAGCCCGATCGCTATCCGGCTGAAGCCTGTCCTGTTACGAAAAACCCCCTGCGGCCATCCGGCCCAGGGGGTTTTTTCATGCCTATCTGTTCGTATCCTTCTGGATGAAGGATGGCAGGAGCGGGTTGTCCTTCTGCAACGATTTCTTGGAGGGCAGGCGGGAGGCATCCCATCCACCCCCAAGCGCCTGCACCAGGCTTACGCTGTCCACCATGCGCTGCTGCTGGATGCCCAGCAGGGTCTCGGCGGATGTCAGGGCCGAGTTCTCGTTGGTGATGACGGTTGTATAGATCTCGGTCCCGGCCTGGTACTGGTTGAGCGAGACTTCCACCGTACGGTTGGCAAAATCCAGTGCCTTCTGCTGCTGCAGTGACTGCTGGGACAGGATGCGCAGGTTGGACAGCGCATCTTCCGTATTCTGCAGCGCGGTCAGTACGGTCTGGCGGTAAGTGGCGACCGCATTGTCGTACTGGGCATTGGCTTCATGCACGGCGGCGGTGCGCGACCCGCCCGAGAACAGGGTTTCGGTTGCGGCGGCCCCGAGCGACCAGACACGGTTGGCAATGCTCATGAGCGAGGTGACCGGATCACCGCCGCTCTGCTCGTAACTGGCGTTGATGGTGACATCGGGATAGAACGCCGCCATATCCGCGCCGATCTGGGCATTATACTGCTCCATCGTGCGTTCGGCTGCCGCAATGTCGGGGCGGCGCTGCAGCAGGTCGGCAGGCACCGTGACCGGAATGGGCGGCACGACGCGTGTCAGGGGGGCGGGTGCGATCGACACATCGGCGGGCGGCTTGCCGATCAGCACGGCAATCGCATGTTCGTACTGTGCCCGGTTGATCCCGGCCTGAACAAGGGAGGCCCGGTTCTGCTCCAGCGTGGTGCGCGCCTGCAGTACGGCGGTGGGATCCGCCGTGCCGGCCTCGAACTGGTTCTGGGTGATCTGCAGCGCCTGTTCATTGAAGTGTACGTAGCGTTGCAGCAGGTCCGTCAGGCTGTCCTGATAGCGCATGTTGAAATACGCCGTGGCAAGCTGCGCCTGATAGGACAGGGTGGCATTGGCCAGATCGGCGGCGCTGGCCTGGGCTGCGGTGACCTGCTCCTGCACCTGCCGGCGGATCTTGCCCCACAGGTCCAGATCCCAGCTGGCACTCGGCCCCAGGTTATAGGTGTTGTAGGTCGTGCCCTCCTTGGCGAAGTTGCTGCCCGAGGAGGACAGCGACCCCGCCCCGTGGCCCGCACGGTTGAAGCCAAGGCTGCCGCTTATGGTGGGAAAGAGCTGCGCGCGCACGCTGTCGATCATGGCGCGGGCGTTGCGGTAGCTGGCCTCGTATTCCTTGATGTTCTGATTGGAAATCGCAACCTGCGCCTCAAGCCCGTTCAGGATGGGGTCGTTGTAGATCGTCCACCAGTCATGCTTGGGCAGTTCGGCCATGGCCGGGTTGGCGTTCTCCCATCCGGGTTCGGGGCGCAGTTCCTTGAACCGTGTGGACACGATGGCGGTGGGGCGGTGATATTTCGGCCCCACCATGCATCCCGCAAGGACCATGAGCGGCAGGGCCAGAAATGCCGGGCGCAGCGCATGGCCCATGGTGCGGGGCAGGCGGGTGGTGGCACGGGCGGGGGATGGCGGGGGTAATGTCATCCGGTTCAGGAATCCTGCTGGTGGGAAAGACGATGGCGTCGGGACAGCCGCCCATACAGCCGGTTGAAATATGCGCGGCAGGCCACCCCCATATGGTCGAGATAGAGATAGACCACCGGCGTGGTATAAAGCGTCAGCGCCTGGCTGACGAGCAGCCCGCCCACGATGGCGATGCCCAGCGGGCGGCGCAGTTCGGAGCCATAGCCATGACCGAATATGAGCGGCAGCGCACCCAGGGCTGCGGCAAACGTGGTCATCATGATCGGGCGGAAGCGCAGCAGGCAGGCCGTGCGGATGGCTTCAAGCGCCGTATGGCCCTCGTCACGCTCGGCGGTAATGGCGAAATCCACCAGCATGATGGCGTTTTTCTTGACGATGCCGATCAGCAGGATCACCCCGATCATGGCAATGAGAGAAAAGGCCTCTCCAAAGAACTGCAGCGCCAGCAGCGCCCCCACCCCGGCGGAGGGCAGGGTGGACAGGATGGTCAGCGGGTGGACATAGCTTTCGTACAGGATGCCAAGCGTCATGTACACCGCCGCCAGCGCCGCCAGGATGAGCAGTGGCTCGTTATTGACCGATTTCTGGAACTGCGCGGCATTGCCCGCAAAATTGCCCTGGATGTTGGCGGGCATGTGCAGTTTGACCGCCTCTTCATTAAGGATCTGCACCGCCTGGCTGAGCGGCACGCCATTGGTCAGGTTGAACGATATGGTGGTGGCGACGGACTGGCCATCATGGTTGATGCTCAGCGCGGTCTTGGTCGGCTTGAGTACCGAGACCAGTGTCAGGGGCACCATGCTCTCCGAACTGGTGGACACGGCAGACCCGGTGGAGGCACTGTTGCCCCCGGCCAGCGTATTGGCCACCTGGTTACGGAATGACTGTGCGCTCAGCTGCGATGCCGTGGTGCCGGAATCGGTGCTGACGCGGATGGTGTTGGACTGGGTGCCACCCCCCGCCGTGCCACCCGCCACACTGACCCAGACCTGCTTGAGCGTGGTCGGGTCCTGCCAGAAACGGGGCTGAACCTCCATCACCACATGGTACTGGTTGAGCGGATTGTAGATGACCGAGGCCGAGCGCTGGCCATAGGCATCATACAGCGTGTTGGAAATGAGCTGCGGGGTTATGTTGAGACGGCTGGACGTATCGCGGTCCACCTGCACATCCAGCGCCGAGCCACCCTGCAGCACGTCCGAGGAGACATCGGACAGTTCGGGATGCTTCTGCAGCGCCGAGACCAGCAGCGGGGTCCACTGGTACAGGTCTTTTGATGAGTCGGACTGCAGCGAATACTGGTAGGCCGCATTGCTCTGCCGCCCGCCAATGCGCAGCTGCCCCGGTGCAGAGGCATAGAACGTCGCCCCCACCATGTTGCGCAGCCGCCGCCCGATGCGTGCGATGGTCAGTGCTGGTGTGTCATTGCGCTGCGACTTGTCCTTGAGCGTGACAAACAGGTTCGCCTGGTTGGCGCTGCCCCGCCCGCCCATGAAGCCCATGACATGGGCCACGTCCCGGTCCGTGATGATGGCCTTCTGCACGGTGTCGATCTTGCCCTGCATCGCCTGGAAGGAAATGGACTGGTCCCCCATCAGGTGGCCCATCAGCATGCCGGTATCGGATTCGGGGAACAGGCTCTTGGGCATCTTGATGAACAGCCCGACCATGATGGCAATGGTCAGCGGCAGTGACAGGATGGTCAGCCGCCGGTGGGTGATCGCCCATTCCAGTGACCGGGCATAGCCCTGCTGGGAGGCGACCAGCCCGCGTTCCAGCCACTGGCCGATCCGCCCGAACACCCCGCGGGAGGGGGCAGGTTCATGCACGCGCAGCAGGCGGGATGTCATCATGGGCGTGAGCGAGAGCGACAGCACCATGGAAATGACGATGGTAATCGACATGGTCATGGCAAATTCATGGAACAGGCGCCCCGCCACCCCGCTCAGCAGCAGGATGGGCAGGAACACCGCGATCAGCGATACGGTGATGGACATGACCGTGAACGCCACTTCGCGCGTGCCCAGCAGGGTGGCCTGCACGCGGTCCATCCCGGCTTCCAGATGACGGCTTATGTTCTCCACCACCACAATCGCATCATCCACCACGAAGCCGGTGGAAATGGTCAGCGCCATGAGCGACAGGTTGTCGATGGAGTAGCCCATGAACTTCATCGCGCCAAAGGTGGTGATGATGGATGCGGGCACCACGATGGCGGGGATGATGGTAATGCGCGGCGAGCGCAGGAACAGGAGCACCACCAGCACCACCAGCCCCACCGACAGCACAAGTGTGAACTGCGTATCCGCCAGTGCCGCGCGGATGGTGGTGGAGCGGTCCATGAAGGCGCCAAGGTCCACATCCGTCGGCAGCGCTTCACGCAGGAGCGGCAGCTTGGCGCGTATCTGGTCGTTGGTGTTGATGATGTTGGCCCCCGCCTGCGCGAAGATGATGGCCAGCACCGCGGGCCTGCCATCCACGTACCCGGCGTTGCGCAGGTCCTCCACGCTGTCGCGCACGGAGGCCACATCCTCCAGCCGGACGGGGCGGCTGTCATGATAGGCCACGATCAGGTCACGATAGGCCTGCGCGTTATGCACCTGGTCGTTGGTATCCAGGGTGAAGCGGTGGTCCCCCTGGTCAATGAAGCCCTTGGGCGTATGGGCGTTGGCGGAAGCAAGGGCCGCGCGGATATCCTCGAAGCCGATGCCGAATTTGTACAGCGCCAGCGGGTTCATCTCCACCCGCACGGCGGGCAGCGAACTGCCCCCGATCTCGACCTCGCCCACCCCCTGTATCTGCGAGAGATGCTGCTGCAGCACGTTGGACGCCAGGTCATACAGCTGCGAGGCCGTACGGGTGCGTGACGTCAGCGCCAGGATCATGACCGGCGCGCCGTTGGGGTTGGCCTTGAAATAGCTCGGGTTCTGCCGCAGCGAGGAAGGCAGGTCGGCATGCGCTGCCTGCAGCGCCGCCTCCACGTCACGCGCGGCGCCGTTGATATCGCGGTCGAGCGAGAACTGCAGCGTGATGCGCGCCTGGTTGGCGGATGACTGCGATGTCATTTCCGTCAGTCCGGCAATCGCCCCCAGATGCCGCTCCAGCGGGGCTGCGACCGAGCTTGCGATTTCCTCGGGCGAGCCACCGGACTGGCGCGCCTGCACCTGTATGACCGGAAAGTCCACATTGGGCATGTCCGCCACCGGCAGGGTCACGTAACCCAGCACCCCCCCCAGTATCAGCGCAACGGTCAGCAGTATGGTGGCAACCGGCCTGCGGACGAAGATGGCCAGCGGGTTCATGCCGAAGCCTGTGGCCCGGGCAGCCCGTCCTTGCCACCCTGATCCGCCCCGCCGAAGCGGCGGGCCAGCTTCTGGCTGATGCCATCCATGACCAGGTAGATGACAGGTGTCGTGAACAGCGTGAGCAGCTGGCTGACCGCAAGCCCGCCCACAATGGCAATACCCAGCGGGCGGCGCAGTTCGGAACCGGTGCCGGTGCCCAGCATCATCGGCACGGCCCCCAGCATGGCGGCCAGAGTGGTCATCAGGATGGGGCGGAAGCGCAGCAGGGCGGCATGGCGGATGGAATGCAGCGGGGTCATGCCCTCGACCCGCTCGGCCTCAAGAGCAAAGTCGATCATCATGATGGCGTTTTTCTTGACGATGCCGATCAGCAGGACCAGCCCGATGATGCCCATGACATCCAGCCCCGAACCCGTCACCCACAGCGCCAGCAGCGCCCCGATCCCGGCCGAGGGCAGGGTGGACAGGATGGTGATGGGATGGATGAAGCTTTCGTACAGGATGCCCAGAACGATATAGACGGCAATCAGGGCGGCCAGCACCAGCCAGGCTTCGTTCGACAGCGAACTGCGGAATGCCGCCGCCGTGCCCTGGAAGGCACTCTGGAAGCTGGAGGGAAGGTGGATGTCCTTCGCCGCGCGCTCGATCGCATCCGTCGCGTCACCCAGCGCGTAGCCCGACCGGACATTGAACGAGACCGTGGTGGCCGGGAACTGCCCCACATGGGTGATCAGCAGGGGGGCCGTATCCTGTGTCACGGTGGTGACGGAAGCCAGCGGTACCAGCCCCGATGTGGGTGAGCGGGTCGGGCCGGAGGTGCTTTCCCCCGAATTGCCGCTGATGCCGGGCAGGTAGATCTGGTTGAGCGAGGCCATGTCCTGCTGGAAGCCGGGCGTGGCCTCCAGGATCACGCGGTACTGGTTGGACTGCGTGAAGATGGTCGAGATCTGGCGCTGGCCAAAGCTGTCATACAGCACGTTGTCGATGGTCTGCGGCGTGATCGAGAAACGTGCCCCGGTGGTGCGGTCCAGATCGACATGCGCCACCAGCCCTGCCGCCTGCAGGTCCGATGTCACGTCCGTCAGGGCCTTTTCCTGCTGCAGGCGGGCAATGAATTTCGGCACCCAGGTGGTGAACTGGCTGTAGTCGGGATTTTCCAGCAGGAACTGGTACTGCGTGGCGGCGACCGATGTATCAAGCGAGAGATCCTGCACCGGCTGCAGGTACAGGTCGGCGCCTGCTATGTCCGCCGTTTCCGCGCGCAGGCGGGTGGCGACTTCCTGCGCTGTCGCACTGCGCTTGCCCACGGGCTTGAGGTTGATCAGGAAGCGGCCCTGGTTCAGCGTGACATTCTGCCCGTCCACCCCCACGAAGGAGGAGAGGCTGGCGACGTCCGTATCGTGCAGGATGCGGTCCGCCAGTTCCTGCTGGTGGCGCTTCATGGCGGAGAACGACGTGGACTGCGCCATGACCGATATGCCCTGGATCACGCCCGTGTCCTGCACGGGGAAGAACCCCTTGGGAATGATCACCGCCATGACACCGGTCAGCATCAGTGTCGCGCCAAACACGCCCAGCGTCAGCCTGCGGTGGCGCAGCACCACGTCCAGCGCGCGGCCATAGCCCTCGATGGTTGCGACCGTCCAGCGTTCGACCATGGCCGACCATGCGGGTTCGGCATGTTTCGTGTCGCGTTCATGCAGCAGGCGGGCGCACATCATGGGCACCAGCGTGAGCGAGACCACGGCGGACAGGATGATGGTGACGGCCAGCGTCATGGCGAATTCATGGAACAGGCGGCCTACCACATCGCCCATGAACAGCAGCGGGATCAGCACCGCGATCAGCGATACGGTCAGCGAGATGATGGTGAACCCGATCTCGCCCGCGCCCTTCAGCGCGGCTTCCATGCGGGTGTCGCCCATCTCGATATAGCGGGCGATGTTCTCGATCATCACGATCGCGTCGTCCACCACGAAGCCGGTGGCGATGGTCAGCGACATGAGCGAAAGATTGTCGAGCGAGAAGCCGAACAGGTACATCACCGCCAGCGTGCCCACCAGCGACAGCGGCACCGACAGGCTGGGAATGAGCGTTGCCGGCACGTTGCGCAGGAACACGAAGATCACGCCCACCACCAGCAGCAGGGCAAGACCCAGCTCGAACTCCACGTCCTCCACCGATGCGCGGATGGTCGTGGTCCGGTCGGTCAGCGGTGTTATGGTGATGCCGGGCGGCAGCGACTGCTGCAGTCGCGGCAGGGCATATTTGATGTTGTCCACCACCGCGATCACGTTCGCACCTGGCTGGCGCTGCACGTTCATGACCAGGGCGGGGGTGCGGTTGGCCCAGGCGGCCAGTTCCGTATTCTCGGGGCCGATGACTACGCTGGCCACGTCACGGATGCGCACGGGGCCGTTGTTCTGGTAGGCGATGACCTGGTTGAGCAGCTGGTCCACGCCCGAAATCTGGCCATCGATGCGCAGCGTGGTCGCGCGCTGCGGCCCGTCGAACGTGCCGGTGGGGGAATTGACGTTCACGTTGCCAATGGTCGTGCGCAGCGTGTCCAGATCAATACCGAACGATGTCAGCTTGGGAATGTTCACGCGCACCCGCAGCGCCTTGCGGTTCCCGCCCGAAAGCGTGACCAGCCCCACGCCCGAGATCTGGCTGATCTTTTCGGCCAGCCGGGTGTCGACATAATCCTCCACTTCCGTCAGCGGCATGGTCTTGGACGAAATGCCCAGCGTCATGACCGGCGTGTCGGCGGGATTGACCTTGGCATAGACCGGGGGGGCGGGCAGGTCGGTCGGCAGCAGCGAATTGGCCTGGTTGATCGCGGCCTGCACTTCCTGCTCGGCAATGTCCATGGTCATGGTCAGGCCGAAGCGCAGCGTGATGACCGACGCCCCGCCTGACGAGCGTGACGTCATCTGCTCCAGCCCCGACATTTCGCCCAGCTGTGTTTCAAGCGGCGCGGTAACGGAGGTCGCCATCACGTCCGGGCTGGCGCCGGGGTAGAAGGTCTGGACCGTTATGGTGGGGTATTCCACTTCCGGCAGTGCGGATACGGGCAGGAAATGGTAGCCCAGCAGGCCGGCCAGCAAAATGGCCAGCATGAGCAGCGTGGTGGCGACCGGACGATGTATGAACAGGCGGGACGGGTTCACGCGGCAATCTCCGGCGGCGTCTTGGGCAGGCATTCAGGCAGGGGGATGGACGTGGGGGGGCGCACGCCTAGCCTTTCTGTCCGGACGTGCCGTGGGCGGTGTCGGGGGCGGCATCGGTGGCGCCGGTCGCGGCGGGAATGGTGACCTTCACGCCGTCGCGGAGATGGTCCACGCCATCGGTCACCACGCGTTCGCCTTCCTTCACGCCATCGGTCAGTACGGTCATGGTGTTGTTGGCATGGCCGGTCTTGACGTTGCGGACCTCCACCGTGTCATCAGCCTTCACCACATACACGAACTGGCCGTTCGGCCCGGTCTGCAGCGCATTGGTGGGTACCAGCAGCGCATCATGGTCGGTGCTGACCAGCATGCGGGCGTTGACGAACTGGTTGGGGAACAGCTCCTCCTGCGCATTGGCGAAGATGGCACGCATGCGCACCGTGCCGGTGGAGGTGTCGATCTGGCTGTCCAGCACGCTGGCCTGGCCGGTTGCGATCCTGTTGAGATTGGCGCTGTCCCACGCCTCCACCGCCAGCGGCGTGCCCTGGCGCAGGCGGTCGGCCACGGGGCCGATGTCATTTTCAGGCAGGGTGAAGATGACGGAGATGGGCTGCATCTGCGTCAGGGTCACCAGCCCGCTGGTCTGGCCTGCGGTGATGTAGTTGCCCATGTCCACCGCGCGGATGCCCACGCGTCCGTCCACCGGGGCCAGGATGTGGCAGTAGGTGATCTGCAGCTTCTCGTTGTCGACCAGCGCCTGGTCGGCCTTGACCGTGCCTTCCAGCTGCTCGACCTTGTACTGCTGGTCTTTGGCGGTCATGGCGGCAACGCTGTTCTGCTGGATCAGGCGCTGGTAGCGCGCGTTGTCCACCTGTGCCGCCCGCAGCTGGGCCACGTCCTGCGCCAGCTGGCCTTCGTACTGGGCCAGAAGCACGTCATAGGGGCGGGTGTCGATCAGCGCCAGCAGGTCACCCTTGTGCACATGCTGCCCCTCGGTAAACAGCACCTGCATGAGATAGCCATCAATGCGCGACTGCACCGTGACATTGGTGATCGGCACGACCGTGCCCAGTTCCGTCAGCACCACGGGCATGTCGCCCCGGCCGATGGTGGCGACCGCCACGGGCTGGTTGCCGCTGGCAGCGTGCTTGTGGGTGCCGCTGCCCCCGTGCGGGCGCAGGAAGGCCACCCCCAGAATGACCGCCAGCGCCCCGCCGGCCAGATAAAGTGCGCGCCGGCTCGGACGTGGGCGTGGCGCGGCGGTGCCGGGGGCCGGGTTGCGTGACGGGGAGGGGGGAGTATCCATGCGGTCGGTTTTCTGCCTGCTGTTGGGGCGTTGCCCGTTGTGAAGGGACCGTTCGGTGTCACGGACCACTGCGGAACGGCTGCTCCCGCACCATATTGAAAAGCCTGTCAAATAGCCTAGTGAACGAATGTAACACCGTCATGGCGGGGCGGAAGGGGGAAATGGACAAATGTTTCATTACGGTTTTTTTTCATTTTCGCCCGCTCCATGCCCGCTTACGCTTGCCCCCGCATCACGTGACAGGCGAAGCAGCACCGGCAGCGCACCAGCCGCCACCAGCCCGCACAGGACAAAGGCCAGGCTGTAGTCATGCGCGCGCCACGGCGCGGGCAGCAGCCCCTGCGCCATGGCCAGGATGCCGGCCGCCATGCATATGCCCAGTGTCAGCATGGTCTGCTGGCAGGTGGCGTACAGGCTGGTCGCCGCACTCATCCGCGCGGGTGGCATGTCGGCATAGGCAATGGTGTTGTAGCCGGTGAACAATAGCGTCTGCCCCATGCCGTTAAGGCCAAGCAGCAGCAGGAGCCAGCCCGGCGCCATGTCCGGGCGCAGCAGTGCCAGCAGGGCGCACATGCCCGGCAGCACGAGACTTGCCGCGCACATGACACCACGGAAACCCAGCCCCCGGTATACATGCGAGACCACCAGCCGCATGGCCAGCGCCCCCACCGGCGCGATGAAGGTGATCAGGCCGCTCTGTGCCGCGCTGGCGCCAAGACGGGTCTGCAGCAGCGAGGGGAGAAGAAAGATGACCCCCGCCGTGGCGATGCGCGTAAGCCCCCCGGCCAGAACGGAAACGCGGAACGTGGGAATGCGCAGCAGCGACAGGTCGAGAACCGGGTGCACCACCCTGCGCGCATGACGGATATAGGACATGGCGGCAACGGGGGCCATCGCCAGCAGCCCCATGCCGCCCAGGCGGGCGGAACCGTCATGCGCCACCAGTTCCATGCCGAAGATCAGCCCCCCCAGCGCCGTGGCGGACAGGATGTTGCCCCACAGGTCAAACGGGGGCGGGCTGGCGGTCCTGCGCTGGGGGATGAACCGGCCCGCCAGCACGATGGCCAGCAGCCCGAGCGGGATGTTGATGTAGAAGATCCATCGCCACGACAGCCACGATGTCAGTACGCCCCCCAGGACAGGGCCGGCCATGGGGCCGATGGTGGCGGGCAGCATGACCCATGCCATGACGGACAGCAGTTCCGCCTTGGCCACGTTGCGCAGGATCACCAGCCGCCCGACCGGCACCATCATGGCCCCCCCGGCCCCCTGTACCAGCCTTGCCATGGCCAGCACGGGCAGGCTGTGCGCCCACCCGCATGCAAGTGAGCCGCACAGGAACAGCATGATGGCGCAGCGCAGGGTATGCCGGCTGCCAAAGCGTTCGGCCATATGCCCGGATGCCGGGATCAGCGCCGCCAGCCCCAGCATGTACACCGTAAGCGTGATGGAGGTTGCGGGAATGCCGACCCGGAAATCCTGCGCGATGGCGGGAAGCGCCGTGGTCAGCGCCGTGCCGTCAAGCTGTTCCATGAGCATGAGGCTGGCCACGATCAGCGCCATGAGCCTTTTGCGCGACGGGGGCAGGGGCGGCATGCCGGGAGCGGGATCAGGCAGTGCGGGGGCGACGGTCGTCAATGATGGCATGATCAGGCATGGTATAGCGGGTACGGAACCCTGCATGCCATCGTGGCGTTAGGGGTCCACGCTACACAACAGCGATATCCAGCTATTAACGGAGTGAAAATCATGGCGGACGACAAGGAAAAGGCATTTGGTGAAAAGGTCGAGGGTGTCCTGGATCAGGGCGTTGGCCGGGTAAAGGACGCGGCAGGTGGCCTGACGGGTGACATGGGGATGCAGGCCGAAGGCAAGATGGACCAGCTTTCGGGCATGGCGCGGCAGGAATTCGCCGATCTGTACGAAGAAGGCGAAGGCAAGGTCGAGCGTGCGGTGACCTTCGTGCGTGAGCGCCCGCTGTTCTCGCTGGCGATTGCGGGCGTGCTGGGCACGATCATGGGGCTGCTTTTCATTCCCCGCCGCAAGGGCTGATACGGCCTCGAGTCGTTTTTTTTCATTTTAAGGGACTCGATGAGTCCACAGCATCTTGCGCAACCCTGCATAAAAATGGTTTCCATCCTTCCAGAACGGAAATCTGATGCGAATCGGGCCATGACGGTCCGGTTCGCATCCGGCCAGGAAGGAATGGATGCCAGATTACGCGCTTGAGCATGCACGGGGGGGGCTGGTCGCCGGTGTTGACGAAGTCGGCCGCGGCCCGCTGGCCGGGCCGGTCGTCGCGGCGGCGGTCATGTTCCCCGGCAGCGTGCCCGGCGTGCTGGCCGACAGGCTCGATGATTCAAAAAAGCTGAAGCCCGTCGTCAGGGAACAGCTTTATGATGTGCTGCTGGCCAGCCCCGGTGTCCTGATCGGGGTGGGGGCTGCCTCGGTGGCGGAAATCGGGCAATACAACATCCTGCGCGCCTCATGGCTTGCCATGCAGCGCGCGGTGGGGCGTCTGCCCCGCCCGCCCGAATTTGTCCTGGTTGATGGAAACGCCGCGCCCGATTTCGGGTGTCCGGCGCAATGCGTCGTGGGCGGTGACGGCATCAGCCTGTCCATCTCGGCGGCGTCTGTCGTTGCCAAGGTCATCCGGGACCGGCTCATGACCCGCCTTGCGCGGCGATGGCCCGGCTACGGGTGGGAGCGTAACGCGGGCTACGGCACCGCCATCCATCGTTCCGGCCTCATGGCGCAGGGTGCCAGCCCGCATCACCGTGCGGCCTTCGGTACGGTGCGCCGTATCCTGCAGGCCTCCGTTTCCCCTTCTTCCCCCCAGAGCGCGGAGCAGCCATCATGCTGAACAATTCATGAGCGGTGCAGTTATGATGGAATTGCCCCTGGACCAGGTGCTGCGGGGCGACTGTGTCGAGATGATGAAGACCCTGCCCGCGTCTTCGATCGACTGCGTGTTCGCGGACCCGCCCTACAACCTTCAGTTGAAGGGGGAACTCCGCCGTCCCGATGACAGCATTGTCGACGGGGTGGATGACGACTGGGACAAATTCACCGACCTGCAGGCCTATGATGCCTTTACCCGTGCGTGGCTGACCGAAGCGCGGCGCGTGCTGCGCAAGGACGGCACCATATGGGTGATCGGGTCCTACCATAACATCTTCCGCATCGGTGCGATCCTGCAGGATCTGGGGTTCTGGATCCTGAATGACGTAATCTGGCGCAAGTCCAATCCCATGCCCAACTTCCGTGGCCGCCGCTTTACCAACGCGCATGAAACCCTGATCTGGGCCGCGCGCGGGCCGGACAGCCGCTACCGCTTCAACTACCAGGCCATGAAGGCGCTGAATGATGACGTGCAGATGCGGTCGGACTGGTACCTGCCGCTATGCACCGGCGGCGAACGGCTGCGTAACGAACATGGCCTGAAGCTGCATCCCACCCAGAAGCCCGAAAGCCTGCTGCATCGCGTGCTGGTGGCCTCGACCAATGTGGATGACGTGGTGCTGGACCCCTTTACCGGTACCGGCACCACCACCGCCATGGCCCGCAGGCTGCGCCGCCGCTTTATCGGCATCGAACGCCATCCCGATTATGCGGAGGCCGCGATCGGCCGCGCGCGGCGGGAAAAACCCGTGCCGCTGGACAGCGTGCTGACCACGCCCGCCCGGCGTGAAAGCCCGCGCGTGCCCTTTGGCCTGCTGGTGGAGCGCGGCATGGTGCCCGCGGGCACCGTGCTGATGGACCGGCAGAAGCGTGTGCGCGCCACGGTCTCGCCCGATGGCACGCTGGTCAGCGGGCGGCATCGTGGTTCCATTCACAAGATTGGCGCGCAACTGACCAATGCGCCATCATGCAATGGCTGGACGTTCTGGTATTTCGAACGTGAGGGCGAACTCGTGCAGCTTGATGTGCTGCGTGGTGACATCCGGGCGGAGCAGGCAGCCGTCGCCTCCTGAAGCGGCGGAGGGGCGCATGAGCGGGGGAGCCGGGAGAATGGGGGCATGAACCGCCGTCCGGATCATGCCGGGCCGCACGACCTGCCCGCGATGGAATGGAATGCCGCCCGTCATTCCGCCGTGCTGACGGATGAATACCTGTTCAGCCAGCTGATCCCCTATATCGGCAACAAGCGCAAGCTGCTGGGCCTGGTCGCGCAGGCCATTGCCGCCACGGGGGCGGACCCGGCCCGCACGGATTTCGTGGACCTGTTTGCCGGGACCGGCGTGGTCTCCCGGCTGGCGAAGCGACTGGGCTTTCGCGTAATGGCCAATGACTGGGAGCCCTATAGCGAAGTGCTCAACCTGTGCCATGTCGGCATGCAGGCCGCACCCGGTTTCCATGATGGTCGCAGCTACGCGCAGGTCATGGCCGAACTGAACGCCCTGCCACCGCTGGAAGGCTGGATCACCCGCCATCTCTGCCCCGATGATGACGTGCGCTACGACACCACGCGGGACCGGATGTTCTATATGCGCAAGAACGGCATGCGCATCGACGCCATACGCGAACGGATCGCCCGATGGGACCGTGATGGCCTGCTGGAGCCGGGGCAGAGGGCATGCCTGCTGGCACCCCTGTTGTACAGCGCCAGCTACAACAGCAATACCAGCGGGCTGTTCAAGGGATTTCATCGTGGCTGGGGCGGCCGGACCGGCACGGCCCTTTACCGTATCGCGGCCGATCTGCAACTGCGCCCCGCCTGCTTCATGGATAACGGACGGGACAACATGGTCCTGCGCATGGATGCGCAGGATCTGGCCACAGACCTGGCGGGCCGGATAGGGGAGGGGGCGATCGCCTATGTCGATCCGCCATACAACCAGCATCCCTATGGCGCGAACTACCATGTCCTCAACACCATTACCCTGTGGGACCAGCCCCGTCTCGCGCCCAAGATCACGGGGCGGGACAAGGCTGCCATAAGGCAGGACTGGCGCATTACGCGGCGCAGCGCCTACAACCACCGCAGCCGGGCGCTGTCGGCCTACCGGCAGCTGCTATCCGCGCTGGATACGTGCTGGATCGCCACCAGCTACAGCACGGATGGCTTCATTCCCCTGGCCGACATGGTGCGGGCCAATTGTGATCGGGGACGGGTGGCGGTCTTTACACGGGGCTACAAGCGCTACCGTGTCAGCCGCCAGCGTTATTCCGAACGGCCCATGACGGTGGAGTTCATCCTGCTTACCCATACCCGTGCGCGCGCTACGCGCACGCCCGATGAGATCGTGCATGAAATCAGGTCGATCGAGGCCGGCCTGAACACCGGCCCCGGGGCCTGACGGGCGCGGCCTGGAACTGGTAAAGATGCTCGATAAACAATGAGTTAGAGCCATTCCACTGAGCCGGAGTTCAGTGGAATGGCTCTAGCTGCCGCCGAAGCCAAGGAAGCCGACGGATGGCTCGGCATGGCCGCCCGACGCATCATAACGCCTGTCGATGCTGGATGCGGTGGTGGCATGGCGGGGCATGGTCAGCGGGGGTGTATCATCCGCACCCTCCGCCAGGCTGGTGGAGGAGAAATGCGGGTCCGAATCCGAGAAGGTACGCATGGACAGCAGCAGGAAGGTGATGTCGTTGCGGTTGAGGTCGATGGCCATGTCCAGCGGCGTCTGGCCCAGCACGTTATGGCCAGTCATGTCCGCACCCCGGTTCAGCGCTTCCTTTGCCGCACCCAGGCTGCCGCGATTGATGGCGTCGAACAGCGCATCGGTCGGGTTCATGTCCGCGCTGGCATGGCCGTGTTCTTCTTCCCGCGATTCAGCGCCCGGCAGGGCGGCAGGCGGGGCGGCTGCCTTTGCGGCGCGGCGTGCCTCGGCTTTCTTCGCGGCCTCGGCGGCTTCGGATTCGGCTTCCGCCTCATCGGCATCCTGCGCATGCGCCATGTGGATGGGCACGCACGGGGCCGCAAGGCCCGCGAACAGGGCGGTGACAAGAAGATATGTGCCGGATCTGGAAATCATGTCCTGTCCCGAGAGTGAACGTTCGGCCCGTGGCGAAAATCCGCCACGTGGCACCAGCCAGTGTTGGTGATTAGCGCAAAATTGCGGCGGATGCGATATTTAATCATCTTTCCGTCATGACCGGCTTTCCCGCCACCATGCCATGAGCAGCATCCCCGCCACGAACAGCCCCATGGCCCATGCCGGCAGCAGCGCATGCGCCTGCTGGCCCGCCACGCTGTGCGCGTTGCGCGGCGGGAAGGCAAACCGGCTGGCGGAGGACGCATCGTGCCCGCCTGCCATGACAATATCAGGCAGCGACGGGTTGCGCGGGTCATCGCCCAGCCAGTGCACGGCCCCCCCGGTTGCCGCCACCATGGGCGACAGCACCGACGCCGTGGCCCGCAGGTCGGAAAACTCAAGCGGGTCTTCCATCCGCGGGGCGGCAAAGGCTTCATGCCCCGCGTCGTCACGCACGGTCCAGATGCCTTCCAGCCGTGCCGGGATACGCGCGCGGGCAAGTCCGGTATTGCCCGCCGGTTCCAGCGTGACCTGCTGGTTCGTGCCATCGGGTGCGCTTACATGCACCACCGGCGGCGGCCCGGATGCGACCGACCGGCGGGTAATGGTCATCTGTCCCGCCGCAATTCCGGCTTCCAGCTGGTTTTCCTCCAGTTCCGGTTCCTTCATCAGCCAGTGCGAGATGCGCCGCAGCAGTTCAGACTGCGGCCCGCCACCGCCTTCGCCATGTGACCACAGCCATGCCTGATCCGACAGCAGGAAGGCCACCCGACCCTTCTGCGCGTGGTCCAGCACCAGCAGGGGCTGCCTGTCCGGCCCGGTCATCAGCACTTCGCCCTGTGCGCTGTCCGTGCGCAGGCTGCGGTACCATGGCCCCCAGCCGGGTTGTGCCCCCGCATGATCGGGCGCGCCGGGCAGGCCGGATGTCACGGGGTGGCGCATCCCCGTCTCTGTCAGGTCGGGACGGAAGCGGCGTATGGCCATGCCGTCGGTCGTGGTGACGTGGGCGGGCAGGATATCCGACAGCGCCGTATCCTGCAGGGAACCTGGCGTCAGGAATTCCGGACCGCCAATCAGCAGCAGCCCGCCACCCGCGCGGATGTGGTTGACGATGTTGCGCAGATAGGCTTCGGGCAGGATGCCGCGGTTTTCAAACCCGTCCAGGATGATCAGGTCAAACTGGCCGATCTTCTGCTGGAACAGTTCATTGACAGGAAAGGCGATGAGCGCGAGGTCCGACAGCGGCGTGCCATCATCCCGGTCGGGCGGGCGCAGGATGGTGAAGTGCACCAGATCGACCGACGGGTCGGCCTTGAGCAGCCTGCGCCATACCCGCTCGCCCTGGTTGGGCGTGCCCGACACCAGCAGCACGCGCAGCCGGTCGCGCACGCCATTGATGCGGATCACATCATGGTTGTTGCGCGTCGACACCTCCCCGGGCAGCTCCGGGGCGGACAGGCCCACCAGCATCTCGCCCGGATGGGTGACGGGCAGGGTGATGTCCTGCGGCTGGCCGATCCGGACAGGGCGCGAGAAGGTCGTGCCGTCGCCCTGTGTCAGCGTAAGTTCGGTGGTCGCGCCGGGGGCTGTGCGCGCGCCCAGGTCGTCAATCTCCACCTGTATGGTCACGTCCTTGCCCACAATGGCGAAGGGCGGGGCCTGGAGCACGCGCAGGTGGCGGTCGGTTTCCTCTCCCCTTGCGCTCAGCAGCACATGAAGCGGCAGCAGCGTGCGCTGGCCATGTCCGTCATCGGGGTTGAGCATGTCCGGCACGCTGGCCGGTACGTCATGGTCCTCGCCATCGGTCACCAGCACGGCACCGGCAAGGCGGGAGGGCGGGATGTCCGCCGCCGCCTGCTGCAGCGCGCCAAACAGCCTTGTGCCCCCATGCCGGGCCTCACGCAGCGTGACAATGCGCGGCACCAGCCCCGGTACCCGGCTCATGGCCGCCTGTACGCGCTCGGCGGCATTGCGGGCCATGTCGGCGCGGTTGCGTTCGGACATGGAGGCCGACTGGTCCACCACGATCAGCGCGGTCTCGGGCAGGGGGTGCCATGTTTCGGTAATGCGCTGCGGGCTGGCCAGCCAGGCAAGGATGCCAAGCCCGGCCAGCAGCCGCCACACGCTGCCGCGCACCCGGCGCGCAAGCCCCAGGACCGCCAGCACGCCCATGGCCGCGGCCAGTGCGTAAAGGCACCACGCCGGCACAAGGGGGCTGAATGCCATCATGTGACGTGACAGGTCGGGCATGGCGATTACTCTCCCAGCCGCTTGAGCAGGGCGGGCACATGCACCTGATCCGCCTTGTAATTGCCCGTCAGCGCATAGATCACGGCATTGACGCCAAAGCGGTAGGCCAGCACGCGCTGGTCGGCCCCGTCGGGTACGGGGGCATAGGGTGTATTGCCGCTGTCATCCACCGCCCATGCATGCGCCCAGTCATTGCTGCCGATGATGACGGGGCTGACACCGTCATTCGTGCTGTCGCCTTCCTGCGCCACCCAGACCGGCATGCCGTCGTAACGGCCGGGAAAGTTGTGCAGCAGGTAGAAGGTGTGGGCCAGCACATGGCGGTTGTCGAGCCGGGTCAGCGGCGGGATGTCCAGCCCCGCCGTCATCCGCCGCAGCGCCGCCGCCGTGCCGGGGGCCGAGCCGGTGTAGCCGCTGGCGTTGTCCGGCGCGGTGGCCGGGTCCTGGCCCTGCGCATCGATCAGCAGGATGCCGCCGTGGCGCATGTAGGTGTTCAGCGCCGCCGTGCGCGCGGGGGATGTGGCGGCATCGGCCGTGACCGGCCAGTAGATGAGCGGATAGTAGGACAGGTCATCGCGCTCGGGCACCACGCCATCGGGGTGGCCCAGCACGGCGGATGTTCGCGCATTGACGTAATCGGACAGGCCCTGCAGCCCCTCGCGCGATACGCTGTCGGTCCCGTCGTGGCCGGTCATGATATAGGCCAGCCGGGTTTCCAGCGCGGCCCGGGGCACATCGGGCGGGATGTCATCGGCACGGGCGGCAAGCGGGCAGGCCAGCACCAGCGCCACGGCCAGCCCGCGCCCCCACCGGCGCCCGCGCTGGACCACGCTGAGCGCGCCATCGGCCAGCAGCAGCAGTGCGGCCAGCACCAGCAGCAGCGGGCCGATGGTCATGTCCGCCACCTGCCCGCGCAGGTCGGACACCGTGCCGATCGGGCCCTGCGCCGCAAGGGCGGGCGTGCCGTCGCCCGGATTGAGCGCGCGGCGGCTGTTGCGCGGCCCGTAAAGTCCCGGCGGATGCGCGGGGGAAGGGATGGTCTGGCCAAACGCATCCGCCCGCAGCGCCTGCGCGCCCGCAGGCGGGGACACCAGTGCCCCATCGCCATCCAGCACCATGTAGGGGGCCAGCATGGTCGTGCCAGCCGGGGTCTCGATGCCCGATGCCTGGTCGATCAGGTGCTCCAGCATGCCGACGAACAGGCCCGACAGCGGCAGGTTCGACCACTCCGCCGTGCTGGTCACATGGAACAGCACGACCTGCCCGGCCCCGAGTGCCGTATGCGTGACCAGTGGCGTGCCATCGGTCAGCCGCGCCCAGCTATGGCTGTCCAGATCGGTGGAAGGCTGTGCCAGCACCTGTCGCGAGACCGTGACATCCGCCGGGATGTCAAGATCATGGAAGGGGGACGAGGCGGGGAAGGGCGCCAGATGTTCCGGCCTGCTCCATGACATGGTCCCCCCCAGCACCTGTTCCCCGCCCATGAGCGGCACGGGCAGAAGCGTATCGGCATGTGTCCGGTCCTGTCCCGGCGCGTCCGGTCCCTGGATGAGCAGGGGCCCGGCAAAGCGGATGAGTGTGCCCCCACCGCGGACCCATGCCTCCACCTTGCGGCGGCTGTCCGGGCTGCCCAGCGTGCCATCGGGGGCGATGATGACCGAAAGCGGGCGCGCCAGCAGCGCATCCAGATCGCCCTCACGCAGTTCGGCCACGGGCTGGAGCGCGCGACGCAGGTAGAACAGGCTGCCCATGAGCGGCGTGTCGGAGGATGCACTGGCGATCAGCCCCACCGGGCGCTGGCGTTCACGCTCGTCAAGCAGGCGCAGGCTGGCTGGCCCCGTCATTGCATCAAGCGACAGGTGATCGACCTTGTTGCGCAGTTCGGCGGGCAGTTCGGGTGTGACATCCGCATGCTCCTGCCCCGCCGGGAGCGTGACGGGCAGCAGGCCAAGGGTGCCCCCGGTCGCGGTTTCAAGGCGCAGCTGCCATGTGCGCGGATGGGCGCGTGGCACTGCATGGACGCGGGTGGCAAGGCCGTTGCCGGCATTGGCCGATGGGCCAAGCAGGGTAATGTCCGAATCCGGCAGCTGCATGTCCCGTACCGGACCGATGGCGGCCAGGGCTGCGGCAAAACCGGCATCGTCAGCGGTGGCCAGCCCGTCCGATACATAGATGACCGGCCCATGCCAGCCCTGTCGCGCAAGCTGGGCAAGCGCCCGGGTCGCGGCGGCGCGGTCCACCGGCCATGCGCGTGGCAGGAGCGGGCCGATCATGCCGCGCAGGACCTGCGCCTGCCGTGCAGGCTGGACGGTGACGGGAGCCAGCGCGTCCTCACGCGCGGTCAGCAGGATGCGCGCGCTGTGCCCGGTGCGGGACAGATGGTCGAGCATGCCGTCCAGTGCGTGGATGCGTGGCGCCCAGGTGGCCGCCGCCGCCCAGCCATTATCCACCACGATCAGGCAGTCGGCATCGTCCATGCCTGCCTGCCCGCGCGGGAAGACCGGCTGCGCCAGACCGAGAACCAGCAGCGTGACCGCCAGGCAGCGCAGCAGCAGACGCCAGGGCGGCGCGGAAGTCGCATCCGGCGGCGCGGCGCTGAGCGCACGCAGCAGGCGGGCGGGCGGAAAGGATTGCGGGCGCGGGGCGGGGGGCAGCGCGTGCAGCAGCCACCACACCACCGGCAGGGCCAGCAGGCCCAGCAGCATCCATGGCGCGAGAAGGATCATGGCCTGCCCCCCATGCCGGGCAGCGCGTGCAGCGCCAGAAGTGCCTTTTCCGGTAGCTGGTCGGTCATGTGGGATACCATGGGGCTGCCCCCCGCCTGGCACAGGGTGCGCAGTGCATCCTGATGGCGTGCCCATAGCGTGGCATAGGCGTGGCGCAGGTCGGCGCTGGCATCGAGTTGCAGGACCGTATCATCCTCCAGCCCGGTAAAGCGGGTATGCCCCTCATAGGGGAGGTGCGCTTCCGCCGGATCCGTGACCTGCACCAGTGTACAGGTGACCTGCCGCGCAACCGCCGCGCGCAGGAAGGCGGCCAGCTTCTGCGCCGGATACAGCCCGTCCCCGAACAGCAGGACACGGCTGCGGGGCGGGAGGCTGGCAGGTGGCGGCAGGTCCGGCGCGTCCGGTGCGGCACGCAGGGCGGCCAGCAGCGCCTGCGCCATCTGTTCCAGCGCCCGGTGGCCGTGGAGGCGAAGCGGTGGCGCGCCATCGACGCTCAGCAGCCGCACCTGTTCCCCCTGGCCCAGCAGCATGGCGGCACTGGCCAGCGCCAGCAGGAAGGCGCGTTCCGCCTTGAGCGGCAGCCCGTCACCGGACCGCCACCGCATGGATGCGCTGTTATCGCACCATATGCATATCGTATGGGGGGTCTGGGCTTCACGTTCGCGCACGAAGGTCCGATCCCCGCGTGCGGACTGCCGCCAGTCGATACTGGTCGCGGACTCACCCGGCACGGCCTGGCGATACTGCCAGAACTCGTCTCCCTGGCCCGCCCTGCGGCGGGGATGGGTGCCCTGTCCCACATTCTGCGCGATCCGCCGCGCCGCCACGATCAGGGCGGGCACGCGACTGGCCAGTGCATCGGCCAGCGCCGTGGCGGACACCGCATTGTGCGGCAGGCCCGTGCCGGCCGTGCCGCCCGTCGCCGGGGCGGCAGGCCGTGCCGCCTGCCGGAAGCGGCTGGCCAGGCGTGGGAAAAAGGACAGGGGCAATGTCAGCCGATCCGTCCGGCCAGCGTATCGATCAGCGCGGGCAGGCGCATGTTTTCCGCCCGCGCGGTAAAGGACAGCGCCATGCGGTGCGCCAGGACGGGACGGGCCAGTGCCCGCACATCCTCGATACCGGGGGAAAGACGGCCATCAAGCAGTGCGCGCGCCCGCGTCGCCAGCATGAGCGCCTGCGCGGCACGCGGGCCGGGGCCCCAGGTCACGGCCTCGCGCACGGTCGGGTCGTCGGTGGTCTCGGGCCGGGCGGAGCGTACAAGGCGCACGATGGCCTCCACCACCTGCTCGCCTACCGGCAGGGCGCGGACAAGCGCCTGCGCCTGCACCACCTCGGCCGCGGTCATGACCGGGCTGGCGGTGGCGGTGGCGGTGCCGGTTGTGGCCAGCAGCATGGCGCGTTCGGCATCGGCGGTCGGGAAATCCAGCATCACCTGCATCATGAAGCGGTCAAGCTGGGCTTCGGGCAGGGGGTAGGTGCCTTCCTGCTCGATCGGGTTCTGGGTGGCCAGCACATGGAAGGGGCGGGGCAACTGGTGGTTGCTGCCCGCAATCGCCACCTCGCGCTCCTGCATGGCCTGCAGGAGCGCGGACTGGGTGCGGGGGCTGGCGCGGTTGATCTCGTCGGCCATCAGCAGCTGGCAGAAGACCGGCCCTGCCACGAAGCGGAAGCTGCGGCGCCCGCTTTCATCCTCGTCCAGTATCTCGCTGCCCAGTATGTCCGACGGCATGAGGTCGGGCGTGAACTGCACGCGGCGCGCATCCATGCCCATCACGTGACCCAGCGTTGTGACCAGCAGGGTCTTGCCCAGCCCCGGCGCACCGACCAGCAGGGCATGCCCGCCCGCCAGGATGGTGGTCAGCGCCAGTTCCACCACCCGGTCCTGCCCCAGTATGACATGGCCGATTTCCGCGCGTACGGCGCGCAGGCGGCTGCCCATGCTCCCGGCCTGCGCCGCGATCTGCTCGCCGGTCAGGGCCGGAGGGGATGTCATGCCCGCCTGCGGCGCCGCATGGAGGGGTGGGGTATCATCCATGGTCATCATTCCAACAGTCTGACAGGTCCGGGGGTTTCATCAAGCCGGTGTTGATCCCTATATCAAGTCCAGCAGCTTCCATAGTGTCGGGTTAACGTAATTGATGGACGATTTCGAGACGGGAAAGGCCACGCCGTCCCCCTCAGCGGGGCAGACGGGCACATGCGGCGCACTGCCGTTCCTGATCAGGCGGGACGGGACATGGCTGTACCGTGGCTCCCCCATACGCCGCAAGCCGATGGTCTGCCTGTTCGCCTCCACCCTGCGGCGCGACGCGCAGGGCGGCTACCGGCTGCAGACCCCGGTCGAGCAGGGTACGATCGAGGTGGAGGACGCCCCCTTTGTCGTAACCGAACTGGAATGGCATGGTTGCGGGCACGGGCAGGTGCTCTCCTTCCGCACCAATGTGGACGAGGTGATCTGCGCCGGACCGGAGCACCCGATTCGCTGCGCGTGGGATGTCCCGTGCGAAAGCTGTGGCACCGGGCCCGTACCCTACCTGCATGTGCGTGATGGCGATGGCGCCCTGCCCATCGAGGCCCGCATCTCGCGCTCGGTCTATTACGAACTCGCCGCCCTTGCGGTGGCAGGGCACTGTCATGGGGTACCCTGCCTGGGGGTGTGGAGCCGGAATGTCTTCTTCCCCCTGTCCCACATGCCTGATGACGCATGCCCCTGAGCACCGCCACCCCGCTTGAATGCCTGCGTCGCGACATGCCCGCGGTGCTGGACCAGATCGGGCGGTTATGGGCCATCCTGCCCGATGCCCGGCTGGTGGGCGGCGCCGTGCGTGACCTGCTGTGCGGGCGCGCGGTGTCCGACATCGACCTTGCCACCCCCCACGCCCCCGATGTGGTGATGGCGCGGCTGAAGGACGCTGGCGTGAAGGTGGTGCCCACCGGCCTGTCGCACGGCACGGTCACGGCGGTGCTTGATGGCCGCCCCTTCGAGATCACGACCCTGCGGCGTGATGAGGAGACCGATGGCCGCCACGCCACCGTCGCCTGGACCCATGACTGGCGCGAGGACGCGGCAAGGCGTGACTTCACCATCAACGCCATGTCCTGTGACAGCGCGGGCGTGGTGCATGACTATTTTGGCGGGCAGGCCGATCTTGCGGCGGGCCGCGTCCGTTTCGTGGGGCAGGCCCGCAGGCGTATTACCGAAGATGCGCTGCGCATCCTGCGCTTCTTCCGTTTTCAGGCCCGTTATGGCCATGGCGCGCCGGATGCGCAGGCGATGGACGCCATCACGGCGCTGGCAGGCATGATCGACCGCCTTTCGGTCGAGCGGGTCTGGTCCGAACTGCGGCGCATCCTTGTCGGCCCGCATGTCATCGTCACGCTGGAACGCATGGCGGCGTGCGGCGTACTGGCACACGTGCTGCCGCCACCATGGGATATCGGGCTGCTGGGGCGGCTGCTGGCCTGTGGCGCACCGGCGGAAGCGGTGCTGCGGCTTGCCGCCCTGCTGGCGGGGGAAGACGTGCAGGCGGTGGCGCGCCATCTCCGGCTTTCCCGTGCCGATGGGGCGGCGCTGGCGCAGGCCCGCATGGCACCCGCGCCCCGGCCCGACATGGATGCCGCCGCGATCGCGCGCCTGCTGGCGGACCATCCGGCACGTGACCTGCTGTGGCGTGCATGGCTGGCGCAGGCAGCGGAGGGCTGCGGGCCGGACCCTGCATGGGACGGGCTGCGCGCCCGGCTGGTGGCAACCGCGCGGCCGGTCTTTCCCCTGACCGGACGGGACCTGATCGCGGCGGGCTGCGCGCCGGGTGCCGCGATGGGGCAGGTGCTGGCGCAGGTGCGGCGGTGGTGGCTGGAAAATGGCTGTAACCCGGCCCATGCGGCCTGTGTGGCGCATATGCATGCGGTGCTGCGGGGGGACATGCCGGGCGGGACATAATTTGTAACCCCCCGTGTCGTGGCACTTTGTTTTGCCGGGGCATGCGGTTATAGGCCGATTGATGAACGCAATTCCCACGTCCACGCCAGGCAGGCCGGCCAGACCCGTGGCCACGGTGCCCTCGCGCCTGCTCATGCGCCGGCTGTGGCATGATGAACTGGCCCGCCACAAGCTGCGTATCCTTGCCGTCATGGTGCTGACGGCGCTCATGGCGATATTCAGCGCGCTCTACCCGCTGGTCATCCAGCGCGCGCTGGACATGTTTGCGGGCCATGATCCGCGTATCCTGTACCAGGTGCCGATCCTGGTGGTGGTGATTACCGTGGCGAAGGCCATTTCGCAGTACGGGCAGTCGATTGCGGTACAGTCCCTGGTGCTGGTGGTGATACGGGGGCTGCAGGGGCGCATGTTCCACCATCTGGTCCATGCCGACATCTCACGTATCGAGACCGAAGCCCCCGCCCAGATCGCGGCGCGCTTCACCACCGATGCCGTCTCGATTCGTGAAGCCATGATCCGTGCCACCAACGCCCTGGGCGATGCGGTGACGGTGGTGGGGCTGATCGCCTCCATGCTGTACATGGACTGGGAACTGAGCCTGATCGCCGCCGTGCTGTATCCGGTCGCCGCCCTGCCGGTGCGCAGGCTGGGCAAGCGGCTGCGCAGGGAATCCGGTGGCGTGCATGAACAGATAGGCGAGACCAGTGCCATGCTGGCGGAAAGTTTCAGCCAGTCGCGCACCATCCGTGTCTACCGTCTGGAACGGGCGGAGGAAAAACGTGCAGCCCACGTTCTGGACGGGCTGCATGCGGGCCTGCTGCGCATTGCGCGGGGGCGGGCACGCGTGGACCCGATGCTGGAGGTTCTGGGCGGCATGGCGGTGGCCGCCGTGCTGGGCTTTGCGGGCTGGCGGGCGACACAGGGCGGGGCCACGCTGGGTGATTTTTCCGGTTTTGTCGCGGCCCTGCTGCTGGCCGCGCGCCCGCTGCGCGCGCTGGGCACGCTCAACATCGCGCTGCAGGAAGGGCTGGGTGGCCTGCAGCGTGTGTTTGATGTGATTGACGAACCTGTGGCCGTGGCGCAGGCGCCCGATGCGCTCCATCTGCCGCCGGGTGGTGGCGACCTGCGCTTCGAGCAGGTGTCCTTCCGCTACCCTGACGGGCGCATGGGGCTGGACGGGCTGGACATGGTGGCGGCCCCGGGGCTGACCGTGGCCCTTGTCGGCCCGTCGGGGGCGGGCAAGTCCACCGCGCTCTCCCTCATTCCGCGCCTGCATGATGTATCGGGCGGGCGGATCACGCTTGATGGCGTGGACCTCAGGCGCCTTGTGCTGGCCGAACTGCGTGATGCCATTGCCTATGTCAGCCAGGACACGCTTCTGTTCGACCTGTCGGTGAAGGACAATATCCGCATGGGCAACCCGCAGGCCAGCGACGCACAGGTGTCTGACGCGGCACGGGCAGCGGCTGCCAACGACTTCATCGAGGCCCTGCCGCAGGGCTACGATACGCTGGTCGGCCCCGGTGGGCAGCGCCTGTCCGGCGGGCAGCGGCAGCGGGTGGCCCTTGCGCGCGCGCTGCTGCGTAACCCGCGCGTGCTGCTGCTGGATGAGGCGACCAGCGCGCTGGACAGCGAGAGCGAGGCCATTGTCCAGCACGCCCTGGCCCACCTGCGCCACGGGCGCACGACCATTGTGGTCGCGCACCGGCTGTCCACCGTGCGTTCGGCTGACCTGGTGGTGGTGCTGGCGCAGGGGCAGGCGGTGGAATGCGGCACGCATGACGCATTGATGGACCAGGACGGATTATATGCCCGCATGGTGCGCAACCAGGCGTTTACCCTGTAGCGCGCGGCGGAATGTGCATCGGAACCGGCGATGGCGGTTGAAGTGTGGCAAGGTTCGTGCCATGCATTGACCGACCCGTTCGGTCAATGCATGGGCTGACAGGATCAGGGCTGCAATCAAAGTGATGATGAGGGAAGCAGATGGCCGCGGATGAAGGCAAGGCAGCTGAAGACGGACACGCCGCACCCGGCCCCGGGGCGGAAGGGAAGAAGGAGGCCTCTCCGCGCCGCAAGCTGATCCTGATCGGCATTGCCGTGGCCGTGATCGTGATTGGCGGGATCTACTGGTTCCTGCATCGGAACGAGGTCGAGACCGATGATGCCTTCACCGCAGGCCGTGCGGTCGCGGTGGCGCCGCATGTGGGCGGTTACGTGACCGAACTGCTGGTCAATGACAACCAGTTCGTCCATCAGGGCGACATCCTGGCCCGCATCGATGACCGCAACTGGCGCGCCCAGCGTGACCAGGCGGCGGCGGCGGTCGATATCGCCCGCGCGCAGGTCAGCAACTACACCCTGCTTGCCGAAGTGGCGAAGAAGAACTTCCCTGGCCATCTCATGGTGGCGCAGGGCCAGCTGCAGGCGGCGCAGGCCCAGCAGTTCAGGGCGGAAACCGATTACCGCCGCCAGCATGGTGTAACGCGGGAGGCGACTTCGCAGCAGAATATCGACTACGCCACCGCAGCCCTCGATGCTGCCAAAGCGCAGGTGCTCGAGGCGCAGGGCAACCTTGAAACGGCGTTGCCCGTCATCCCCAACATCGCCAGCACCGAAGCGCGCGTGACCGAACAGCAGGCCACCCTGACCCAGGCCGAGGCAAAGCTGCGCGAGGCCGAGCTGAACGTGGAATGGACCCTGATCCGCGCCCCGCATGATGGCTGGATCTCACAGCGCAACATCGAGCGCGGCACCCTTGCCACGGCGGGGCAGACCGTTTTCTCCATTGTCGAGCCCGAGGTCTGGGTGGTCGCCAACTACAAGGAAACCCAGCTGACCCACATGCGTCCCGGCCAGAAGGTGGATATTGCCATCGACGCCTATCCGTTCCTGAAGCTGAAGGGGCATGTGGATTCGCTCCAGCTGGGCACGGGGGCGACCTTCAGCGCCTTCCCGCCCGAGAACGCGACCGGCAACTACGTGAAGATCGTCCAGCGCGTGCCGGTCAAGATCCTGATCGACGAGGGGCTGCGCCAAGACCTGCCGCTTGCGCTTGGCCTGTCGGTTGAACCGACGGTCCATACGGAATGAGCGCCGCCGCAGCGGCCACCGGCGGGGCGGATGGCACGGAATGGAAGCCCAAGCACAACCCGTGGCTGATTGCCGTGGTCGTGACGGTGGCGGCGTTCATGGAAATCCTGGACACCACCATCGTCAACGTGGCGCTGCCGCATATCGCGGGCAACCTGTCTTCCACGTATGATGACGCGACATGGACGCTGACATCCTACCTGGTGGCCAACGGCATCGTGCTGACGATCTCGGGCTGGCTGGGCAAGCTGTTCGGGCGCAGGCACTATTTCCTTATCTGCATTTCCATGTTCTCGCTGTCGTCCTTTTTGTGCGGCATCTCCACCAGCCTGCCCGAACTGATCATGTTCCGGCTGATGCAGGGCTTTTTTGGCGGCGGGCTTCAGCCCAACCAGCAGTCCATCATCCTTGACACCTTTCCGCCCGACAAGCGGGCTGCGGCGTTTGGCCTGACCGCCATCGCCACGGTGGTCGCCCCGGTGCTCGGCCCGTCGCTGGGCGGGTGGATTACCGATAACTATTCATGGCGCTGGGTGTTCTTCATCAACGTGCCGGTGGGCATCCTGGCGACCATCGCCGTGTCGATCATGGTCGATGATCCGCCATGGGCGCGCAAGCAGAAGGCCCCGCTGGACTTCGTGGGCATCGGGCTGATCACCATCGGCTTCGGCTGTCTCGAAGTGGCCGTTGACCGCGGCGAGGACGAGGACTGGTTCGGCTCGCGCATTATCGTGATCATGGCCATCCTGGCGGTTCTGGGCATCGGGGGGGCGGTATTCTGGCTGCTGCGTGCGAAGAACCCGGCGGTGGACCTGCGCGTGTTCAAGGACCGCAATTTTGCCGTGGGCACCGGCCTGATGGGGGCGGTGGGGGCGCTGCTGTATTCCTCGGCCATTATCGTGCCGCAGTTCTCCCAGCAGATCATGGGTTACACGGCCACCCTGTCCGGGCTGATCCTCTCGCCCGGTGGCATGGTGGTGATCGTGCTGATCCCGCTGGTTGGCATCGTGATGAAGTATGTGCAACTGCGCTACATCATTGCATTCGGCTTCTTCCTTATGGGGATATCGATGTTCTGGTCGGCGCAACTCGTGCCGCAGCTGGATTTCCGCCATCTGGTGTTCTTCCGGATGAGCCAGACGGGCACGATGGCCTTCCTGTTCGTGCCGATTTCGACCATCACCTACGCCACGCTGCCCCGCAACCTGAATGCTGACGGTTCAGCCCTGTTCAGCATGGCGCGTAACGTGCTGGGTTCGCTCAGTATTTCCGGTGCAACGGCATTGGTGACGGAACTGCGCCAGGCGCATCAGAGCGACATGGTGCACTGGATGACACCCTACCACCAGCCGTATAATGAATATCTTGCCCACAGCCGTGTGGTCGCGGCGGCGCGCGGCTACGCGCAGGGGGCGCTGGACAGCGTGGCCAGAGGGCGGCTGTACATGGAGTTCCAGAAACAGATTGCCATCCTGGCCTATAACGAGGTGTTCCTGATCCTGGGCATAGGCTGCATGCTGGTTGTTCCGTTCTGCTTCCTTATGTCGCCGCTCAAGGGTGGCAACAAGTAAGCGGCGGCTTCATTCATGGCCCCGGGTCGATAAGTGACAGAAGTTTTCAAGCGCCACCTTTTTTCAAAAAAGGTGGCGTTCCCCAATCTGCCAGAAAAAAAGCCTGATCACAGTCCTCCCCGCCATGATGTATGGCATGTTTTCCGGAATGGTTTTCAGGGCAGGACGATATGACGGATGTGATCAGGGTCGTATGTGCAGCGGTGATCGAGGGCGGGCGGCTGCTTGTGGTCCGAAAGCGCGGGACCACGGCCTTCATGCTGCCTGGCGGCAAGCCGGAACCGGTCGAGACCCCGCTTGATGCCCTGCATCGCGAGATTCGGGAGGAACTGGGCTGTGGCCTGATACCGGGGAGCGAACTGTCCGGTACGTTCATGGATGCGGCGGCCAACGAGCAGGGTTACAGCGTGCACGCCCGCATATGGCCCGCACGGCTGGATGGCACTCCGCGTGCCGCTGCCGAAATTGCCGAACTGCGCTGGGCCGGGGCGCCCGATCTGGCGGCCCTGCCGCTTGCCCCGCTGCTGCGTGGCCAGGTGCTGGCAGCCCTTGTGCGGGCGGGGCTCATGCCTCAGGCAGCAGTGGCGTAAGGGGCGAAATACGCGGCCAGCCGGGTATAGATTTCCTTTTTTATGCCGACATTGAGCAGCGGCAGCCGTGCCAGCGGTACCCATTTCCATAAATCGAATTCGGCGGGCAGATGCGTGTCAAGCCGGATGTCACGGTCCTCCCCCGTATAGCGCAGGGCGAACCAGCGCTGCGTCTGGCCACGATAACGGCCACCCAGCGCCTTGCCGATCAGATGCGCGGGCAGGTCGTAACTGAGCCACTCGGGGTAGGTGGCCATGATTCTGGCAGCACGGGTACCGATTTCCTCATGCAGTTCGCGCAGCACGGCCACTTCCGGCGTTTCCCCCGCATCAATGCCGCCCTGCGGGCACTGCCACACACCCTGATCCGGCGGGCCACCCGCACCGGGCATGTCGGTCCGGCGCGCGACCAGCACCTCTCCCTTGCGGTTGAACACGACCGCGCCGACATTCGGGCGGTAGGGCAGGTCGGTCGGATCGGTCATGGCGTGGGCTTCCGGCACGGTCAGGGATGGGTGGGCGTCGTGGGTGCGGGCTTTGCGGCAGGGGGAAGGGGGGCTGGTGGCGCTTCCTTCTCCGCCGGTGCCGGGGTGGCGGGCGTTGCAGGCGTGCCTGGGGCCGGGGCGGCAGGCGACGTGGTGGACGGAGCCGCCGGGGCCGCCGCTTTCGGGGGGGTGGATGCGCCGGGCACGGGGGTTGCCTGTGTCCTGTCATCATGGATCGGGGGTTCCGCCGGCACCGGAAGGCCCGCCATGGCGCGCACGACCCTCAGCCCTTCCTGCAGCTGGAAGTCCGTGGTGGGCTTGGCCGGGTCGAAGGCAGGCCAGTTGGCGGGCGGCTGGGCCGGGATGGATTTGGCAATGGCAGGCAGGTCCGTGCGGGACGGGGGCTGGGCGGTATTGCCGCCACGGTTCTTGATGATGTGGGCCAGGTCGGCTTCATGAATGCTGTAGCCCGCATCGTCATGCGCTTCACGCACGGGGATGTCGGGCATGATGCCCAGCCCCTGGATGGACCGGCCGGACGGCGTGTAGTAACGCGCCGTGGTCAGGCGGATCGCCCCTTCACCCGGAATGGGCAGGATGGTCTGCACCGACCCCTTGCCGAATGTCTTCTCGCCCAGAAGCACGGCGCGCTGGTGGTCCTGCAGCGCACCGGCCACGATCTCGGATGCGGAGGCCGAGCCGCCATTGATCAGCACGACAATGGGCAGCCCGCCGGTGATGTCGGTGTTATGGGCATCCCAGCGCTGGCTGTCCTGCGGGTGGCGCGCACGGGTGGAGACGATCTCTCCGCTGCGGATGAAGTCGGAACCGACATCAATCGCCTGCGTCAGCAGCCCGCCGGGGTCGGAGCGCAGGTCAATGATCAGCCCCGCCATCTTGTTATGCGTCTGGGCCTGCAGTTTCTTGTACGCCGCCAGCAGGCCGGACTGGGTTTCCTCGTTGAACTGGGCAATCCGGATGTAGCCCACGGTGTCATACAGCGCGGATTTGATGACCAGCAGCGGAATGATCGCGCGTGTCAGCGTGACGGTAATGGGCTTGGGCGTCTTTTCACGGATCAGCGTGAGCGTGATGCGGGTATCGGGCTTGCCGCGCATCTGGGTCACGACCTGGTCCAGTGCCTGGCCATCGATGTTCTTGCCATCGATGGCGACAATGAAGTCACCGGGCTTGATGCCGGCGCGGGCGGCCGGCGTGTCATCGATGGGGGAGACCACGCGCACGTGCCCGTCCTCACCCTGCACCTCCAGCCCCAGCCCGCCAAAGGAACCCTTGGTCTGGACCTGCAGGTCGGAGAACTGCTTTTCCGTCATGTAGGAACTGTGCGGGTCCAGCCCGCTGAGCATGCCGTTGAGGGAGTTGGTGATCAGGTCACGGGTCGAGACCGGCTCGACATAATTGGCCTTCACCTTTTCCAGCACATAACCGAACAGGAACATGAGCTGTTCGATCTCGTGGGGGGAATTGTCATCCTTGGAGACGGTATCCGCCGCATGGGCCATGGGGGCCAGGCTGGCCCAGCGGCTGACTGAATAATAGGCAACCTGCGGGGCCACCACGATTCCTGCCACAAAGGCGCAACCGATCAGCAGGCCATTACGGAACTTCATGCGTCGTTGTCTCCTGGATGGCCGCCGCCATGGTCCGGCTGGCCTGCATGTACTCTGCGCGTTGCGTTGTAACGTGATCTTGCCCATCCGTCACGGGTGGGCAGCATATACTGAACTTGCCCGCGGATAAAACCGTCTCGCGCCGACATTACAGATATGGGGCCGGATTGACGGTGCTGCCCCCGTGGCGCAGCTGCACGAACAGGGTGGGCCTGCTGTCGCCGCCGCTCCATTGCGGCATCTGCCCGACTGCCGCGCCATGGCTGACCTGCTGGCCCGCCGCCACTGTGATCTCACCCATTCCCGCCAGTACGAAACGGTAATGCTTGCCACAGTCAAGGATCAGCATCTGCCCGTATGTGCGGAACGGACCGGCAAAATCAATCCGCCCCGTGCACGGCGCGCGCACCGTCGCGCGGGAAGGCGGGGCATAGGTGATGCCGGAGGCGGGGCCGCTTTCCGTGTTCTTGCCCCATGCGGTCAGTACGCTGCCCGCAACCGGGGCACCGGCGCTGCTGGCGGTGGCGGGGGTAATGCCGGGTCCGGCGCCGGTCTCCATTTCATGCGCCTTCTGTCGCGCGGCGGTGGCGGCCTGCATGTCATGCGCGCGCTCGGCCGCGCGGGCCGCCTGTTCCAGGTTCTTTTCCGCCTGCTGTTCCGTCTCCTCGATACGGGCGATGGCATCCTGCACGCTTGAGGCACGGCGGGCCGCCTCCGCTACCGCCTGTGTCGCGCTCTGGGCTGCGGCATTGGAGCGCTCCTGCGCCTCCAGGGCCGCATGGGCGGCACGGTTGACGGCATCGCGCTGGGTTTCGCGCTCGCTTACCACATGGTGCATCTGCTGCTGCTGCTGGGCCAGTTCATCATCAAGCTGGGCCAGGCGGGCGCGGCGGTCATGGATGGCGCGGGCCTGGCGGGCGATATCGGCCATCATGCCGCGCACGACCAGCAGGCCGGTCACGGCGCGATCCGCGGGCAGGGGCACGGCCAGCAGGGTATCGGCCGGGTAAAGCGAAAGCCGTTCAGCCAAAGGGAGCAGCGGGGAAAGGCGTGCCGTCTCGCGTGCAAGCTGCTGCTGGAGTGTCGCCTGCTCGGTATGCAGGTCGGCAATGCGGCTGTCCAGATCGGCCGCCTGCTGTTCGGTCCGTTGCAGGCGTGCCGTGGCATCGACCGTGGCGGCGGACAGGCTGGCGGCCTTTCTGGCATCGGCCTCGGCCTGTTCGCGCGCGGCCTGCTCCGCGCGGCGTCGGTCCTCCAGGTCATGGGCCTGCTGCTGCTGGCGCGCCAGCAGGCTTTCGCGCGCGATGCGGGCGGCCTCAATCTGCTGGCGGATCTGCTGTTCGCTGGCGGTGGGGGCATGCGTGCCGGCACGGGCCGCATGCGTGGTCGTGGCGTGGCTGGCGTGACCGGGTGCGGCCCCCCGCGCCGGGACCGCCAGCATGCAGCATGCAAGGACGCTCCCGCGGGCCACATGGCCCAGCCAGCGGGGGAACGGGATCAGGCCTGGTATCAGGATGGCGTGGACCCATCCAGCAGGGAATGGCCCGTCATCGCGGCAGGCTGCGGCAGCCCCATAAGCTGGAGCAGCGTGGGCGCCAGGTCGGCCAGCCTGCCATCATGCAGGTGGCCCCCCGCAACACCGGTCAGCACCACGGGCACCACGTTAAGCGTATGGGCGGTGTGCGGGCCATTGGTCTCGGGGTCGAACATGGTTTCCGCATTGCCGTGGTCGGCGGTGACCAGCAGGGCGCCGCCCGCGCGGTGAATGGCTTCCACGATCCGGCCCAGCCCGGTATCCACGGCCTCGACCGCCCTGATTGCGGCGGACAGCACGCCGGTATGGCCCACCATGTCGGCATTGGCGAAGTTCAGTACGATCAGGTCGTATTTACCGCTGTCGATGGCTTCCACCGCGCGGTCTGTCAGTTCCGGGGCGGACATCTCGGGCTGCAGGTCATAGGTCGCAACCTTGGGGGAGGGGACCATGACCCGGTCCTCGCCGGGCAACTGGCGTTCGCGCCCGCCGTTGAGGAAGTAGGTGACGTGGGGATATTTCTCGGTCTCCGCCATGCGGATCTGCTTCAGTCCGGCACCGGACACGACATCGCCCAGCAGGTCATGCAGTTCCTGCGGCGGAAACAGCACGGTGATCCGTTCCGCAAGCCGGTCGCTGTAGCGCGTCATGCCCACGACACCCGCGGTATTGACCAGTTTCGATCGGTGGAAGTCTTCGAAATCCGGCTCCAGCAGCGCATCAAGCAACTGGCGGATGCGGTCGGCGCGGAAATTGAAGCTCAGCACCCCATCCCCGTCGCGCATGCCACCATAATCCCCGATCACGGTGGGCACGACAAATTCATCCGTCGTGCCCGCCGCATAGGCGCGGTCCAGCACCTCCAGCGCGTCCCCGGCCTTTTCCCCCTGTCCGGCCACGATGGCGTTGTAGGTCTTTTCCACCCGGTCCCACCGGCGGTCACGGTCCATGGCGTAGTAGCGGCCAGATACGGTGCCGATCTTCACGCCGGCGGGCAGGCTGGCCAGCAGGGTGCGGACATAGTCATGCCCCGACTGCGGCGCGGTGTCGCGTCCATCGGTAAAGATATGGAAGGTCACGGGCACGCCCGCCTCATGCACGATGCGGGCAAGGGCCGCGGCATGGTCCTGATGGGCATGGACGCCACCGGGGGAGACGAGGCCCATCAGGTGGCAGGTCCCGCCGCTTTTTTTCAGCGCGGCAATGAAATCGCGCATGACCGCGCCCCTTGCCACCGACCCGTCGGCCAGCGCGGTGGAAATGCGTGGCAGTTCCTGCATCACCACCCGGCCCGCGCCGATATTGAGGTGACCGACCTCCGAATTGCCCATCTGCCCTTGCGGCAGGCCCACATCCTCCCCACAGGTCTTGAGGAAGGCGCGCGGCCCCGCCTGCCACAGCGCATCGAATGCGGGGGTACGGGCGGACCTGACGGCGTTGTCCGCCGGGTCTTCGCGCCAGCCAAACCCGTCAAGCACCACAAGCATGACGGGGCGGGGGGATCTGTTTACTGCAACCTGGTCGTTCATTGGGTATTGTCTCCCTGTTTTATTTTGTGTGCCATGATGCCCTAAAAGGGCCGCGCGTGAAATGCCCGTCTGACAAAGGAAGGAAACCGCCATGTCCGATCCAGCACAAAAGGGGGAAGGCCAGTGCGGCTGCCTGAGCCCCGAACAGCTTCGCATCCTGCGCGAACACGGGACCGAACGCCCGGGTTCCAGCCCGCTGAACAGTGAAAAGCGGGCCGGTGAATATCGTTGCGCGGGTTGTGGCACACCGCTGTTTTACTCCGGCACGAAATACGAGAGCGGCAGCGGCTGGCCCTCGTTTTACGATGCCATTCCCGGAGCCATCGGCACCACGACCGATACCAGCCACGGCATGACCCGGACGGAGGTGCACTGCGCGCACTGCAACGGCCATCTTGGCCATGTCTTTCCCGACGGGCCGCCGCCCACCGGCCTGCGCTACTGCATGAACGGGCTGGCATTGACTTTCATCCCGCGTGATGGCGCAAGCTGACAGGCTAACCGGACGACCCCGAAGGAATGAACATGACCAAGCCTGCCGCCCCGCATGATGATGGAGTCTGTGTTGTCAGCCACCCGCTGGTCCAGCACAAGCTGACCCTGATGCGCGCGCGCGGGACCCCGACGGCAGCCTTCCGCCATCTGGCGCGTGAACTCAGCCTGCTGCTGGGCTACGAAGCCATGCGCGACCTGCCGCTTGAGCCGGTGGAGATCGAAACCCCGCTTGAACCCATGCAGGCCTGGCGGCTGGCGGGCAAGAAACTGTGCCTGATTTCCATCCTGCGCGCGGGGAATGGCATTCTGGACGGGCTGCTTGACCTTGTGCCCTCCGCCCGTGTCGGCCATGTCGGGCTGTATCGTGACCCCGAGACGCTGGAGCCGGTCGAATATTACCTGAAACTGCCCGATGATGTGGGCAGCCGCATCTGTCTGGTGGTGGACCCCATGCTGGCGACCGGCCACAGCGCTGCGGCCGCCATCGACCGGCTGAAGCAGGCGGGCTGCACGCGGCTGGTGTTCGTCTGCCTGCTGGCGGCACCGGAAGGGGTCGCCTGCCTGCGCCGGGCCCATCCCGATGTACGGATCGTCACCTGCGCGATTGACCGGGGGCTGGACGAACATGGCTATATCCGCCCCGGCCTGGGTGATGCGGGCGACCGCCTGTTCGGCACGAAATAAAAAAACCTGCGGGGGCGGCGATATGCGGCCTCCGCAGGTTCGTCATTTTTTGGAAGAAGTTCCTGGTGAAGCTTTTTTCAAAAAGCTTCAGGGAGCACCGCCTTTTTGAAAAAAGGCGACACCCGGAAACTTTTATTCTTTTACAAAATCAGGCGCGGCGCACGATATAGGTCTTGGCCAGTTCCGCTTCCAGTGCGCGGGCGTGGTCGGGGTCGCGGGCCTCGATCATCACCTCAAGCTCGGCGGCCTGCACGCTGGGCGTGGTAAACAGGCGCTGGTGCGAGACTTCGATGATGTTGCCGCCCGCATCGCCGATCTTGCGTGAAATGTCGGCCAACACGCCAGGCCGGTCGGGTATTTCCATCTTCAGGCACAGAAGCCGCCCGTCACGCAGCAGCGAGCGCAGCAGGGTATTGGCCAGGATGCGGCTGTCGATATTGCCCCCCGTGACCGGCAGCGCCACCCGTTTGCCCCGGAACAGCTCGGGGTAGGTCAGTACGGCGGCCAGCGCCGTGGCACCCGCGCCCTCGCTGACCTGCTTGGCCCCTTCCGCCAGCATGGTGATCGCGGTCTCGATGGCGCTTTCGGGCACCACCAGTACGCCTGATACCAGTTCGCGGATGACCTCCAGCGGCTGCCGCCCGATCTGGAGCACCGCAATCCCTTCGGCAATGGTGGCGCCCCCGGGCGGCATCACCTCATCACCGGGGAAGCCGGACAGGGAGGAGAAATTCTCCACCTGCACGCCAATGATGTCCATGTCCGGCTGGAGCGCACGCCCAGCCACGGCACAGCCCGAAAGCAGGCCACCGCCGCCAATGGGGCACACGAAGGTGTCAAGCGGTCCGGCGTCCTCGAACAGTTCAAGCGCGAAGGTACCCTGGCCCGCCATGACTTCGGGGTCATCATAGGGGTGGACGAACACCCGGCCCTCGCGCTGGCACAGCATGTTGGCGTGGGCCGTGGCCTCGGCGAAGTTGTCGCCTTCCAGCACCACGGTCGCCCCCCACGCGGCGGTGCGCGTGACCTTGGCGGCGGGGGTAAAGCGCGGCATGACGATCACCGCGTCAATGCCCAGCAGGGCGGCATGGCGCGCGACACCCTGCGCATGATTGCCCGCCGAGACGGTAATCACGCCGCGCTCACGCTCACGCGGGGTCAGCAGGGCAAGCTTGTTGGCCGCCCCGCGTTCCTTGAAGGAACCGACGGCCTGCAGGTTATCGAGCTTGAGCACGATATCCGCCCCGGTTGCGCGCGAGAGGGTCTGGCAGGGCACGGTTGGCGTATGCAGCACGCGCCCCTTTATCCGCTGTGCGGCGGCGGTGATGTCTTCAAGCGTGATCACGATCGGTGCGCCTAGCCGTAGGTGACTTCCAGGATTTCGTACGTCCGGTCACCGCCGGGGGCGGGTACGGACACGGTATCACCAATGCTCTTGCCGATCAGTGACTTGGCCAGCGGTGAGGAAATGGACAGCAGACCCTGCTTGATGTCGGCTTCGTACACGCCAACGATCTGGTAGGAGGCTTCCTTGTCGGTCTCCTCATCCACCAGCTTGACGCGGGCGCCGAATTTCACCTGATCGCCCGAGAGGGCGGCAGGGTCGATGACTTCGGCGGAGGAGACGATCTCCTCCAGTTCTTGGATGCGGCCTTCGGTAAAGGACTGGCGCTCACGGGCCGCGTGGTATTCCGCGTTTTCGGAAAGATCGCCATGGCTCCGCGCTTCGGCAATCGCGCGAATGATCGCGGGGCGTTCTTCACTCTTGAGCTTGCGCAGTTCGTCTTCAAGCCGTTGCAGGCCGGGGCCTGTCATCGGAAATTTCTGCAAGGTTTGTCCCCGAGGTGAAGGTCAGTTTCCGCAACTGACTGTTGGTTGCTGGGTCCAAGCCCATCGCCTGTAATACGACGCGGGCGGCCTGCCAGCCTTGGGACCAGCAGGACCACCCGCGTTGTGCGATACGCTCAGAATGATCCCTTAAAATAGGATTGAAGGGGCGCGACTTCAAGAACCCCCTCACGCATGGCCGAAATGGCATGCGTCGCCGCCCGTGCACCGGCAATGGTGGTGTAGTGCGGAATGCCATGCGTCAGCGCCGAGCGGCGGATGTCAAAGCTGTCGCTGACTGCCTGGGCACCCTGTGCGGTGTTGATGACCATCTGCACCTCACCCGAGCGGATGGCGTCCACGCAGTTCGGGCGGCCTTCCAGCACCTTGTTCACCACATCCACGCTCACGCCCGCTTCACGCAGGCATCTGGCCGTGCCGCGGGTGGCCAGAATGGTGAAGCCCATTTCCGACAGCAGGCGGCCAATGGATTTGACGGCGGCCTTGTCACTGTCACGCACGGACAGGAAGACCCGGCCCGAACGCGGCAGCTTCACGCCCGCGGCAAGCTGCGACTTGGCAAAGGCCCGCTCGAACGAGGCGTCAAGGCCCATCACCTCACCGGTGGAGCGCATTTCCGGGCCAAGGATCGTGTCCACGTCGGGGAAGCGGTTGAAGGGGAACACCGCCTCCTTCACCGCCACATGCGGGGCGACGGCACGGTCATCAAGCCGGAATTCGGCAAGCTTCGCGCCCGCCATGACCCGCGCACCGATCTTGGCGACCGGAACCCCCGTGGCCTTGGCAACGAACGGCACGGTGCGCGAGGCGCGCGGGTTGACTTCCAGCACGAAAATATCGTGGCCCTTGATCGCGTACTGCACGTTCATCAGCCCCACGATGCCAAGCTCGCGCGCCATGGCCTCGGTCTGTGCCTTGAGTTCGGTCACGATGGCGGGGGAGAGCGTATAGGGCGGGAGAGAACATGCGCTGTCACCGGAATGGATGCCGGCTTCCTCGATATGTTCCATGACGCCAGCCACATAGACTTCGCTGCCATCGGCAATGCAGTCCACGTCCGCCTCGATCGCGTCATTGAGGTAATGGTCGATCAGCACGGGGCCGTTGGCGACTTCCGCACCGGCAAGCTGCAGGGCCACGCGCATGTAACGCTGCAGGCTGGCGCGGTCATGCACGATTTCCATCGCGCGGCCACCCAGCACGTAGGACGGGCGGACCACGACCGGATAACCGATCTTCTCGGCCACGGCCTCGGCTTCCGCCGGGCTGCGCGCGATGCCATTGGCGGGCTGGCGCAGGCCGAGTTTGTGCAGCATGGCCTGGAAACGCTCGCGGTCCTCGGCCCGGTCGATCGCATCCGCCGGTGTGCCCAGAAGCGGGATGCCAGCCGCTTCCAGCGCGCGTGACAGCTTGAGCGGGGTCTGGCCGCCATACTGCACGATGCAGCCCAGAACGGTGCCGTTTTCCTGCTCGCGCCGGATCAGGGCGATGACGTCTTCCGCCGTCAGCGGCTCGAAATACAGGCGGTCGGATGTGTCGTAGTCGGTCGACACGGTCTCGGGGTTGCAGTTGACCATGATCGTCTCGAACCCGGCTTCGCGCAGCGCATAGGCGGCGTGGACGCAGCAGTAATCGAACTCGATCCCCTGGCCGATACGGTTCGGCCCACCGCCAAGGATGACGATCTTTTTGCGGTCAGTCGGCCGGCTTTCACATTCCGGCACGCCATATCCGCCTTCATAGGACGAATACATGTACGGCGTGGGGGACGCGAACTCACCGGCACAGGTATCAATGCGCTTGTAGACCGGCAGCACGCCACGGCTTTCGCGCAGCTTTGCCACTTCGCCTTCCTGCGTGCCGGACAGGCGGGCAAGCTGGATGTCGGAGAAGCCCATGGCCTTGAGCGCGCGCAGGCTGTCGGCATCTTCCGGCAGGCCGTCGCGCATCACTGCATGCTCGGCGGCCACGATGCTGGCAATCTCGCGCAGGAACCATGGCTCGAAGCGGCAGGCATCGTGGATGTCCTCGACACTCAGCCCCGCGCGCAGGGCCTGTGCAGCCATCAGGATGCGTTCGGGGCGCGGCTGCGACAGGGCGGCGCGGAAGGCATCCGGCCCGCCATCGCCCGGCGCTTCCACCGGGTCCAGTCCCGCCAGCCCGATTTCCATCGACCGCAGGCCCTTCTGCAGCGCCTCGGGGAAGGAACGGCCAATGGCCATCGCCTCACCAACCGACTTCATGCTGGTGGACAGCAGGGCGGGCGTGCCGGGGAATTTCTCGAACGTAAACCGCGGGATCTTGACCACGACATAGTCAATCGTGGGTTCGAACGATGCTGGCGTGCTGCCGGTAATGTCGTTGGTCAGTTCATCGAGCGTGTAGCCCACCGCCAGCTTGGCCGCGACCTTGGCAATCGGGAAGCCTGTGGCCTTGGAGGCGAGTGCCGAGGACCGCGACACGCGCGGGTTCATCTCGATCACCACCACGCGGCCATCGACGGGGTTGATGCCGAACTGCACGTTCGACCCGCCGGTTTCCACGCCGATCCTGCGCAGGCAGGCCAGCGACATGTCACGCAGGCGCTGGTATTCCTTGTCCGTAAGCGTAAGCGCCGGGGCGACGGTGATGGAATCCCCGGTATGCACGCCCATCGGGTCGATGTTCTCGATGGAGCAGATGATGATGCAGTTGTCCGCCGTGTCGCGCACGACCTCCATCTCGTACTCCTTCCAGCCCAGCACGGATTCCTCGATCAGGACTTCCGTGGTGGGGGAGGCGTCAAGCCCGGAGGAGACGATGCGGTCGAACTCCTCCTTGTTGTAGGCAATGCCGCCGCCCGAACCGCCCATGGTGAAGGACGGGCGGATCACCGCGGGCAGGCCCACGGTTTCCAGCGCGCTGCGGGCTTCCTCCAGCGTGTGGGCGATCAGGCTGCGCGGGCTTTCGATGCCGATCTCGTCCATCGCCTCGCGGAATTTCTGCCGGTCCTCTGCGCGGTCGATCACCTCGGCATTCGCGCCGATCAGTTCGACATCGTGCTTTTTCAAAAAGCCCGACTTGTCCAGCGCCATGGCCGTGTTCAGCGCGGTCTGGCCACCCATGGTGGGCAGGATGGCGTCAGGCTTCTCACGCGCGATGATGCGCTCGACGAATTCCGGGGTGATCGGCTCGATATAGGTCGCATCCGCCAGCCCCGGATCGGTCATGATCGTGGCGGGATTGGAATTGACCAGAATGACGCGGTAGCCCTCTTCCTTCAGCGCCTTGCACGCCTGCGCGCCGGAATAGTCGAATTCGCACGCCTGGCCGATTACGATCGGGCCGGCGCCGATAATCAGGATGGAGCGTATGTCTGTCCGTTTTGGCATGTCGGGTCGGCTTTCACGCGGTCTTGGTTGTGGTGTCGATCAGGTCGACAAAACGGCGGAACAGGTAGTGGCTGTCCGACGGGCCGGGGCTGGCCTCGGGGTGGTACTGCACCGAGAATGCCGGGTAGCGGCTGGTGGCAATGCCTTCGTTCGATCCGTCAAACAGGCTGACATGGGTGGCGCGCACGTCCGTAGGCAGGGATTTGTCATCCACCGCGAAGCCGTGGTTCTGGCTGGTGATTTCCACCCTGCCCGTCGCCAGGTCCTTGACCGGCTGGTTGGCGCCACGGTGCCCGCGCGCCAGCTTGTAGGTCTTCGCCCCGAGTGCCAGCGCCAGAAGCTGATGGCCAAGGCAGATGCCGAAGACCGGCCTGCCCGCGTCCAGCACGCCCCTGATGGCCGGGACGGCGTATTGCGCCGTCGCTGCCGGGTCACCTGGCCCGTTGGACAGGAACACGCCAGCGGGGTCGAGGGCGAGGATTTCCTCCGCCGTTGCCGTGGCCGGCACCACGGTCACATCGCACCCTGCGCTCGCCAGGCAGCGCAGGATGTTGCGCTTGGCCCCGTAATCCACCGCAACCACCTTCCGCCGTTTTTCCGGCAGCGGTGCGGTGCCGTGCGGCCACTGCCACACGCCCTCGTTCCAGCTGTAGGATGCGGCGCAGGTGACTTCACGCGCAAGGTCCATGCCCTCAAGCCCCGGCCACGCGCGGGCGCGTTCGTGCAGGGCGGGGATGTCGAACTTTCCGTCGGCGGGATAGGCCACGACGGCCGTCTGCGGGCCGCCTTCGCGGATGCGCCGCGTAATGGCACGGGTGTCGATGCCGCATATGCCGGGTACGTCGCGCACCTTCAGCCAGGCATCCAGCGATTCGGTCGAACGCCAGTTGGCCGGCGCCGTCAGGTCTTCCTTGACCACCAGCGCGCGGGCGCTGATCCGCGCTGCTTCATCATCTTCCGGCGTGGTGCCGGTATTGCCGATATGGGGGAAGGTGAAGGTAATGATCTGCCCGGCGAAGGACGGGTCGGTCAGCGTTTCCTGATAGCCGGTCATGCCGGTGGAAAAGCAGAGTTCACCCAGCGTGCGCCCGGTGCTGTGCGCGCCGAATCCACGCCCCCACAACACGGTGCCGTCGGCCAGGATCAGGGCGGCGGTGGCGGCTGGGGGCCTGCTGGCCGGTGCGCTCGGGTTTGGCGTGCTCATCTTGGGCTCCGGTCGGTCGGATTCTGTGGCAGGTTGCAGGTCGGACAGTGACAGGCCGGTGGCCCGCAGCACGGTTGTCCAGTGCTTGGGCGGTATGGCGCGGGCCTGCCGCCATTTGCGAATGGCCTCGGTGCTGACACCCGTCAGGCGGGCGGCCTGTTCGGCGCCCCCAAGGCGTTCGATAATACTTTCTATCGTCATCGGCATTGGATGATGTCCCTTCCGGGAGTATTGCCTAACAGTGTCTCTGGTAATTGGGAAGAAAATTCCCACATACCCCCGCAACGAGACAGTGGGAAAATTATTCCCGGCACCATGCAGGGCATCCCGCCCTCCCGCCGGGCAGAGGAGTTGACAGTCATGTCCTTGCGCGCACGTTTCATGGATGACCTGAAAACAGCCATGAAGGCAGGCCAGAGCGAAAAGGTCGGCACCATCCGCATGATCACCGCAAAGCTGAAGGATGTCGATATTGCCGGCCGCGCGAAGGGCGAGGACCAAGTGAGCGATGAAGCCGTGATTTCCATGCTGCGCGGCATGATCAAGTCACGCACGGAATCGGCTTCCATGTACACCCAGGGCGGCCGCCCCGAACTGGCGGAAAAGGAGGAGGCCGAGATTGCCATCATCCGCGACTACCTGCCGCCCGATCTGGATGACGCCACCATCGAGGCCGCCGTGCGCGAAGCCATCGAACGCACCGATGCCACCTCCATGAAGGACATGGGCAAGGTCATGGCGGCGCTGAAGCAGCAGTTTGGCGCGGCGCTTGACCCCGCACGTGCATCCGCCGTGGTGCGCGCGCGCCTGTCCGCCTGACCGGCCGGAGTTCCGCACACCGATGGCGCTTGACCCCGCATTCCTTGACGAACTGCGTGCCCGCACGCCCATCGCCCCCGTCATCGGGCGGCGGACGAAGCTGGTGCGTTCGGGAAAGAACTGGAAGGCCTGCTGCCCCTTCCACGGGGAAAAGACGCCATCATTCTATATCTATGATGACCATTACCACTGTTTTGGCTGCCAGGCGCATGGTGATGTCATCACCTTCGTGATGCAGAGCGAGGGCCGCACCTTCATCGAGACGGTGGAGGAACTGGCCACCGCCGCCGGCATGGAAATGCCAAAGCCCGACCCCGTCCAGCGCGCGCGTGCCGAACAGGCCCGCACGCTGGGCGATGTGCTCGAAGCCGTGCAGCAGTCCTGGCAGCGCAGGCTGTACCAGCCCGAAGGGCGCGAGGGCCTGGCCTACCTGCATGGCCGTGGCCTGACCGATGAAACCATTGCCGCCTTCGGGCTGGGCTGGTCGGGCGATGGGCGCGGCGGGCTGGTGACCGAAATGGCGGAGCACGACATCACCCCCGCCATGCTGGTGGAGGCGGGCGTGATGCGCGCGGATGAGGACGGCAGGCCATCGCGTGAACTGTTCTTCAACCGCGTGACCTTTCCCATCCGTGACCGGCGCGGGCGTCTGGTCTCTTTTGGTGGCCGTATTCTGGGCGACGGGCAGCCCAAATACCTCAACGGGCCGGAGACCGCGGTCTTCTCCAAGCGCCGGGTGCTGTTCGGGCTGGACCGCGCGCGTGAAGGCGTGCGGGGCACGGGAGCGGGCGCCGAACTGCTGGTGGTGGAGGGCTACATGGATGTGATTGCCCTTCACCAGGCGGGCTTTCACGGCGCGGTGGCCCCGCTCGGCACGGCGTTGACCGCCGAACAGCTGGAGGCGCTGTGGCAGGTCGCTCCCGCCCCGGTGCTGTGTTTCGATGGTGATGCGGCGGGCCAGCGCGCCGCGGTCAAGGCGGCGCAGACCGCGCTGCCGCTGCTGAATGTGGAACGCACCCTGCGCTTTTGCGTCCTGCCCGAAGGCGAGGACCCCGACAGCCTTGTCCGCCGTGATGGCCAGGCCGCCATGGCGTCGCTGGTCGAGGGCGCCCGCCCGATGGGAGAGGTCCTGTTCGGCCTGCTGAGCGAGGGCGTGCGCAACCCCGGTCCCGAGCAGCGCGCCGCCCTGCGCCGCAGGCTGGTGGAAGTGGCTGCCCTGATTCCGGACAGGGCGCTGGCGTCGGAATACCGTTCCACCCTGCTGGACAGTTTTTTCGAGATGTTCCGCCGTGCGGGGGGCAGGGGCGGGGTCAGGCGCGCCCCGGTCGCCACCGCCCCCGTGGCGCTGATGGATGCGGACCTGCAGCGCCAGTGCATCCTGACCGCCATCATCCTGGAGCAGCCCGTCGTGCTGCCCGAGGTGCAGGACGCCTACTGCCGGCTTGAACTGCCTGCCGATATCGCGGCCCTGCGTGAGGAACTGCTCGACCTGTATGACATGCGCGGCGAACTGCCCCCGGCTGCGGAACTGGTGGCCTGCCTGTCCGCCGCGGGGCTGGGGGATGTGTGCCAGCGCGTGCGCGCGGTGCGCGGGCGGCGGATGCGGGGGCAGGAGGATGATGATCTGTTCGGCACCGACCCGCGCCATGAGTGGTGGCATTTCTACGCGCTGCTCAATGTCGCGCGGTTTGCCGACGAAATCCGGAGCGATACCGAACGCATGTGCGCGGGCGAACTGGATGAGGCGGCATGGCTCAGCCTGCGCACCCGCCTGCTGGCGCTGGAAGCCCTGCGCCGGGGTGGGGAGGATTGGGACGAATAGGGCGGAAAATTGGCCGTTTCGATCAAATGATGGCGTGGTCGCCCTTGACTTCGGCCATGTTATCGACCACCTGCACCAGAACAAATGCATATGAAAGCGGTATGATTGGCCGTATCCTGTCCCGCCGCACGGAGGGGGGACAAAAGGGAAGGCAGCCACTGTGCGCGGGCAGGGTTCTGTTGACGCGTGTAAACGATTTGCTGGGTAGGGATTGATCGGGCATGGCGACAAAGACAGCCACGGGTGCGGACACGGCTTCGGGGGACCAGGATAACGATACAACCCTGCTGGACACCCGGTCCGGCGCCGTCAAGAAACTGATCGCCCGCGGCAAGGAACGCGGCTACATCACGTTTGACGAACTCAATGCCGTCCTGCCGCAGGACCAGATGTCCTCCGAACAGATCGAGGACGTGATGGCCGCCCTGTCGGAAATGGGCATGCAGGTTGTCGAGAACGAGGACAACGACGACACCGAGACCACGACCGCCGCCACCGAGACCAAGAACGACGACACCGCCGAGGAAGAAAGCGAGAGCGAGGAACCGGCGGCGGGCAACGTCGATACCGAAAGCCTGGGCCGCACCGATGACCCGGTACGGATGTACCTGCGTGAGATGGGTTCGGTCGAGCTGCTCTCGCGTGAGGGCGAGATCGCAATCGCCAAGCGGATCGAGGCCGGCCGCGACGAGATGATCGGCGGCCTGTGCGAAAGCCCGCTGACCTTCCGCGCCATCATCTCGTGGCATGAGCGGCTCAAGGCCGGTGAGATGTTGCTGCGTGACATCGTGGACCTGGAAGCTATGCAGTCCGGCGGCAACGACCCCGCCGAGGCGGCCGAGGGCGATGATGCCTTTGCCGAAAACGAGAATTCCGAGACCGAGGACGCCGAGGAAGCCGAGGAAACCGAAGGCGAGGGCGAAGGGGCCGGCCTGTCGCTGTCCGCGCTTGAGGAAAAGCTGAAGCCGGAAATCCTGGAGCAGTTCAAGGAAGTCGAGGCGCTGTACGAAGCCCTGCACAAGGTGCAGGCCGAACGGCTGGAAAAATTCACGGGCGGCACCGACATCTCCTCCGAGGAGGAAAACCGCTATGAACAGCTGCGCATGGAACTGGTGGGCAAGGTCCAGCAGGTGCACCTGCACAATGCGCGTATCGAGGTGCTGGTCGAGCACCTGAAGGAAATCTTCCAGCGCCTGAACGGGCTGGAGGGCCGTATGCTGCGCCTGGCCGAAAGCACGCGCGTCTCGCGTGATGACTTCCTGCTCAAATACCGCGGGCGCGAACTGGACCCCGGCTGGATGGACATGGCCGCTGCCCTGCCGGGCAAGTCGTGGAAGAACTTCATCGCCAAGCATGGCGAGACCGTGATCCGCCTGCGCAACCAGGTGGCCGAGCTGACGCAGGAAACCGGCCTGCCGGTGGGTGAGTTCCGGCGTGTCTACGCCACCGTGTCACGCGGGGAGCGGGATTCGGCGCGCGCCAAGAAGGAAATGATCGAGGCCAACCTGCGGCTGGTGATCTCGATTGCCAAGAAATACACAAATCGCGGCCTGCAGTTCCTTGACCTGATCCAGGAAGGCAATATCGGGCTGATGAAGGCGGTGGACAAATTCGAATACCGCCGTGGCTACAAATTCTCCACCTACGCCACATGGTGGATCCGTCAGGCCATCACGCGTTCGATCGCCGATCAGGCGCGGACCATCCGCATCCCGGTCCACATGATCGAGACGATCAACAAGCTGGTCCGTACATCGCGCCAGATGCGGCATGAGATCGGGCGTGAGCCCGCGCCGGAGGAACTGGCCGAAAAGCTGGGCATGCCGCTGGAAAAGGTGCGCAAGGTGCTCAAGATCGCCAAGGAGCCGATCTCGCTCGAAACCCCGATCGGGGATGAGGAAGACAGCCATCTTGGTGACTTCATCGAGGACAAGGCCGCCGTCATCCCGCTTGATGCCGCGATCCAGACCAACCTGCGTGAAGCCACGACCCGCGTGCTCTCCTCTCTCACCCCGCGTGAGGAACGCGTGCTGCGCATGCGCTTCGGCATTGGCATGAACACCGATCACACGCTGGAGGAAGTGGGCCAGCAGTTCAACGTGACGCGTGAACGTATCCGCCAGATCGAGGCCAAGGCGCTGCGCAAGCTCAAGCACCCCAGCCGGAGCCGCAAGCTGCGTTCGTTCCTTGATGATAACTGAGGTACCCTGTGACGCCCCTGTCGGGGCGTCCGGCAGCGGCACGCGTATCGGGGTGGACGTGACGTTCCTGTGCATGGACCGTCCGCCACCCGGCACCCCGGTTTCCCTGCCGGAGGGATACAGCATCCGCCGGGTCCCGCGCCCCGGCGTGGCCTGGTACCGGGGCCTGTACGATGCAGTGGGCCGCGACTACTGCTGGTGGCTGCGCCGGGTCATGCCCGACTCCCGGCTTGCCACCCTGCTGTCCAGCCCCGGCATTGGCGTATATGTGCTTTATGACGGGGATGTGCCGGCGGGGTTCTGTGAACTCGACAGCCGGTACGGGCCGGATGTGAATATCGCCTATTTCGGCCTGTTGCCCGCATGGATCGGCCGCGGGGTGGGACGGGCCTTCCTGCACCAGATGGTCGCCACGGCATGGCGGCTGCAGCCTGCCGTGGTGCGGGTCAATACCTGTTCGGCCGATCACCCGCGCGCGCTGCCCAACTATCTGCGCGCAGGCTTTCGCAGGGTGCGTACCATCCACGAGACATGGAGCATTCCCGATGCCTTGGGCATGCCCCTGCCGCAGCGGCTCCGGATCGCCTGAACCGTCGGGGGGGCTCAACACAAAAATGTTACGATATCCATTGTTATAACAAAATCCCGTTCCCATTTTCCTTCCAGTTGGAAGGGAAAGGGAACAATGAATTTCGATACATCCTATTACAAATTCCATGGCGTTGACCGTGCGGAACTGCTCGATGCACTGGGCCTGTGCGATACGGGGGAGCCCGACACGCTCGATGAGGCACCTTACGCCATAGCCGACCTGCCCCATGGCTGGTTTGTCATCCGCACCAATAATGACAGCGGGCTGATTGCCAATTACGACCGCAGGACCCTGTGCCGGGAGGGCAGGCTTGTTACATGCGATATCGGCATGGTCGATCCGTTAAGCCAGGCAGCAGGGTATGAAGCGGGGGAGGAACGCTGGGTCGTGCTGCATGATGGCCGTGATGGCGACAGGCTGGCGCTGGACGTGCGCGGCGATGCGCCCGATGCCCTTGCCCCCCTGCGCAAGCGCGCCTTTGCCGCCGCCCTGCGCGAGGTGGAGGTCGACCCGCGTGGGCCGGACAGCATGCTTGACGTGCCGCTGGAACTGATCAAGGCCGAGACCGGCTTCCGCCATGACCGCCCGCAGGATATCCATCCCGTTCCGGTCTTTACGTGGCTCAGGCCGGTCGAGACCAAATAGGTTTTACTTTTTTTCTTGTCTGTCGGGCGCGTTTGTGTTTCAAGGCGCCTCTTCCCTGCCGGGTGCGTGGCATCGCGCCCGGCTATACCCGTGCCTTTCGGGCAACATGGCGGACCGTGTCCGCCATGCCGGGGTTGAAGCGATCCGAAGGGAGTACCCATGCCGTTGTATGAAACCGTGCTGATCGTACGTAATGACGTGTCGCAGCAGCAGGTAGAAGCCATTGCCGATGGCATCGCCACCCAGCTTGAGGCGGAATCCGGTTCCGTCAAGAAGCGCGAATACTGGGGCCTGCGCACGCTGGCCTACCGCATCAAGAAGAACCGCAAGGGGCATTACATGCTTCTGGGTCTCGATGCATCTTCCGCCGCGATCAAGGAAATCGAGCGTCAGCTCGGCCTGAATGAAGACGTGCTGCGCGTGCTGACCCTGCGTGTTGACGAGATTGACGAGGCACCGTCCGTCATCCTGTCGCGCAAGGGTGACGAGCGTGAGCGTGGCTTCCGTGGGCCCAAGCCCACCGGCCGGTTCGAGAGCGGCCGTGGCGCGCGCCGTAACTTTGATGACCGCGAGGAGTTCCGCGCCCGTAACGAGCGTGAAGAACAGCAGCGCGCCAACGCCACAGCCGGCGCCGAAGCGGAGTAAGAGCTGATGTCAGAATCCACCGAGATCAATCCCGCCGCCCGCCGCGTTGCGGTTGGCGCGCGCCGTCCGTTCTACCGTCGTCGCAAGTCCTGCCCGTTCTCCGGCCCCAACGCGCCGAAGATCGACTACAAGGACGTGCGCCTGCTGAGCCGCTTCCTGTCCGAGCGTGGCAAGATCGTTCCCAGCCGCATCACGGCAGTGTCCGCCAAGAAGCAGCGCGAACTGGCCCAGGCCATCAAGCGTGCACGTTTCCTGGCCCTGCTGCCCTACATTGTAAGCTGAGGGAGGCCCAACCATGTCCGCAGTAGAACTCATCCTGCTCCAGCGCGTCGAGAAGCTGGGCCAGATGGGCGAGATCGTGAGCGTGAAGCCGGGCTATGCCCGTAACTTCCTGCTGCCCCAGGGCAAGGCGATCCGTGCCAACGCGCATAACCGCGAGCGTTTCGAGCGTGAGCGCGTGCAGCTTGAGGCCCAGAACCTCAAGAACCGCGAGGAGGCCGAGCGCCTGTCCGAGCGCATGCACGGCCTGTCCGTCATCCTGATCCGTCAGGCTGGTGACAGTGGCAGCCTTTACGGCTCCGTCACGACCCGTGACATCGCGGAAGCGGCAACCCAGGCTGGCCTGGGCATCACCCGTAACCAGGTGATCCTGCCCGAGCCGATCAAGCAGCTTGGCCTGTATGAAGTCAGCGTTGCCCTGCACCCGGAAGTGTCCATGCAGGTGACCGTGAACGTCGCCCGCTCCGAAGAGGAAGCGGAACGCCAGGCACGCGGTGAGGAAATCGGCGCCGAACAGGACGAAGAACCCACACTGGCCGAACTGGCTGACGAAGATGTTGCATCCGAAGGCGAGGTTTCGGAAGAAACCGCCGTCGAGGAAACGCCTGCAGTCTGATTGAACCAGCCCCCGCCCCACGGCGGAAGGCCCGGTTGCAAAGGCCCGGAAGAGGAAACTCTTCCGGGCCTTTGTCGTTGTGTGGCCACGGTGCGTTCCGCCTGTTCCGTGCGGGTGGGGAGGGGATCGATGGTATCTGTACTGCTCGACCGGGCCTTTGCGCATTTTATTACTTCTGGGCGGCTGGACGTCTACTATCCCGATGGTGACAGGCGGGTCCATGCCGGAAAAGGTGGCCCGCATGCCGCCATGCGGATCACGGACCATGCGACGGCACGCGCCCTGCTGCTCAATCCCGCGCTGAAGGTGGGGGAGGCCTATATGGCGGGCACCCTGCAGCCGGTAGGCTGCACGCTGTATGACCTGCTGCATGTGCTCATGCTCAATACCATGGCGCGCCTGCCTGCGGGGGAGCGGGTTCTCTCGCCCCTGCGCCATATGGGGCGCAAGTGGCTGTGCAACAATACACGGCACCGCGCGCGGCGTAACGTTGCCCATCATTACGATCTGGACAGCAGGCTGTACCGTCATTTCCTTGATGAGGACATGCAGTATTCCTGTGGCTACTTCCCCACGGGAAAGGAAACGCTGGCCCAGGCGCAGGCGGCCAAGAAACATCACCTTGCCGCCAAGCTGCATCTGGTGCGTCCGGGCATGAGCGTGCTGGACGTGGGGTGTGGCTGGGGTGGCATGGCGCTTACGCTGGCGCGGGACTACGGTGCGGTCGTGACCGGCATAACCCTGTCCGCCGAGCAGTTGCATGTCGCGCGCAGGCGCGCGCATGAGGCCGGTCTGGACCATCGCGTGCGCTTTGAACTGCGCGATTACCGTGCCGTGACCCGGCAGTATGACCGGATCATTTCAATCGGCATGTTCGAGCATGTGGGCGTGGCGCATTACCCTGCCTTTTTTGCCGCCATGCGCGAAGCGCTCCGGCCGGACGGGGTCATGGTGCTGCATTCCATCGGGCGGAAGGAAGGACCGGGCGTGACCAATCCGTGGATTGACCGCTACATCTTTCCCGGTGGTTATTCCCCTGCGGTGAGCGAGGCGGTGTCAGCGGTGGAAAAGGCCGGGATGTGGCTGACGGATTGCGAAATATGGCGCCTGCACTACGCCCGTACCATCGCCCACTGGCGCCATCGCTTCGCCAGCCAGCGCCCGCAGATTATGCTGCTGTATGGGGAGCGGTTCTGCCGGATGTTCGAATTCTATCTGGTGGTGTCCGAACTGGCCTTCCGTGTGCAGGGGCACCTGAACTTCCAGCTGCAGCTGACGCGCGATATCGGTGCCGTGCCGCTGTCGCGCGATTACATGCTGGGCCAGTATCCGGCGATGGGGCAGGACCACATGGCAGAGCCGTGGCACAACCCCCGCTACGCCGCAGCCTTGCGGACGTGAAGACGGGCAAGACGGTCGAATTCGGCAATATCAAGCGTCTCGGCGCGCCTGCTGCCATCAATCCCGGCTTCGGCCAGCAGCCTCTCGCCGCCGAGTGGCTTGAGCGCGCCACGCAGCATCTTGCGCCGCTGGCCGAAAGCCGCCGCCGTCACCTGTTCCATGGCGCGGAACAGCGCGGCATCGGGCTGCCGTTCATGCGGGATCAGCCCCACCACGGTGGAATGCACCTTGGGCGGGGGAGAGAACGCGCCGGGGGGAATGTGCATCAGCATGCCGCAACGGCATGTCCACTGCGCCAGCACGCCCAGCCGGCCATAATGGGCGGAACTGGGGGCGGCGCAGATGCGCTCGGCCACTTCCTGCTGGAACATGAGCGTAAGCCGTGTCCATGCCGCGGCCTGCCGCAGCCAGCCCACCAGCAGCGGGGTGCCGACATTATAGGGCAGGTTGGCGATGACCTGCCGGGGCGCGGGGCACAGTGTCGTCAGGTCGAGGCGCATGGCGTCGGCCTCGATGACTGTCAGGCGACCGGGGGCGTGGGCTGCGAGTTCCGTCATGACGGCAACGGCGCGCGTATCCACCTCCACCGCAATGACGCTGGCAGCCGGAGTATCAAGCAGCGCGCGGGTCAGGCCGCCGGGGCCGGGTCCCACCTCGACCACATGCTGGCCCGCAAGATCCCCCGCCAGCCCCGCGATGCGTGCCGTGATGCCGGGGTCAAGCAGGAAGTGCTGGCCCAGCGCCTTGCGTGCGTCCAGCCCGTGCCGCGCAATGGTGTCGCGCAGCGGTTCGGGGTGGCGTGGTTGCGGGGGAATGGCCATGCCCCGCTCAGGTCTTGGAACGCATGTCGATGATCGCCCGGCGCTGCAGGTCACGGTTGAGCTGGCGCGAAGTCTGTTCCACCCGCTCGTTCATCAGGTGATCGGCAATCTGGCTGGGGGTCTGGATGGCGATGTTGCGCTCCTCGCGCTTGCAGATCATCAGCACCACGATGCCGTCCATCGAGACGAGGGGACGGCTTGGCTTGCCCACGGGCAGCGGTTCCAGGACCTCGCGCATCTGGGGGTTGAGGTGGTTCAGCATGAGCTCACCCGGGTCGCTGGGGTGCTTCTCCCCCAGTTTCTTGTTCTCGGCCTCCATCTGGTCGCAGTTTTTGGCGCTGCCGGAAAAGGTGTTTGCCGCATCCAGTGCCGCCTTCTGCTGGTCGCTCGGATTTTCGGGGTCAAGTGGCGCGTCAAAGGCGAAGAAAGCCTGCCGGATGGCCAGGATGGTCGCCATCTGGTGGCCCACGGTGCGCCGCTCGGCAATGGTGGCGATAACGTAGCCACCCGCCACGCGGATGGGGTTGGAAATGGCGCCGTCAGGCATCTTGCGCGCCACCTCCACCACCTGCGGGTCCAGGCCGTCCTCCTGCGTCCAGCCCATCATGCCGCCATCCAGCGCGCTCTGCCCCTGCGAGAACTGGGCGGCGACGATGGGGAAGGGCGCGCCCTCGCGCAGTTCCTGGATGATGGTTTCGGTGAATTTCAGCTCGTTTTCCGTATGGCGGGGGTCTTCAACCGGCACGAAAATCTCGCTGATCATGTATTCCGGCTTGCCGTCCTCGCGCTTCATCGCGGCCATGCGCTGCTCGATCTCGGCAGCGGTGATGCGGCCATGTTCCCCCGTTTCCTGCCGCAGGACCTGCGTCCAGCCCAGCTGCACGCGGATCTGGTCGATCAGTGTGGTCAGCGAGACACCATCTTCCGCCAGTTTGTTGCGCAGGGCGTTCTGCGGCATGCCGTTGCGCTGCTCGATACCGGCAATGGCATCCCCGATCTGCTGGATGGGCACGTTGATGTGGCGGTCCAGCATTTCCTGCATGCGCAGTTTTTCATCGATCAGCTGGCGCACGATCTGGGGCCGCAGGCGCTGCATCACGTCATCGCTGACATCCAGGCCGGAAGACAGCGCGAACAGCCGCCCGCGTGTATCCACGTCACGCTTGGTCAGCACCGCGCCGTTGACGGTGGCGATGATGGCATCCTGATCTTCCGCCGCCTGGGCCTGCTGGGCAATGGCGCGGGCGCTGCGTGCACCGGCCCCGTGCGTCGGCCCCAGCAGGGCCGCGCAGGCCAGCAATGCCGCGGCAAACCTGCGGCCCGCGTGCCCAGGGTGCGGTACGGTAAGGGAAACAGCGCCACGCATGGCGGGGAAGATGGACATCCGGCTCAGTCTTTCGCGCATCAGGTCAGCCATTTATACCAAATGTACCGATGGTTTTGAACGTAAGGGAGAACATTACGGTCGAATTGCTCTGTTGGCCACCAATCGTGGTGTATTGCTTGAGATACATCACATCCAGCCCGAAGCAGTCATTCTGATAACCCGCATCGCCACCCACGGCCACGCTTTCCTTGCGCGACAGGCTGCGGCGCAGGTAGGCGGCGATATGCCAGTTATCCCAGTTGGAAGCGGCACCCACCGTCAGTTCGCTGACCGGCCGGTAATAGATGTCAGGCGCTATGTTGGCATAGGAGCGCTGGGCGTAATAATAATAGGGTGTTACCGGTTCGAACAGGTAGCCGCCCGTTACACGGAAATGGCGGAACCCGGCACTGCCCAGCGCATCGGCGAAGTCCACCTTGCCCCCGTACGGATCGAGCCGCATCTTGCCATCGAAATCGAAATACTGGTTGGGCACCATGTGCGTGCCCATCACCACATCCGACAGGTGATGGTTCAGGCCGGAATAGGGGATGCGGTTGTGGTCGACATGTTCCTGGAAGCTTTCGCCGATCAGCACATCGATCTGGTGGCCATTCCATGTCCAGTTGTTGTGCAGCCCCACATTGGCGCGCAGGCCGCCATCCAGCCGGTCGGTACCTGCATAGCGGTTGAGCGCGAACAGCGTGGAATCCGTGAATTCGTAGGTCAGGCTGTCTTCGTTGGGAATGTTGCGTGACGTGCTGTTGCCGGTATTGGGGGCGGCCAGGAACTGAACGATCGGCTCCAGCACCTGGGTGCCGGTATTGTGGTTGAAGCTGCGCAGGAAGGGCCAGTTCATCTTCAGCCCCACCGTGGGCAGGACCTGCCCCTGTACCTGGGTGGTGGTGGCGCGGGCATAGTTGGGCTGCTGGTTCAGTTCGGTCGCGCGGTGGATGGCGGATTCAACATGCAGGGTCAGGTTCCAGATCTGCCCCAGCGAATTGTGGAACGGCCGGTCCCAGTTGAGGGAAAGCTGCCCGCGCTGGTCGGAAGTGCCGTTTTCACGATAGACATAGAAATCCGTCGTATCGAGGCTGAACCGCCCGCCCCACGCATCGGGCTGGCCGAAGTAGCTGTAGGTGTAGCGCGGCAGCACCCACGGCAGGTCCTGGTTGTGGATGATGCCCTGGTTCATGCCTTCGTAGCCTTCGGCATCGAGGCGGGAATAGGAACCGGTGCCAAACCCTTCGAGATAGACGCTGGAATTGAGCGTGTCCTGCCCGTAGCCGCTTACGCGGTAATCGCGCATGTAGTTGGGGGAACTGGCCCAGCGTATGTTCGCCCCGGCCCGCCATGTCTTGTTGATCGAGATCTGGCCATTGGCGAAGATGTAGCCCTGCATGCCGTGGTTGTCGGAACTGTCAACGGTCTGGCCGAAGGTGTTGACATAATCGGTGTCACGATGGGTGTCATACGCAATACCGCCAACCACGTTCAGGCGTGCGTTGGAGAAATAGCGCCGGTATGTGGTGGTCAGTTCCGGCCCGGTCCGGGTGGAGAACAGGGCCTGCAGCGTCACGTCGGACTGGCGGTCGATCACCCAGTAATAGGGAATGGTGACATAGGTGCCCAGATAGCGGTCATGCGGGGTGAAGCCGGGTGTCAGGAACCCGCTCTGCCGCCGCACGGACGGGTCGGTCATGGAGAAGGCGGGCAGGTAGAAGACCGGCACGCCAAAGAAATCCACGAACGCATCGCGGAACTCCAAGCGCTTGTGCTGCATGTCATGCGTGGCGTCAAAGGCGCGGATCTGCCAGAACGGCGCGCGTTCGGGGTGGCGGGCACAGATTTCACACGCCGTATAGACCACGCGGGTCAGGTCACTGATCTTGCTGCCCGAGCGCCGCATGCCGTTGGCGGCCATGCGGGCATTGTCGGCCATCTGGGCGTAAAGGCGCGTCATGATGCCATCGCGCATGCCGTTGCTCAGTTCGGCATAGTCGGTGAACAGCACCGTGCCGTCGGGCTCCACCATGGCCACGTTGCCGCGTGCGGAGGCTATGCCGGTATTGCGGTCATAGATGATCCTGTCGGCACGCATGATCTGGTCATTCTGCCAGACCTGCACGTTGCCGGTCCATGTGGCGATGCCGTTCCTGCTGTCATAGGCGACATGGTCCGCCTGGAAGGTCATGGGGTCGGTGTTGGACACCGTGCCTGAAAAATTTGCCGGTGCCTGCGCCTGGCTTTTGGGGGCATGGATGGGCATGCTGCGCTTCGGCGCGCCCTCGGGGTCGGCATGGGCGGCCGATATCCATCCCCCCAGCCCGCCAATCATGCCCCCCAGCATGGTTGCGTAAAGCAGCACCCCGCGCGGAAGCCGCCGCAGGACGGCTGTGGGCCGCAGCAGGTGCGGCGCGCGCAGGGGGGAGGCGGAGCGGTACATCAACCGTCCTCTAGATGAAGAAGTAGCGTGACTGCAAGACAAAGCCCCGCCCCGGTGGGCGCCCATGCGGCAAGAACGGGCGGCAGGGTGCCCGTTTCGCCAAACTGCGCCGCGATCTTGGACAGCGCGAACAGCGCGAAGCCCGCCGCCACCCCGAAGCTGATCATGCGGATCACGCCCCCCCGGCGTGCGGGCCGCATGGAAAAGCCCGCGGCGACCAGTGCCATGGTGCCCGACAGTACCGGCAGCGTGAGCAGGCTCTGGAAATGCAGGCGGTGGCGGATGGTGGAAAAGCCCGAGCGGTTGAGCTGGCGGATGAAGCCCGGCAGCGCCCATACGGACAGGGTATCGGGGGAGGCGAAGCTTTCCTCTACCCCGGCCAGTGTCAGGTCCGCATGCAGGGTGAAGGGCCCCATGTCGGCGGGCAGTTCATCGGGGCGGAGCATGCGCGCGCCCTCCAGTATCCATCGTCCGTGACCCAGATAGCCACGATCCGCCTCGACGCGGGTAAGCAGCCCGTCATCGGGGCCGAGACGGAAGATGGTTATGCCGCCAATGTGCAGAACCCCGCCATCCAGCCGGACCCTGCGGGCGTGAATGATGTCCACCCCATGGTCCACCAGCCCGCTGTCGCCCTGGCGCAGCCACAGCGTGCCACCGCTCAGGTTGAGGGACTTGCCATTATTGTCGCGCAGGTACTGCCGGTCCAGCGCTTCCGCACGGCGGTACATGACGGAGGACAGCGGGGAGATGCAGGTTGTGGCCGTGGCCCCGATCAGCACGGCGCAGATGACCGGCCCCGCCAGGAACTGCCATGCCGAGATACCCGCCGCCCGCGCCACCACCAGTTCCGATGACCGCGCCAGCCGCCAGAAGCACAGGATACCCCCCAGCAGCACGCCAAAGGGCAGGATCTCGAGACAGGCGAAGGGAATATGCAGGAATGCGATCTGGCTGACCAGCGATGTCGGCACGTTGGGCCGGGTCGAGACCCGGCGCAGCAGGTCGATGAAGTCGAACATCGTGATCAGCCCGGTCAGGAAGGCGATGACCGACAGCGTAGCCCAGGTGAACTGCCGGGCGATGTACAGCGACAGGGTCAGGGCAAGGTTCATGACCGCGCGCCACCAGCCAGCCTGCGGCTTTCACGCTCCGTGCGCAGTTCGGGCCAGAACAGCATGAGCGCACACACCACGCCCGGCCCGATCGTGCATACCCACATGAGCGGCATGAGCTGCAGGTTGCGTGAGGCAAGGTTCTGCACCAGCAGCGTCAGCGCCTGCACCGCCACCACCGCCAGTATGGCCAGCACCGGGCGAAGGATGCTGGCCTGGCGCGAATAGCTGCCCCCCATGGCCCCCACCAGCCCGATCATGGCGAATGAGAAGGCGCAGAACGGCGTGCTGAGCCTGCGCCACGCCTCGATGAACATCTTGCTTTCGTCGCGGCGGGAATACTGGCGCATGTCCGGATGGAGCAGCTGCGCGATCGAGAGTTCATTGGCGTCCGGCAGGCGGGTATGGGCGGTGTGCGGGCTGGACAGGTCGATGGTGTTGCGTGTGAAGGTCAGCACGTTCAGCCGCCCGGTATGGCTGTCGATTTCCTGTCGTGAGCCATTGAACAGCACGACGCGCGGCTGGTCATTGATGATGACCAGGTTGCCTTCCTCCGCCAGTATGGTGGCCTCGGCGCCGGGGGTGCGGTCATCTTCCACCATGATGCCGTGCAGCGTGCCGTCCTTGTCGCGCGCGCGGATATAGACGGTCATGTTGTCCGAAACCTGCGTGAAGACCCCGTCCTGTATCAGGAAGGCGGCCATGCGGTTGCGGATCTGGAATTCGTACTGCCGGAAGGCATGGTACGAAACCGGCACGATCCAGACATTCAGCACCAGGCACACAACGGTGGATATGGCGGCGCACATCAGCCCCGGCCGCGCCATGAGCGCGGGTGACAGGCCGGCGGCCTGCATCACGGTCAGTTCCCGGTCCGCCCCCAGGCGCTGGTAGATGAACTGCACCACCACGAATGTGGTGATGGGCAGGATGACCGCCACGAAGGACGGGATCAGCAGGCTGGTCAGTTCCAAGAACACGCGCAGCGAAAGCCCGCGCCCCACCACCAGGGATACGAAATGCAGCGACTGCGTAAGCCAGATCAGCGTGACCAGCGCGCCCGTGGTCGCCGCCAGCGCCAGCAGCAGCTGGCGCAGCATGTAGCCGTCCAGAATGGACAGGCGTGGCGCAAGACGGTCGGGAGCAGGGCGGACGACAGGCATGATCCTGTCTAGCCCTGTTCCCGCCGGGGCAAAAGGGGTGAACCCCTCTGGCATGGGGGGCGGGAACAGTCCGTTACGCGCCGTGTGGCCGTGGCGCGCGTCATGTGCCCTGTGCAACGGGCGGCAGGACCTTGCCCGGGTTCATGATGTTCCGGGGGTCGAGCGCCGCCTTGATGTGGCGCATGGCCGCCAGTTCCGCGCCGCCACGCCATGCGGGCATCATGTAGGGCTTGAGCTGGCCCACCCCGTGCTCGGCGGAAAACGAACCGTCGAGTTCCTTCACGATCGCGGCCACCGTATCCATGATGTCATGGCTGCGGGCGAGGAAGGCCTCGGGCGCCATGCCTTCGGGCTGGACCAGGTTGAAGTGGATGTTGCCATCGCCCATGTGGCCGAACGGGGCGGGACGGATGCCCGTTACCAGCGCGCTGCAGGCCGCCGTCGCGCGGTCGATCAGTTCGGGCACGTGGGTCACGGGTACGGATACATCGTTCTTGACGCTGGCCCCGGCCTTGCGCTGGGCCTCGGCATGTTCCTCACGCAGTTTCCACAGTGCCGCGCGCTGGCCTTCGCTCTCCGCAATCACGGCGTCGGTTATGATGCCGTCCTCCAGCGCCTCTCCCAGCACGTCCTCGGCATATTCCCGCAGGTCCGCATCGGGGCGCGGGGTGGCAAGCTCCACCAGCACATAGGCCGGTGCGCGCTCGCCCAGCGGCAGGGTGGCACCGGGGATGAGATCGATCACGAGATCCATGCCCGTGCCGGACATGAACTCGAATGCCTGCACCAGTGCCGGGTCGCGCCCGCGCAGCAGGCCCAGCAGCCTGAGCGCCGCACCGGCATCATCCACCGCGCACAGCACGGCCTCGATCGCCTTTGGCTGGGGGTGAAGCTGGAGGATGGCGGTGGTGATGAACCCCAGCGTACCTTCCGACCCGATCAGCAGCTGGCGCAGCGCATAGCCCGTATTGTCCTTGCGCAGGCGGCGCAGGCCATGGAACACGCCGCCATCGGGCATCACCGCTTCCAGCCCCAGCACCAGTTCGCGTGCATTGCCGTAGCGCAGGGTGTTGTTGCCGCCGGCGTTGGTGGCCAGCACGCCCCCGATCTGGGCCGAGCCTTCGGACGAGATGGAAAGCGGCAGCATGAACCCGGCCTCCTTCGCCGCGTCCTGCGCGGCCTTGAGCGTGACCCCGGCCTCGACCTCCATGGTCAGGTCGTGCGGGTCGATGCCGCGCACGCGGTTCATGCGCGACAGGCAGACCACGACCTCCCGCCCGCTGGTATCAGGGGTGGCGCCACCGACCATGCTGGTATTGCCGCCCTGCGGCACCATGGGCACGTCGTGGGCCGCGCAGAAGCGGACAAGGCCGGCCAGTTCCTGCGTACTGGCGGGACGCAGCACGGCCAGCGCCCTGCCATGGTACAGGTCACGCCAGTCGGTGCAGTAGGCGGCGGTATCGCCAGCTTCCGTCAGCACCCCCACCGGGCCAAGCATGTCCGTGAAACGGCTGACCAGGTCGGCTGGTGTCAATGTGGTGGTGGGGGCCTGGGTCATGACGGCATGCTTCCTGGATGAAGGGGCGATGGAGGGGACAGGAGCCATGCCTGCCCATGACGGGTGCCGCCATGCATGGCGGGCGCATAGCCGGCACTAGCTTCCGCGCGGGAGCCGGATATGAACAGGTGCCACCCTTGCGTCAGCGCGAAACCCGTCAGCAGGCCGACGGTGGCCGCCACCAGCAGGCCCGAACGCCCTGGCGCGGGGCGGGACTGCACGACTGACAGCGCGGCCTGCGTTTCGGCCCGGGCCTGCCGGGTCTGGTTCAGTTCCAGGCGTAGGGCCTCGTTACTGGTGCGCATGTCACGCAGTTCCAGGTCAAGCTTGCGGATATTGGCCGCCAGTTGCGCGATGCGGGCGTGCGAATCCTGAATTTCCTTTGCCGCCGCAGCGCTGGCCTTGGTGGTGCGCGGCGCACGCTGCTTTGGTGGCGGCTTCTGCGGCGGGTTGGGGGCGATGGCGGAGAACAGGTTCTTCAGCGCACCACCCGTTACCCCGTTTTTCCTGGCGCGCGTGCGGATGGCGGCCAGTGCATTTTCCGACTGGCCTGCATGTTCTTCCAGCACGAGTGCAAGAATATCCGAAAGGATTTTCAGTTCCTTGGGGTCGATTGTATCGCTCATTTCAGGGGCACCGGGGTCGGGTCATGCGTTGAAACTATTACGGACGCGGGCTTGCCGCGCGGATAAGCCGGTCACGGATCGCACGGCCCAGCCCATGGAGGGGGATGGGCTGCACCGCGATCCTGGCCAGTCCCCGGCGGTGTCCTTCCATATCAAGAAACCGCAGCCCCGCGAAGAGGCGGGACGCCGCTTCGTGCAGATCGCCTGCGGTGCTCAGGTTCCAGGCCAGCGTGGCGCCGGGCAGCGGCGGCCCGAAGGCCAGCAGCGCCTCGTCCGGGCCAATGCTCTCCGCATCCAGCCGCACCGGCAGCCCCGGCGCGTAGTGGGAGGAAAGCTGGCCGGGCGCGGTGGGACAGGTGTCATTGCTGGCCTGCGGAATGGCAAGCGGCTGGCCGCAGGCATCCTCCAGCGCTTCCAGCGTCACGCCGCCGGGGCGCAGCAGCACGGGCACCTCCCCGCTCAGGTCCACGATGGTGCTCTCCACCCCCACATGGCAGGGGCCGCAGTCCAGCACCGCATCGATCCGGCCATCAAGCCCGGCCAGCACATGCCGGGCATCGGACGGGCTGACCTTTCCTGACGGATTGGCCGAAGGGGCCACGACGGGAAAGCCGCACGCGGCCAGCAGGGCCTGTGTGGCAGGCCCCGTGGGCACGCGCACGCCGGCGGTGGGCAGGCCCGCCGTGGCAATGGCGGAAAGGGCGCACCCCGGCGCGCGCGGCAGCACAAGGGTCAGCGGTCCGGGCCAGAAGCGTCCGGCCAGCCTGCGGGCCAGTTCCGTGGGCACCACCTGGGCAAAGGCATGCGCGGCGGTGGTGAAATGGCTGATCAGCGGGTTGATGCCCGGCCGCCCCTTGGCGGCGTAGATGGCGGCGACCGCGTGGTCGTTGCGGGCATCGGCCCCCAGGCCGTACACCGTCTCGGTGCCGAAGGCGACCAGGCCGCCAGCGCGCAGGATGGCGGCGGCGGCTTCGATTCCTCCGGGGGTGTCAGGCAGCAGGCGTGTGTGCATGGCCCGGCTTATACCGCGCCGCGACACACGAAATGCGGATTGCGCCAGTCAGGCTTGCCATAACCCAGTGTCGCGCCATCGGGTGTGGTGACCGTGCCGCCAGCCGCTTCCACGATTGCCTGTGGGGCCGCGGTATCCCATTCCATGGTGGTGCCAAGCCGGGGGTAGAGATCGGCCAGCCCCTCGGCGACCCGGATGAACTTGGCCGCCGAGCCGATATTGCCCAGATGCGCGATGCGGTGGCCACCAAGGAAATCCTTCAGTCGCGGATCATCGGCGTAATGACGCGACGCCAGCACGCGCAGCCCTTCCGCCGGGGCGGGCCGCACATGGATTGCCTGCGTGCCGTTTGCGTCGATGCGAAAGGCCCCGCGCCCCGCACCCGCGCCATAAAGCTGATGATAGGCGGGCAGCGCCACGGCCCCCAGCACCGGGCGGCCATGGCGCACCAGGCCGATATTGACGGTAAAGTCATCACGACCCGCCGCGAATTCCCGCGTGCCATCAAGCGGGTCCACCAGCCAGAATTCGCTGCCCGTATCGATGCGGATGCCCGCGGCCATTTCTTCCTCCGCCACCACGGGGATGGCGGGGGCATGGGCGCGCAGACCGCCGAGGATATGGGCTTCCGCCGCATGGTCGGCTTCGGTCACGGGGGAGCTGTCGGTCTTGACCTGTGTCGCGAAGCCGCGCGCACGGATGGCGCGGATCAGGTCCGCGGCCTCACTGGCAAGGCGGAGGGCGAGATCCAGAAGGAATCCGTCCTCATGTTCTGGCATGGATGGCGTATTCATGCTGTTCGCATTAGCTTACTCATCGCACGCCGTCATGCCTTTAATCGGTACGGGCGGCACCGGATATGCCTGTCCCGGTTGCGGCCATGGCGTGCCGGGGCGGGAATTCAGCCTGTCAGTCCATCATTTTGTAGCGGAGCACCGTGATACTCATGCTCGATATCGCCTTTTCCGATGTTACTTCGCCCCAGGGCGGTTCCCTTGCCCTTCTTGCGCCCTCCGGCGCGCAGCCCGAAGGCGCGTTCGCGCGGGTGGACGGTGCCGTGGGTGGCGCGCTGGAGCGGGCGGCCCGGGCGGCCCGGTTCGGGTTCGAGGCTGGCAAGACCTGTGTCGTGCTTGCACCCGGCGCGGGCTATGACCGCGTGATCCTGGTCGGTCTGGGCAATGCGGACGCGCTGGACGGCACAGTGGCGGAAAAGGCTGGTCTGGCCGCGGCAAAGGCGCTGGCCGCGGGCGGCACGACCGGCGTGATCGTGGCCGATGCCCTGTCCCCCGAACTTGCGGCGCATGCGGCGCTGGGGGCGGTGCTGGGCAGCTACCGCTTCGATTCGTATCGCACCCGGCCCCGCGCGGGCGAGACGGGCGGGCTTGAGGCGCTGACCGTCGCCACGGCCGATCCGGCGGCGGCCCGTGCTGCCTGGGCACCGCTGGCGGCCGTGGCGCGGGGGGTCTACCTGTGCCGTGACCTGGTGTCCGAACCGGCCAACATGCTCCGCCCGCCCGAATTCGAACAGCGCATCCTGGCCCTGCGTGATATGGGCATCACGGTCGAGGTGCTGGACCGCGACGCCATGCACGAACTGGGCTTCGGCGCGCTGCTGGGCGTGGCCCAGGGCAGCGACGCGCCGCCGCGCACGGTCATCATGCGCTGGAATGGCGGGGCGGAGGGCGAGGCCCCGGTCGCCTTTGTCGGCAAGGGCGTGACCTTTGATTCCGGCGGCATCTCGATCAAGCCCGCCGCCGGCATGGACGAGATGAAGACCGACATGGCTGGTGCGGCCGCCGTGGTCGGCACCATGGCCGCACTGGCGGGACGCAAGGCGAAGGTCAATGCCGTTGGCGTGGTGGGGCTGGTGGAAAACATGCTGTCGGGCAACGCCCAGCGCCCCGGAGACGTGGTGCGCACCGCGGCGGGCCAGACGGTGGAAGTGCTCAACACCGATGCCGAAGGTCGGCTCGTGCTGGCCGATGTGCTGTGGTACACGCAGGACCGCTTCAGGCCGCGCTTCATGGTCAACCTGGCGACCCTGACCGGTGCGATCGTGGTCAGCCTAGGCGTGGAGCGTGCGGGCCTGTTCTCCAACAATGACGGGCTTGCGGCACAACTGTCCGACGTGGGCGAGCGGTCGGCCGAAAAGCTGTGGCGCATGCCGCTGGATGCCGCCTATCTTGAACTGCTGCGTTCGGACATTGCGGATCTCAAGAATATCGGCGGGCGTCCCGGCGGGTCGATCACGGCAGCCAAATTCCTTGAATGCTTTGTCAATGATGTGCCATGGGCGCATCTGGACATCGCGGGCACCGCGTTTTCCTCCAAGCCCACGTCGCATGCGCCCAAGGGCGCGACCGGCTTTGGCGTGCGCCTGCTCGACCGTCTGGTCGGCACGTATTACGAGGGCTGATACCTGCCCCGCGTGGCAGGTCAGGGCGGAACAGGGAACTCCATGGCGCAGATCGGCTTCTATCACCTGACGCGCTCAGCGGCGCTGGCGGTCCTGCCCGCGCTGCTGGGGCGCACGCTGGCGGAAGGCAGGCGGGCGGTCATCCGCTGCGCGACACCCGCACGGGTGCAGGAAATCGACGAGGGGCTGTGGCGGGCGACCGACCCGCTGTGGCTCCCCCATGGCACACAGGCCATGGGGCATGGTGCGTGGCAGCCGATCTGGCTGACGGAGGGAGAGGACGTTCCCAACGGGGCAACCTTCCTGTTTGTGCTGGACGGGGTGGAGGTCACGGATCTTTCCCCGTTCGAGCGGGTGTTCGACCTGTTTGACGGCCATGACGGGGCCGCCGTTGCCGCCGCCCGCCGCCGCTGGGTGGCAGGGCGCGATGGCGGCCATGAAATGAGCTACTGGCAGCAGCAGCCCAGAGGCTGGGCGCGTCGCAGATAGGACGTCACGGCACCCCGGTGCCGCAGGATGGAAGGCAGGTTAGCGATGAAGACGGTCACTTTTCCCAATGGCACCACGGTTCCGGCGCTGGGCATGGGGACATGGAACATGGGCGACAGCGCCAGCCGCCGCAAGGACGAGATCAGCAGCATACGTGCGGGGCTGGATGCAGGCATCCGCGTGGTGGACACGGCGGAAATGTACGGCTCCGGCCGGTCGGAAACACTGGTGGGCGAAGCGATACACGGCGTGCGCGATGACGTGTTCCTGGTCAGCAAGGTGCTGCCCTCCAACGCATCGCGCAAGGGGGTGCGCAAGGCGTGCGAGGCCTCGCTCAGACGCCTCGGCACCGATTACCTCGACCTCTATCTCCTGCACTGGCAGGGCAGCGTGCCGCTGGCCGAGACCATTGCCGGATTTGATGACCTGGTGGATGCGGGGCTGATCCGCAGCTGGGGCGTGTCCAATTTCGATACCGATGGCATGCGTGAGGTCGCATCCATCCATGCGGGTACGCCGTGCGCCGCGAATCAGGTGCTCTACAGCCTTGATTACAGGGGTGTGGAATTTGACCTGCTGGCACGTGACCGGGCGGCGGGTGTCGTGACCATGGCCTACTCCCCGCTGGGGCAGGGGGGCGACCTGCTGAAAGCGCCGGTGCTGCGGCAGGTCGCGCAGCGGCACACGACGTCGCTCGGTCCGGCCACCCCGGCGCAGATCGCGCTGGCATGGGTGCTGCGGCAGGAAAATATACTGGCCATTCCCAAGGCGGGCAGCCCGCGCCATCAGGGTGAAAACTTTGCCGCGCAGGAGATAACCTTGACGCGCGAGGATCTGGCGCAGATTGATGAAGCCATAGCGCCACCGCGCCGCAAGGAGCCGCTGGCCATGATCTGACCCGCCCGGCCTTTCCCCGGGTGCAAGCGGGAGGGCCGTCATCATTCCTGTCATCCCTGTCATCCTGATGCTGCTGCTGGGTGGGGCGACGGTCCTGCTGGCCTGCTGGCCACGGGGCGGTGGCCACCCATCCGGTGGCCTGGCGCTGGCTTGCCTGCGGGGGGGATGGCTGGCTGTGGCCGCCATGGCGGTTCTGGCCTGTCTTGGCATCAGGCTGCCGGGCGGGCCGGTAGCGTGGAATGGCCTGTCTGCATCCCCACGCGTCATTGCCCTGCTTGTACCCCTTGGGCTTGCGGGCGGGGCCGCTTCTGCCTGGCGTGACCTTGCGGCCTGTGCCGCGGCGGGCCTTGCGGTGATGGGCAACGATGTCCTGTCCTGCGCGGGAGCGGGGTGGATACTGCTGGTGACAGGCACGACCCGGCGGGCCGGTGCGCGCCATGCACCCGACATGATTGCCCTGCTGCTGCTGGCGGCCGGGCTGACCTGCCCGGAGCGGGCCGGCTGGCTTCTGCCCGGATTGTGCTGGTGTGCCACGCGCGGGCTTCTGGGCCTGTCCTTTTCCCCCCGTATCGCTCCGCGTGCGGGCAGGCCGTTCCATCTGGCGGATATCGCGGGCATGATCGCCGCCATGGGCCTGTGGGGGCGGCTGCCCCGGGCGGGCATGGTGGCGGACATGCGCTGGGGCTGGCTGCTGGTCGTGGCGGGATGCCTGTTCTACATGACCGCGTCGTGGCGCGCGCTGCGTGCGGGTGAGGGGCGTGGGGTCATGGCCGGGCTTCTGGGTGGTTCCGGCGCGCTGGTGATCGTGCTGGCGGGGCTGGGGTTGCTGGCGCGTGCCGATGACCTGCCCGCCATGGCGGTATCCGCCAGCCGCACGTCCATGCTGGTGGTGGCAACGCTGCTGACATGGGTGTTCATGGCGCGCGCGCTTGATGTGATGGAGCGGGAGACCGGGGCGCTGATCCTGCTGCGGCTGGGGGGGCTGGGCATGCTCATGCCCTGGCTGTCCGCCCTGTTCGCTTTTGGCCTGCTGGCGGAAAGCGGGCTGCCGCCCCTGCTGGGTTTTTCCGTCATCTGGATGCTGCTGCACCTGCTTGCCGACATGTCGCATGGTGGTGGACTGGCGGGGGACATGCCCCTGCTGGCCGCACTTGTCGCCCTTGGTGTGGGCTGGGCCGTGCGGATGCTGGCGCTGGTGCGTGTGGTGGCGGTCATGCTGTGCGGCCGGCCCCGGACCCCGCGTGGCGCGGGGGCGGCCGACCCGGATGGCCGCGCCATGATACCCGTGCTAGCTGCCGGTGTGCCGGTGCTTCTTTCCTCCATCTGGCCGGGCCTGTGGATGGGACTGATGGAGGGAGCGGACCATGGCCTGTCCGGTTCCCTGCTTCATCCCGCCGTCAATGACATCGTTCTTGCCTCTCCCGATGGCACGGCCATTCTTCACCCCGGGCGGCTGTGCCTGCTGGTGGCGGTAATGGGGGGCGTGGCGCTGCTGCTGCGCAGACTTGCCTGCCCCACTCCCGCGCGGCAGGTGGCGGGCTGGCAGCAGGGCGCGCCCGCCGTTCCGCCCTGGATGGTCTTTGGCGACCCGCTGACACAGCCTGGCCCCGCCAGCCCGGCGCGCATGGTGCTGGACATGCTGGTGCCCGCCCCGACCCGGCTGCGCTGGGTGCGGGCATATGTAAGGTGGCGCGCATGGGCCGGGCGCGGGGGCAGGGTCCTGCTGCATCGTATGGACTGGCTGTGGCAGGGGCGTGTCATTGCCGTACCGGCTGTCATGCTGCTGGCCTGCTTGGGGGCGCTCGTGTTCATTGCGTGGCATGGATAGACGATGACGGTGCCAACCCTGCTGGCCGCGCGGATGCAGGCCACGCTGCTGGCTGGCTGCCATATGGCGCTGGTCATGCTGACAACCCCGTTGTGGATCGGCCTTCTGCGCTGGATGGCCACCATGATGGAGGGCGAGCGCCGCCCCCCCGATCCTGTCGCGCACTGGCGCGCGCTGCGGCATGCCTGGCGCCAGCCGGGCGTGCGCTCGGCCGCGGGTGCGCATGTTACCGCCCTTGCCCCCTGGCTTGCGCTGGCGGCGGCCATGGGGGCGGCCATGCTCGTGCCGTCCTTTTCCATCGGTCTGCCTTGTGGCGATCTGTCAGACCTGCTCGTGGTGGGAGGGCTGCTGGAAGCGGCTTTTGTCGCGCTTGTGACCGTGGCCTTTGCCGCGGGGCTGGCCCGGCCGGGACATGCCGGGCTGCGGGTGGTTGCCGGGGGGCTGATGCTCCAGCCGGTGCTGCTGCTGTCCTGCGCGATACTGGGCACGTGCCTGCCCGATGGCACGCTGGCGGGACTGGTGCGGCAGGCGCATGTGGCGGACATGAATCTGGTCCGTGTGCCGCTGGCGCTGGTGGCGGGCGCGCTGGTGCTGACGGGGGTGGAAGAAGGTCACGAAGCCGGTGCAAGGCTGTTTTCCGTCATGCTGGAAGACCTGGCTGGCCCCGACCGTGCCGTGGCCCAGTATGCGCGTGACCTGCTGGCGGTGGTATGGATGATGCTGGCGCGTGATCTGGTCTGGCCCGAAAGCATCGTGGAGCCTGATCTGCTGGCCCGTTCATGGGGGCCGGGGCCGATGGGCGTGGCCATGCTGTTATGGGGCATACACATGCTGCTGGCGTGCGGGTGCGTGGCGGGCATGCGGGTTTTCGTTCTGTCGGGGCAGCGGCATGCGGGCTGGCGCGCCGGGCTTGGCCTGCTCTGCACGATCATGGCCGGGGTCCTGCTTTTTGCCGGGCGGGGGGCGGGCTGACCATGCTGGTGCTTCTGCTTGGCATGCTTGTCATCTGTTCGCTGTCCTGTTCGGGGGGGCGCGGGGGCGGGCTTGTATGGCATGGGGGGCTGACGGCGGGCTGCGTGTGCCTGTCCGGCTGGAACGGGGGGCAGCAGGTCGGTGTTGCGTGCCTGCTGGCCGTGGTGCTGGCGGGATGCGTGGGCCTGCTGGGAGTACAGATGCTGCATGTGCCAGCCAGCGGGCGTGAGCGCAGCGTCATCCGCCTTGCTGGCGGACTGGTCTGCGTGACGGTGCTGGCGCAGGTCATCGTGCAGGGGGCCGTGGGGGACATGGCGCAGCGCTTCATGGTCATGGCGGCCCTGTGCGCCATCCTGTGCGGTGCGTGGGGTGCCTGTATCGCGCGCGGGCCGGCGGCGCTGTGCGCGGGACTGGCATGCGGGCTGGATGGCGTCATGCTGCTGGGCGCGCGCGCGGGCAGCACGCCGGTCATGCTGGTGGTGATCGTGGCTGCCGCCGGGCTGAATGCCGTCATGGCCAGCATTCCGCGCGCGGGTGGGGATTCATCATGATGTCACTCCCGCTTTACGGCAGCCTGCTGGCGGGGTGGATGGCCGTGTCCGTCATGGCGCTGCTGGCCACGGGAGCGCCACAGGCCCTGCGCGTGCTGCTGGCCGGGCTGCTTGTCGCGTTATGCGGTGTGGCCGGATGGGTCGCCCCGACCGCCGCGCAGGCGCTTATGGGGCTTGCCCCGGCACTGGCGCTGTGCGTGCGTGTCTCGTTTGTCCATGACGGCGGGAAGAATGGTTCCGGAGCGGTCGCTGCCGCGTTCATCCTGTCGGGCAATGCAGCGCTTGCGGTGGCGTTCGGGCGGTGTGACCTGCTTTTCGCGATCATGGGCGTGGGACTGGGGGTGCGGCTGGTACTGGCGCACGGCCCCCGGGGGCTCGACCGCATCGGGTGGGAAGCATTGCGCAGCGGGCTGGGCGGGCTTGTCATGGCGCAGGGCGGCCTGTCCGTGCTGCAGGCGCAATGGGGCGGCATGGCCGATCAGGCGGGGGCTGTGCTGCTGGTATGCGGTGTGCTTCTGGCCTGCGGGCTGCTGGCGGATGCCGCGCCGCCGGGCCTGCCGGGACGGGGGATGGATACGCTGGCCGCCCTGCCGGTCGTGGCACGGGCAGCGGATATGTGGCCGGTCGTGCAGCCGGTCCTGACCTTCATGGGGCTGGCCTGTCTGGCATGGGCTGCCCTGCCGCGCACCGGGCGGCAGGGCACACCTGCCATGGCGTGGGGGGCATGGGCGGTGCTGGCGACGGGTCTGCCGGGGGCGGCCACGGGGCTGCCGCTTGCGGCCTGTCTGCTGGTGCTTGCCTGCATGCGGCCCACCGCGCATGACGTGGTGGATGAGGGGTACCTGTCATGGCCACCGTTCCTGCCGGGCATGGCGCTGGTTCTTGTGCTGATGGCACAGATGGCGCATGCGCCTGTGGTGGCCCTGCTGGCGGGCATGAGCCTGTGGCCGGTCATGGCCCGGTGTGAACCGGGCATGGCGTGGCATGATGGCGTGCATGCCATGGGATCAAGGGGCGGCCTGCTGCTGGTGCTGGGCTGCGTGGTGCTTGCCGCTGTCATCCATCATGGGGGGATCGGGCCATGAAGCTGCGCGCCCTTGTCCGCGCCGGTCAGCCCACGTCCTGTGACGGGCGCTTTGTCCTGACCCCCGATGCATGGCGTGGGATGGTGGAGGAACTGCCCCATTGCCGCGCACGGCTATGCGGGCTGTGGTCGGATGGCGCGCAGGTGCATGCCCTGTTCCTGGATGGCACGGGGCCGCTGATTGCCAGTGTGGAGGTGGACGGGGGGCGTTATCATGCCCTTTCCCCCGCGCGCGCCGGGGCGCAGGCCCATGAGCGCATGATCCATGATCTGTGGGGGGTCGAGGCCATGGGGGCAACCGGTACGGCGCCCTGGCTTGATCAGGGACAGTGGGGGGTGACATGGCCCCTGCGGGAACGCCCGCCACCCGCCCCGCCGCCACCCGAAGGGGTGGAATTCGATGATGGCAGCGCCATGGAACGGGCAGGGGGCATCATGCTGGGTTACGGCCCGGCGGAGGGCGGTTTTCATGCCCCCCTGCATCTGCGCCTGGGTGTGCCGGGGGAGCGGATCATGCAGGTCCATACCCGCATGGGCTATGCCCATCGTGGACTGTGCGCGCGCATGCGGGGCAATACGCTGGCCGGGGCGGCGGGGCTGGTCGCCCGGATTGACGCGACGGCAACGGTTGCACACCAGCTGGCCCTTGCGCGTGCCGTGGCTGCCGCCGGGGGGGCAGCGGACTGGCTGGCCCGGTCGGCCATTTTCCCCGCTGAACTTGAACGGGTGGCGACCCATCTGGACATGCTGGGGCAGATGGCGGACCTGCTGGCGGATGGACGCTTCGCCACCCTGGCCGCAACCCTGCTTGAACGCGTAAGGCAGGCCTGTCACGCACTGTATGGCCACCGGCTGCTGTTTGATGTGTTCTCCCCCCCCGATGCGCATGCGGCCCGCGTACCCGCGGCAGGGATGATGGACGATCTGCATGCCGGCTGTCTGGCCTTGAAACGCCTGTTCTGGCGGCCGCGCGGGCTGGCCACGCAGTTGCTGGGCCGGGGCGTCCTGACCACTGACGTCGCCCGGCATTGGGGAATTGCGGGTTGCGCGGGGCGGGCTTCGGGCATCGAGGCCGACCTGCGGCGCGACGGGCCCGGCTACGCGCCGGGATGGCTGACACCCCCGCCGCGTGGCGGGGGCGACATGACCGCCCGCCTTGCCACCCGCCTGCATGAAATGGGGGAAAGCGTGGCGATCCTGTCCACGGCGGATACGCTGCCGGAATTGCCGCCGCATCCCGGCCCGGACGATATGACCGGCGAGGGTCTTGGCCTTGCCGAAGGTCCGGCAGGCCCCGTATGGCACTGGGTGCGGGTGAAAAACGGCCGGATTGCCGCATGGTGGTGCGGTGATCCGTCGCTTGCGCATATACAGGCATTGCCCGCCATCCTGTCCGGCGCGATGTACGAAGATGTTGATCCCGTGCTGATATCGCTGGGCCTGTCGGCTGCGGGGGCTGATCTGTAAGGAGGCGGCGATGGCGTATCTGCACCTGTTCTGGCCCGAGGGGACGGTGCTGCCGCGCCCGCGGGCGCTGGATATCTTTCATATCGAAACCGGTGGCTGCACCGGCTGCGCACTGGAACTGCGCGCCGTGTCGCGGGCACTGGTGGCGGCCAGCATCGATATCCGTTTCGTCACCACGCCACGTCAGGCTGGCATGCTGCTCCTGACCGGCAGCCTGACCATGGCGATGGCCCCTGTGGTGGAACTGGCCTGGCAGGCCATGCCCGGCCCCCGGCTTCTTGGCGCACTGGGGGACTGCGCGGTGGATGGCGGCCTGTTCGTGCCCGGTTACGCCGTGCTGGGGGGGGTAGGCGAGCGGGCGCGTGCCAGTCTGTCGCTGCCGGGCTGTCCACCCGCGCCCGCCACGATACTGGACGCCCTCGTGCGCTGGCGCATGGGGGAAGACAGGCCCGCGCCCCCGGAATAAAGGCGGGAGAAGCAGGCCAAGACGGGATCAGGACGGGTGGGCGGGCGTATCGTCACTTTCCTGCAGCGCGTCGGCTTCGCGGCGCAGGCGGTGAAAGCTGCGGCGGCTCATGGGCAGCAGCAGGATATACAGCACGCCTGCCGCCGCCAGCGCGCCCCATGGCTCGGCCACCAGTACCGCGGCACAGGCCCCGGTGCCCAGCATGGTGGGCAGGATAAGGGGAGACGGTACCTTGAAATTCTTGAATGACCAGACCGGTAGCGTGGAGACCAGAAGGAATGCCGTACCGCTGAGTGTCAGGGCAGGCAGGAGCGGGTCCCGCGTCAGTTCGTACAGCCAGTCCAGATGCAGCCGCTGTGCTTCCAGTCCCAGGAACAGCGGGAACAGCGCCAGCCCCGCACCGGCGGGGGCGGGCACGCCGGTAAAGAAGTTGCTGGCGTACTTCGGCTTGTCGGCATCATCATCCAGGCTGGCGTTGAAGCGCGCCAGCCGCAGCGCCATGCACACCGTGAACATGATGCAGGGAATGTAGCCGAACCGCCCGCCTTCATGCAGGGCCCACAGGTACAGGACAAAGGCGGGTGCCACGCCAAAGCACAGGAAGTCCGACAGGCTGTCGAACTCCGCCCCGAAGCGGCTGGTGCCGCGCAGCAGGCGGGCAATGCGCCCGTCCAGCCCGTCAATGCACGCAGCGATGAGCAGCGCCGTGGCCGCGCTGCCAAAACGCCCTTCCAGCCCGAAGCGCATGCCGGTCAGCCCCGCGCACAGGCCAAGCATGGTCATGAGATTGGGGACCATGCGGTTGAAGGACAGGCCGCGCACGCGGGGGCGCTGGCGTTTTTTCAGCCGCCGGATCCGGCGTGCCGGTCGGTCAGGGGGGGGAAGCGCCATGGAGGTCTAGAGCCGCGCCATCACGGTTTCGCCGCCGATCATGGTCTGGCCAACTTCAACCAGCGGGGTGACATCGGCGGGCAGGTACAGGTCGGTGCGGGAGCCAAAGCGGATCAGGCCGAAGCGTTCGCCCGTTTCATACTGCATGCCTTCTTCCGCATCGCACAGGATGCGGCGCGCGATCAGGCCCGCGATTTGCACCACCGCGACCTGACGCCCGTCACGCAGGGTCACGCGCAGCGCGTTGCGCTCGTTCAGTTCCGATGCCTTGTCCAGGCTGGCATTGAGGAACTGGCCCGCATGGTAGGCAATGCGCGTGACCGTGCCGGCCACCGGCATGCGGTTCACATGCACGTCCAGTACGGACAGGAAGGTGGCGACGCGCCATACCGGTGCATCCCCCATATCCAGTTCCGGAGGGGGAGCGACCTTCTCGATCGAGACGACATGCCCGTCGGCCGGTGCCACGGCCAGGTTCGGTTCCGCCGGCGTGACGCGTTCGGGGTCACGGAAGAAGTACAGGCAGAAACCGAAGAACAGCCCGCTGGCGGTACCCAGCAGCCTTGTCGCCCTGAAGGGCAGCAGGCGACCGATAACGGCCACGGCGCCCGAACCGAGAAGGAAGGGACGCGCGGCCGGGTGTGGCGGCGCGATGACGAGCCTGAGGGATTGAATCAGTGACATGGGACACTCTTCATGAAGATTTCAGTAAAATTGGTCAAGTATTCTGCGCATCCGTGGGCGGCCGCCGCTGCGTGACGCTGCGCGAGAAGACGCGTGCCGCCCCCAGCCGCAGCCCGCCGGGCACCACGACCGCGGGGCGGGTGGGCACACCGGCATAGATGTCCTTTACCGCCTCGATCATGCACACACCCCCCAGGCGGGGGAACAGGTTGCGCCCCGTCCATTCCACCATGCCGGGCGATGTTGCGGGGCAGGGGCCGACGGGGGGGATATAGAGCGCATCCTCATACCGTTCGGCGCGGAAGCAGGCATCGGCCAGCCAGCGGCCGATCTGGCGGCGCGAGAACGGTGTCCCCTGCCCGAAAGGGGAGTTGTCGGTATGTGCCCACAGCCCCGCCCGGTTGGGCACGACCAGCAGCAGGCGCCCGTCATCCCTGAGTATCTTCCACACCTGCCGCAGCAGGGCATTCTTGTCCTCGCTTACCTCCAGCGCGTGGATAAGCAGGATACGGTCGAATTTCAGGTCCTCGAACGGCAGGTGCCTGCCATCCGTGATGCAGTCGCGCCCCTGCCATGGCGGTGCGTCGCGCGTGACATGTGTATCCAGCCGCGCGGACATGCATGGCGCGTCGTCGCGGTCCCACAGTGGCAGGAAGGGCAGTGCGTAGCCAAGCCCCAGCGTATGGCCGTGCGGCATGCCGGGCCAGAAGGCGGTCATGCGCTGGCCCAGCAGGCGTGCCGCCACGCGGCCCCGATGGCTTTCATAAAAACGCGCGGCGGTGTGCATGTTGGCTTGCATTGGTACACACTAGCACACCCCGTGGCCCCGGCCATCACGTATGGTGGCCAGCCCGTGGCAACCGGCACAGACAGGGAGAACAGTCATGGCAGACGCTATTTTCATCCGGGCGATTCCCATTCTGGCGGACAACTATGCCTGGTTCGTGCGCGACGGGGCGACCGGGGCGACAGGCATTGTCGACCCCGCGGAGGAAGCCCCGCCTGTCGCGGCCATCGATGCGGCAGGCGGCAGGCTGGACCTGATCCTGCTGACCCATCACCATGCCGACCATATTGCGGCGGCGGCGGCGCTGCGCGCGCGCTATGGCGCGAAGATCGTGGGGGCGGCGGCCGATGCCCGCCGGTTGCCCACGCTGGATATGGCGGTGCGCGATGGGGACATCGTGCGTCTGGGGCAGGCCGAAGCCCGTGTCATGGCAACACCGGGACATACATCGGGGGAGATTTCCTACTACTTCCCCGCCGGCCCCGCCCTGTTCTGTGGCGATACGCTGTTCAGCATGGGCTGTGGGCGGCTGTTCGAGGGTACGCCCGCCGACATGTACGGCTCCCTGCAGCGCATTGGGGCACTCCCGGATGACACGCTTGTCTGCTGCGGGCATGAATACACGCAGTCCAATGCGCGCTTCGCCCTGCATGTCGACCCCGATAACGCGGCGCTGCGCGCCCGTGCGGCGCAGGTGGACGCCCTGCGCCACGAGGGACGGCCGACCGTGCCGGTAACACTTGGGCTGGAACGTGCGACAAACCCGTTCCTGCGTGCGGAGGATGTGGCGACCCTGGCCCGCCTGCGTCGGGAAAAGGACAGTTTCTGATATGATATGTCATGATGTCCCGGCATGCGCATAATGCGCCGTGGCCGCGTGTGGCGCGGCGCGTGCCGATGCGCCGGGGGGGGGCGCAATGGTCGTGGCTGGAGCACCCTGGCAGAGCGCCGGGCCACGGGTGGGAGCGGGCATCATCGATGACGTGAAAATGCAGGATTGATTGATCGGGCACATGGTCGGGGCAAATATTTTGCCCTAATGATGTGGCAGTGTGTTCTCATGCCGCGTTCATGAAATCTGCACCATGGCGTATCGGGGCGACAGGCCCCTGATCCATGCGAAAGGAAGGCATTTGTCGGTCTCTTCTGCCCCCGTCATAATCAAGAAATATGCAAACCGGCGGCTGTACGATACCGAGGTTTCGGCGTATATTACGCTTGAAAACCTCATGGACATGGTCAAGCAGGACCGTGCCTTCGTCATCTTGGATGCCCGCACGGGCGATGACATAACCCGTGGCGTGCTGGCGCAGGTGATGCTGGAAGAGGAAACGCGCGGTCGGGCCATGCTGCCCGTCGCCTTCCTGCGCCAGCTCATCCGCTGTTATGGTGACAGGAGGCAGGGTGAGGTTTCTGATTATCTTGAACGCATGATGACGGCCTTCATGGACCGTCCTGCAACCGCCGGAGTGCCTGACGGGCTGGAAAGCCTGGGGCAGGAAAACGCCGCCGTGGTGCGTCAGGCCATGTCACTCTTCACGTCGCTATACGCTGTGGAGCAGGCAGGCGACCGTACGGTTGAAGACCTGTTGCACGAAATCATGGACCTGCGCCAGCAGGTGGCGGCACTGCAGGCCCGCGTGGGGCAGGGGCAGCCACCCCCCACCCCGGACTAGAGATGGCCCTGCATCCCGCCTGTTTCGTCTCCTTCACGGCCTGACCGTGGGGTGATGCCGGCCTGACATGGCGCATGTCATGCCGGTATTCCATTCCGGCGTCATCATGCGGGGTATCAGTTTGCCTGCAGGCAGCCCGTATCGCGGCAGTCGCTGGCGTGCACGAAGGGCGTAGAGCAAAAGGCCGCCCGCCCGGATGGGGTGGTGCGGGTCAGCTGGCGGAGGCGGTGGTTGTCCCGGCGGGGGGAACCGGCAGCCCGTTATCCGTGCACAGCGTCCGCCACGCCGCGCCGATGGCAGGCAGGAGCTGTGCCCGGCGCAGGCCCGGCGGCAGGGGCTGACCTATGACGATATGAATGGTGCCCGGCTGCTTGATCAGGGCATTGCGCCCCCAGTGCAGTCCCGCATCGGTCGCAACCGGAATGACCGGCATGCCGGTATGGGTGGACAGGGCGGCAATGCCGGGCTGCAGCCGGACCGGTGCGCCGGGCGGCGTGCGGGTGCCTTCGGGAAAGATGATGATCTGGCGGCCTTTGGCCACCGCGTCGTCCGTTGCGGCCAGCAGGGTGCGCAGGGCTTTTGCCTTGCCATCCCGGTCCACCGGTATCATGCCGCTCAGCCGCAGCATGGGGCCAACCAGCGGGATGCGCTCCAGCTCGCGTTTCATGACATAGGCGGGCAGGGGAACCAGGTTCATCCACACCAGCGTATCGAACATGGACTGATGCTGGCAGGCCAGCAGGCACGGCCCCTGTGGCAGATGCTCGCGCCCGGTGACCTGTATGGTGATGTTGCAGATATGGCGCAGCCCGCGCAGCGTCAGTCCCGTCCAGAGCTTGGCGTAGCCCAGCGCAAGGCGCGGGGCGAGCAGCCTGATGGGAAAGGCCAGCACACCCATCACGATGGTCAGCAGCAGGAAATACAGGTTGAACATCAGCGCGCGCAGTACGGTCATGAAACAGGTCCATCAGTGGGCATGGTTTTTTCCTAACACCAGAAAAGCCGGGTTGCGACAAGCGGCAATGCCCGCGTCATCCCATGCTGTCGGGCATGTCGGGGCGGGTGTCGCTGCGGTTGACCAGCCCATGGAGCGGACGCGTCAGCCGCACCACATTCAGGCAGGCGAGCAGCCATTTGTCGTATTCCACCACCATCAGCCGCATCGTGGCGGGATGGAACGGGTGCAACAGGGCGGGCGAGCGTATGGGGTAGCCATACAGTCGCACACCGGGCACCGTGCGCGAGATCTCCAGCATGGCACGGCGGATGTGATAGCCCGCCGTGACCACGATCAGGCTGTGCAGCCCGTATTCATGCACCCATGCCGCCGTCTCGTCCGCATTGCCCAGTGTGGACGTGGCGCGGTGGCCCAGTGCCGTGTGCGTCCATATGTCAAGCGGGACCGGCTGGGGCAGGTGGCGCAGGAAGTCACCGCGTGTGGCATGCGGGTCCACACCCGAAATGAGCAGCCGGCCGGCACGGCCCTGTGCCAGCAGGCGCAGGGATTCCTCGATACGCCCCTGCCCGCCGGTCAGCGCGACGATGCCATCGGCACGCAGGGGCAGAACGGGTGGACGCATGGCATCATGGACAAACCACGCCAGCCCCGCCGCCCATGCCACTACTGCGGCGGCCAGGCACCCGGCCAGCAGGCCACGGCGCGGTTGGGCGGCGCGCGTGGCGCCCGGTGCGGGGGGGCGTATCATGGCAGGCGGCGCAGCCATGCCCGCACGGTCAGCTGCGTGGTGGCCCAGCCGGTCAGGGCCGCCACCGGCGGCAGGGCCAGCAGCATCCATGGCAGTGCATGGGGCAGCAGGCCGATCCAGGCCCGCGGGTCGTGCCAGTCCATGGCGGGGGGGATGGATGTTTCTCCCGCTGCGTTGAAGGGGGCGGCAAGCCACGACATGGCCACCAGCATGGGCAGGGCCAGCACGCTGCCACCCAGCCCCCCGCCCAGTGCCAGCAGTCCCACGCGGGTGGCGAACCGTTCCGAAATATAGCTGTCGGTCGCCCCCAGCGAGTGGATGAGGGCGATGGCCTGCCGCCGTGTCTGCAGTCCGGCGCGGGTGGCTGCCATCACCACCCCCACGGCCACCGTCATCACGATCAGCACGGCAAGCAGCGCGCAGGCCTGAAGGCTGGCCGCCAGCGCCGCCAGCCGGTCGCTCCATATGCTGTCATGTTCCACCATGACCCCTGGCGCACGGGCCTGCAGGCGCGCCGCGAGATCAGGGGGCAGGGGGTATCCCGGCCGGGTGCGGACCTCGATCACGGCAGGCAGCGGCAGGACGGGGTCGCCGGTCTGTTCGATCCATGGCGCCAGCAGGTCGCGCAGTTCGCCCTCATTCAGCCGGTGGGCGGCCGCAATCCCCGGTGTCGCGTCTATGACGGCCTGCACCGCCGCGATGCGCGTGGGCAGGGCGGCTGTGGCCGTGCCATCCGCGCTGGCCGGGTCATCGGGACCAGGTACCTGCACGGTCGTGACCGCGCCCGCGCCATGGGTCCAGCGCTGCGACAGGCCGTGGGCCGCGATGCCGCCGGCCAGCGCCAGCGCCGCCAGGAACGCCATGGCCGCGACAAGGAACGGCAGGAACTGCCCCGGCAGGGCCTGGCGCAGGGCCAGCCCGTCATGATAGCGCCGTCGTGCCATTAGCCGTTGTAATCCCGCACCATGTGGCCATGCGCCAGTTCAATGGCCGGTGCAGGGTATTTGCGGACAATGGCGTCATTATGCGTTGCGACCACAATGGTGGTGCCCAGTTCCGCCAGCCGGTGGAACATGGTGATCAGGCGCGCGGCCTGTCGTTCATCCAGTGCGTTTGTCGGTTCGTCAGCCACCAGCAGGGACGGGCGGTAGATCACCGCGCGGGCAATCGCCACGCGCTGCTGCTCCCCCCCCGAAAGCTGCGGCGGCAGCGCGTCCAGCCGGGTCTCCAGCCCCACCCATTTCATGATGGCGTGGACCTCGTGACGGATTTCCGCCTCGGCCCGGTGCTGCAGGCGCAGCGGCAGGGCCACGTTGTCGAACACGTTCAGGTCGGGCAGCAGGCGGAAATCCTGCCGCACCGCCCCGATCCGCCGGCGCAGGCGTGCAAGGGCCGCGCGCCGGGCGTGCATGACCGGCACGCCCAGTATCTCCACCATGCCCGATGTGGCCTGTACCTCAAGTGACAGGATGGACAGCAGGGACGACTTGCCTGCCCCCGACGGCCCGAGCAGCCAGCGGAATTCGCCTTGCGCCACATCCAGGCTGACATGCGAGAGCGCGCCTCTCCCCGTGCGGCTGCCACCATGGGTGTAGCTGACATCATGCAGGCGGAACATGCGGCTTGCCCGTCAGTCTTTACATGGTGCGCGCGGCAATGGTGGACAGGGTGGCGCACAGGGCGGCGGCGGCCATGAGCAGCAGCCCGTCAAACACCAGCGAGGATGGGGTCAGCAGGTGCGAGCCCAGTTCCACATGGTCGGGAATGGAATGCGCGATATGGGCGATCATGTCCCGCGTCTGCGGGTCGCTGCCGGCGACGCCGTCGGCAATGCCGATGAGCCGGGGCAGCGCGCTCCAGCCTATGCCCAGTACCAGCATGAGCGGCGCCAGCAGTTCGGAGACCTGCTGCACCAGATAGAACAGGAAATAGAACACGGCCCACACCGCCACACGCAGAATGCGCGGCATGTTCAGCCCGCCCGTGCGCGTGCCATCGGGGGATGCTGCGCGGTCCTGCGCGTGGTTGGAAAAGGGACTGTCCATCAAAACAAGACTCCGGCCATGGGGCACTTCCCCGGATTGTAGGAAACGCATTCCAGACCGAGGTAGCGATGGCTTGTATTAAATGCAAACTTCTGCCTTGTGGATACGACAAACAGCAGGTTGCGCCATGCCAACGGATCACGCCACGCCACGACCGGATACGGGACACCGATCAGCGTCTGCACCGGTGCAGGCGCGCGGGGCGCTGTCGCCTCTCGTCATCTTCCGTGTCGGCATGCGGCTGTATGGCCTGCCCGCAGGGCTGGTCGTGCGTGAATGCATGCCCGTGCCGGACCTGTTGCCGCTGGCGGTGGAAATGCCACATATAACAGGCTGCCTGAAGCTGGGGGGCACCATGGTGGGGGTGCTGGACATGGGGGTGCTGCTGGGCGCGCGTGCGCAGGCGGTGCGCCAGCCGGTCGACCTGCTGTACCGACCGCTGCTGCTGTGCAACCTGCCCGGCGGCGGCAGCGTGGGGCTGGTGGTGGATGCGGCACTTGACGTGGTCCGGCCCGAAGGCGGCATGCGCACGGTGGTTGACGGCGCGCCGGGGGGGGCAGAGGGTGCACGGCAGGAACTTGAACTCGGGGATGGAAGCATTGCCTTCATGCTGCGCATGACAGATATCCTCAACGATGGGGAGCAGGTGCGGCTGGACAGCCTGATGGCCCGGGCCCGCATGCGCGCGGCCCTGTGGGCTGGCGGGGACGACACGGCCGATGCCGATGCCGATGCGGGCGGGGATGGGGCATGACCACGCCATCCGCCTTTCCGCCCGCGGGGTTGCGCAAGCTGCTTGCCGCCGTGACCCGGCGCACCGGCCTGCATTACTACACGGACAAGACCGACCTGCTGGAGGAAATGGTGGGCGCGCGCATGCGCCTGCACGGGTGCCGGACCTGCCATGACTATCTGGCCGTGCTGGCGGATAAGGGAATGGGGGACGCGGAATGGCGGGAACTGGAATCCGCCATTACCATAGGGGAGACCTTTTTCTTCCGGTATGCTGAGCAGTTTGCGGCGCTGGAGCATACCATCGTGCCCGGACTGATCCGCGCGGCGGCCACCACGCGCCACCTGCGTGTCTGGAGCATAGGCTGCTCCAACGGCGCGGAACCCTATTCCATCGCCATCCTGCTTGCGCGCCTGCTGGAAAAGGCGGGCATGAACCCGCGGGAGTGGCATATCGAGATACTGGGCACCGATATCAGCACCCGCGCCATCGAACAGGCCCGTCTTGCCGAATTCAGTGCATGGACCCTGCGCGATATCGACCCGGCCCGGCGGGCGGCATGGTTTACTGCGGTGAGCCCCCGCGTGTGGCGGCTGCATGAGCGTTACCGCCGCATGGTCAGCTTCCGCTACAGCAACATCCTTGACCTGCTGCAGCCCGATGGCGGCCCCGCCGGGCCGTTCGACCTGGTCCTGTGCCGCAATGTGCTGATCTATTTCGCGCAGGCACAGGCCACCGCCCTCGTCCGCGCCATTGCAGGGCGTCTTGCCCCACGGGGCTGGCTGCTGCTGGGGCATTCGGAGCCGGTTACCGATTTTTCGCCATGGCTCGAGACCGTGCGCCTGCCCGGCACGCTGGCCTTCCGCGCCGGCATGGCGGGGAAGGGACCGGTGGCGCCCGTCGCGGCGCGGGCCATGCCGCCCCGGCGCCACTCCCCGCGCGCGAACGTGCCCATGGCGGGCGCCGACAGTGCCGCCGTTGCCACCGCGATACGCCGCATGGCGGATGATGGCCACGTGCCGCGGGCCATGCAGATGTGCCGTGACCATCTTGCCAGCCATCCGGTCGATGCGCGCATCCACTTCCTGTTCGCGGTGCTGGCATGGGGGGAAGGCAGTCTCCTGCAGGCCGAGGAATCGTTTCGCCGTGTCATTTACCTGTGCCGGGACCACATCATGGCGCGCTGCTACCTGGCCCGCCTGCTGGAAGATGCAGGCGCCTGCGCCGAGGCGCGGCGGACCCGCCAGCAGATGGTGGCGCTGGCCCGGCGCTGTCCGCCCGGCGCGGCGCTGCCCGATGGGGATGGCCTGACGGCCGGCGGCCTGCTGCGCCTGGCACGACACATGGATGAAGCCCTGCCTGGCGAGCATGCCCGGGTCTCGTCATGACGGGAGACGGGTCGTGACGGGGGGCGGGCCGGTGGCGCGCGACAGCGGGAACGACGCCTTTGCCCGGCGCGTGCTGCATGAGCGCGCGCGCGCCCTGGCGGCCCGTGACCGGCCCGGCGCGCATATCGCGCCCTGTCGCCCGCTGATCATGGTGGATGTGGCGGACCAGCCCTGCGGGGTGGACCTGCATGCCGTGCTGCGTGTGACCGACCCGGTCTGGAACGACATGCCCCGCAGGCCCGACTGCCCGCCCGGCGTGCAGGGCGTGCATGGCTACCAGGGGGATCTGTATACCGTGTTCGACCTGTCGGTGCTGCTGGGTGGCGCACGGCTGGAACGGCCCGGTGTCATGCTGCTGCTGCGTTCGGTTTCCAGCATCCCGCTCGGACGGATCGCGCTGCTTGCCACATCGGCCGCGGGCACGGTGGAGATTACCGGCACCCCCACGCCGCTCACGCCCTCGGGCTTTCCGCAGGCCAGCCTGCCCGATGGCCGTCGCCTGAGCGTGATTGATCCTGCCCGCCTGTTCTCTTCCCGTTATGTCGGAGTGTGAAGTCCCGTGACAATCGCCAATCGCCTGCTGTTCGGTTTCATGGTCGGTGTCCTGCTGCTGGTGTCGCTGGGCATCTACGCGCTGGGCCAGATCCGTGAGGTGCGTGACGAGATGAACATCATCGTGACCCGCGACCTGTCGGTTTACCGTGAACTGACGCATATCCGCGCGAACGAGAACGATCTGGTGGCCCGCCGCCTCGCCATCCTCGCGCATTACTACGCGCATGATTTCGAGACCGCCCCCGCCGTGCTGGAAGATGCCATTGCCAGCTGGAATGAAAAGGCGCGCGAGGCCGATGGCCTGCTGGCGGGCGTGCTGTCGCGCGCGGAGGAAGGCGGCCGCCTTGCCCGCAGCGATGACCAGCGCGAGATGTTCAATACCGTTGCCAGCCAGCTGCGTGAGATTTCGGGCCAGTTCCAGATGGACACGCACGGCGCCGGCATGCTGTTCCAGGCCATACGCGCGGGCAACGACCCCAGTGTGCGTGAGCAGGCGTCACGCATCGACAGCCGCGAGCAGTCGATCGACCTGCTGGTAGGGCGCGCGGCCTCGCTGCTGGACCATGGCGTGCAGGTGGCCGAAACGCAGGGCGCCGCATCCTATGACTACAGCCGCCGCTCGCTTGCCATCGGTATGATGGTGGCCGTGGTGGTCGCGCTGATCGTGACCTTCTGGACCCGGCGGTCGATCATGGAGCCGATCTCCTCCATCATGCATGTGATGGAGCGCGTGGGGCAGGGTGACCTTGCCACCCGTGCCAAGGTGGGCGGCATGGGCGAGGAACGTGACGAGGTCGCCCGCCTGGCCGCCGGCCTGAACCGCATGATCGACGGCCTGCGCGAGATCGCGCGCCAGAGCGGGGAGGTCACCCAGAACCTTGACGCCGCCGTGGCCGAAATCCGCGCTTCCACCCAGCAGCAGGCCGCAAGTGTTGAGGAACAGTTCGCCGCAGTCCAGGAAACGGCGGCCACGGTGGACGAGATCACCCATTCCGGCGCCCAGATCAGCAAGCGCGCGCGTGAAGTCATTTCCTCGGCGGAGGTGATCGTCCACAGTTCGGCAAGCGGGCTGGAAGCGGTGGAGGAAACCGCCCGCGCCATGGCCCATACCCATGACGGGGCGGAAGCCGTGGCATCGAACATCGTGGCCCTGTCCGAACGGACGGAGGCAATCAGTGAAATCATCGCCTCCGTCAACGATCTGTCGGAGCGTTCGCACCTGCTCGCACTCAATGCCGCGATCGAGGCAGCGGCGGCGGGCGAACATGGACGGTCCTTCGCCGTGGTGGCGGCCGAGATGAAGATCCTGGCCGACCAGTCGCGCGATGCGACCCAGAACGTACGCGCCATACTGGGTGACATCCAGCGCGGCATCAACACCTCGGTCATGCTGACGGAGGAAGCGGTCAAGCGTGTCTCGGCGGGTAAGGAACGCACCGACATCGCCTACCGCACCATCGAGCGCATGACCGGCGGGATCGAGGAAGGGGTGCACGCCTTCCAGCAGATCGTGGCGTCCACCAACCAGCAGCAGATCGGCATCGAACAGGTCATGACCGCGTTGCAGAGCATCCGCCAGGCCAGCCAGCAGACATCGGCGGGCACCCGCAATCTCGAGGTCTCGGCCAGCAACCTGGGCAAGCTGTCCAAGCAGCTGCTGACCATCTCCGCGCGCTACCGGACCTGACGGCGGTATTGTGGAGAACCTGCGCGAAGAACTTCTGGCGGTATTTGACGCGGAATACCGTGACCACCTGCGTGCCATCCGCGCCATCGTGGCCCGGGGCTGTCCGGACGCGCAGGGGCTGGCGGAAATCTTCCGCCGCGTCCACTCTCTCAAGGGGGCGGCGCGCGCGGTGGAACTTCCGGTGGTCGAAGGGGTGGCCCATGCGCTGGAAAACCGCCTGTCCGCCCTGCTGGCGGCCCATGCCGCCCCGCAGGATGCCGACCTTGGCGCCATAACCGATACGCTGGACGAGATCGACCTGCTTATGGCCACCCCGCCGACAGCGGGAGAGACGCCCGAAACCCCCGCCGCACCAACCGAAAACCCGGCCTATGTGCAGGTGCCGGTGGCCCGGCTCGATGCGCTGGCCACGACGGTGCATGATCTCATGTCGGTGGCGGACCGGCAGGAACGGCTGTGGGCGCAGGTCATGGACCTGCTGACGGAATCGCGCGCCGTCATGCACGCGCCCGAGCGCATGCGCGCCGACCCGGTGGCCGAATTCGCGCGCATGACCCGCAGGCTCATGGCGGTGGGGCGGGAGCGTGAACTCATGGCGGGCCAGATCGACCGCGCGCTGCTGCGGCTGGGGGAGGAAGTGCATGCCGTGACCCTTGTCCCCGCGGGCAGCGTGTTCGGCTCCCTTGCCGGCATGGCGCGCAGCATCGCGCGGGAGCATGGCGGGCCGGATGCGGGGGTGGACGTGCATATGCACGGCATGGAAGTCCAGACCGAGCGGCGCGTGATGCAGGCCCTGCGCGACCCGGTGCTGCACCTGGTGCGCAACGCCATCGTGCATGGGCATGAAACCCGGGCCCAGCGGCTGAAGGCGGGCAAGCCCGAACATATGAACATCACCATCGCCGTTACCCTGAACGGCGTGCGGCTGCAGGTCGCGGTCAGTGATGACGGACGCGGGCCGGACCTGCGCGCCATTGCCGCAAGGGCGGCGGGGCAGGGGCTGGTCCATGCCGATGCGCCGCTTGATGCCCGGCAACTGCTTGCACGCGTGTTCGAGCCGGGCTTTTCCACGCGCGGGCAGGCCGATACCCTGGCCGGGCGGGGGGTTGGCCTGTCGGTGGTGGCCGAAGCCGCGCGCGCGCTGCACGGCACCGTGCGCATGGAACAGCGCCAGCCAGCAGGCACCACCGTGACCCTGACCGTGCCCGTCTCCCAGCGCCAGCGCACCGTGCTGCTGGTGGAAAACGCGGGCCAGACCATCGGCCTGCCCGGCCGCGTGATCCGTCACCTGCTGCGGGTGCGGCGTGAGGAGATCCGACTGCTCAACAACATGCCCTTTGCCGTGGTGCCCCACCCGCCCGATGGCGCGCACCGCATGCCCGCGCCGACGCAGGAACAGGAGGAGGAACTGGTGCCGCTCGTGCCCCTGCGGGCCTTCGTAGGGGATGAGGACGCGCCATTGCCCGTGCGTGATGGCGCGGTCAGTGTCGCGGTGATGGAAGTGGGCGGCGTGCGCTGCGGTTTTGCGGTGGAGCGCATGCTGGATGTCCGCACGCTGCTGGTATCCGACGCCACGGCGGTGGGGCTGGACAGTGAACTGGTGCCCGGCATTGCCTGGCCGCGTGAGGACCAGCCGGTCTTCATCATGAGCCCCGACCGGCTGTTCGCGCGCTGGCGCCTGCGTGGGGCGGGTGGCGGCATACGCTTCAGCGATGGCGAGGGCCCGGCCCCCGTGGCCGCCCAGCGCCATGCGCCGCTGGTGATGGTGGTCGATGATTCGATCACGACCCGGACATTGCAGAAAACGATCCTGCAGTCCCATGGTTATGATGTGTGTCTGGCGGTGGATGGGGAGGAAGCGCTGGCGCTGCTACAGCAGTCCTCGCGGCATGTGGATGTGGTCGTGACCGATGTCGAAATGCCGCGCATGGATGGTCTTGCCCTGCTGGCCGCCATGCGGGCCGACCCGCATCTGGCCGACATTCCCGTGGTGCTCATGACATCGCGCGATGACGGGGAGGACGTGCGCCGTGGCATGGACGGCGGTGCGCGCGCCTACCTGACCAAGCAGAAATTCGACCAGGGTGAACTGATCGACACCATAAGGGGCCTGTTATGAGCAGCCCGGCTGCTACCCCGCAGCCCCCGCGCCGTGTGCTGATCGTGGAGGATTCCGCCGTCCTGCGGCATCTGCTCATGCGCGTGGTGGCGGGTGATCCGCGTCTTGAACTGCTGGAGGCGGTGGAAACGGCGGAGGAGGCGCTGCGCCTTGTCCCCCGCCTGCGGCCCGATGTGATTTCCATGGACATCTGCCTGCCCGGCATGGACGGGCTTGAGGCCACGCGCCAGATCATGGCGCATTTTCCCACCCCCATCGTGATCGTGAGCGACACGCTGGGCGGGCAGGCCACCCATGTCTCCATGAACGCCCTGCGCTCGGGCGCGCTGGCTGTGCTGGAAAAGCCGCAGGGCCTGTCGGGCACCGCCGGGGCTGCCGTGGCGCAGGGCATCGCCACCCAGCTTTACATCATGAGCCAGGTGCCCGTCATCCGCCGCCGCCTGATGGAGGCCGAGCCCTTCCGCCACAAGGGCATGTGGACACGCCCGCTTTCCATTCACCCGCGCATCCTTGCCCTTGCGGCCTCCACCGGCGGTCCCACCGCCTTTGCCCGCGTGCTGGGCGACCTGCCGGCCGATTTCGGGCTGCCGGTGGTGCTGGTCCAGCACATGGGGGCGTCCTTCATGGAAGGGTTTGCCCAGTGGCTGGACCAGCAGGTCGCACTGCCGGTCATGCTGGCGCGGCACGGCATGGCGCTGGAGCGCGGCCGTGTGCTGGTCGCGCCGGGCAACCAGCACATGACGGTCGGCACGCGTGGCGAGATCGTGCTGCATGACGGGCCACCCGTGCAGGGGCAGCGGCCTTCGGCGGATGTGCTGTTTTCCTCGGTGGCAGGGGTCTTTGGCGCTGACGGGCTGGGCGTGCTGCTGACCGGCATGGGCGAGGACGGGGTCCAGGGTCTGGGCCGCATCCGTGCGCATGGCGGCTACACGATCGTCGAGGACCGCAGCACCGCCGTCATCCATGGCATGCCGGGGGCGGCCGAACGGGCGGGAGCGGCGTGCATCAGCCTGCCGGTGCATGAGATCGCGCCGCATATTCTCCGGATCATGGCTGGCAGCCCGATCCCCACCGAAGGACCATCCGACCCATGAGCCTGCCCGATGCCGCCTGCTGAGCAAGAGGACAATCCCGACACCCTGCTGCTGGTCGAGGATTCCGACACGCAGGCCCTGCGTATCCGCCGCATGCTGGAAGGCCACGGCTTTCACGTCCACCGCGTGGCCAGTGGCGAGGAAGCGCTTGACACGCTGGATGCGCGCCTGCCCGGACTGGTGATTGCCGACTACCACCTGCCGGGCATGAATGGCGGCCAGCTTGCCCGCCAGCTGCGCATGAATGCGGTCACGCGCACGATCCCGGTGCTGATCCTGACCGAGGGGATCGAGCCGGGACTGGAGCGCGAGGGGCTGGAGAGCGGGGCGGATGCCTATATCCCCAAATCCTCCGATCCGGCGCTGATCGTCTTCCGCATCCGGGCGCTGCTGCGCGAGCACGCGGCGCATGCACCATCTCCCGTGGCCGAGCACATGTTCCGCCGGGCGCGCATCATGGTCATCGCCCCGGCCTCCCCCCATCTGCAGGCGGTACCGGAACTGATCGGGCAGCTGCGGCGCGACGGGCATATCGTCACCCTGTGCCCCGATCCGGCCCGGCTTGATCCCACGCTGCTGCACGACCCCGAACATGTGCCCGACTGTGTGGTGATCGACCTTGCCTGCCGGGAATTCGACGGGCTGGAGGTCTGTCGCGTGCTGGATGAATGGCGGCAGGCGGATCTGCTGTCGGGCAACGTGCCGCTGCGCCTGCTGGGGGTTGATGGCGGGCCACGGCCCGATGCGCGCGGGTTCTCGGCACGGATGTTCGAGGCGGGGATCGATGATCTCGTCTCCCGCGATGTGGGGCCCGCGGCGCTGGCGCTGCGCATCCGGGTGCTGGTGCGGCGCAAGCTTCTGCAGGATGACGTGCGCCGCATCGAGGTCGAGCGTCAGGCACGTGAGATCGCGGTCAAGAGCGCGCGCGCCGAGGCTGCGGCCATTGCCTCCAAAGCATCGCTGGCCGAAGCGCTGGAACAGGCCAATCGTGAACTGGCCGATGCCAACCGCAAGCTGATCGAAACCCAGGGCAAGCTGGTGCAGACGGCCAAGATGGCCTCGCTGGGCGAACTGGTGGCGGGCATCGCGCATGAGATCAACAACCCGCTCGCCTTCATCCTGGCGCACAAGGACACGGTGGCGCGCGGCCTTGCGCGCGTGCTGGAACTGGAAGCCGGCTGCACCGATGAAGGCCATGCGGCGCGCGAGGCGGACCTGACCAAGTGCCGCGACCGGGTGGGTTCGATGAACATGGGGCTGCGGCGCATCCAGAACCTTGTGCTCAACCTGCGCAAATTCTCGCGACTGGATGAAGGGCTGTTCCAGCTGATCGACGTGCCCGAGGCGCTGGAGACGGTCATGGCGCTGCTGACGCAGAAGCTGGGCAGCGGCATTGTGGTCCGGCGGCAGTACGAGGCGCCGGACCGGCTGTACTGCCAGGCGGCGCTGCTCAATCAGGTCATCATGAATATTATCAGCAATGCGGCTGATGCAATTCTGGCGACCCAGCCAGATGATATGTCTGGGCGTGGCGGGATTGCTGAAGGGGAGATCGGTATCCACACATTCCTGTCACATGACGCGGGCGGGCAGGATACCTACGTGTTTGTCATAACCGACAGTGGCCCCGGCATTGCGCCGGATGTGCAGGAGCGCATATTCGAACCGTTCTTTACCACCAAGCCCGTAGGGGCGGGCACCGGGCTGGGGCTGGCCATTGCCTACAGCGTGGTGCAGGCGCACCACGGCAGCCTGCAGGTGGGCAACGCGCCCGGTGGCGGTGCCCGCTTTACCATTTCCGTACCCTGGCATGCCGGGGCGGGGGCCGAAGGCCAGCCCGCGCCACCGCCATCGGGGTCCATGCGCTGAGCATGCCACAGACCGCCGCGCAGGGAGTTTGCCGCGTGATGAATACAGACCCCGCGACACAGTCGCGCCCCGTCGTGCTGCTGGTGGATGACGAGGCCGAGATCCTTGTTGCCCTGACCGACCTGCTGGAAGACACCTTTACCGTCCTGTCCACCACATCCCCCACCGAAGCGCTGGAAATCCTGTCCACCCGCAACGATGTGGACGTGATCGTGTCCGACCAGCGCATGCCCGAGATGGGGGGCGACGTGATGCTGGCCCGTGCGCGGGCGCACAGCGACGCGCAGGCCATCCTGCTGACCGGCTATGCCGATATCGGCGCGGTGGCGGCCGCACTCAACCAGGGGCGGATCTCGTTCTATTCCCACAAGCCATGGGACCCCGACGCCCTGCGCGCCATGATCGTGCAGGCGGCCGACTACCACCGGCTGGAACGTGAACTGCGCACCGAGCGCATGCTGCTGCACGGCCTGCTGGACAACCTGCGCTCGGGCCTTGGCTTCAAGGACGCGCAGGGCCGCTTCATCCGCATCAACCGGCAGGCGGCGGATTTCTATGGCCGTGACATCGCATCCTGCCTGGGCCGGACGGAGGAGGAACTGTGCGATGTCGACCTGCTGCCCGTGATCCGCGCAGCCCAGGCCCGCCTGCAGGCCGAGGGGCGGGATGAGGAAACGCTGGAGATGCCCGTCCATGTCCGCGGCGGCGTGCAGGGGCGGTGGCGCGAGATCACCCGCGTGGTGCTGGGCGCGCTGGGCGATGGCTCGGCCTGCTCGGTCGTGATCAACCGCGACATCACCCGCCAGCAGGAAATGGCGGCCCGCCTGCGCCAGGCGGAAAAGATGCAGGCGCTGGGCACGCTGGCCGGCGGCATCGCGCATGATTTCAACAATCTGCTGACCGCCGTGCTCGGCTCGCTCGAACTGGTGCGCGACATGGGGAGGGAAGAAAGCGGCCCGGTGGCGCGGTTGCTGGACAATGCTTCCGCCGCCGCCCGGCGGGGGGCCTCGCTTACGCGCAGGCTGCTGAACTTCAGCCGCCCGCGGGACCTTAGCCTGGAGCCGGTGGATGTGAACGCCCTGCTGCACGGCATGAAGGACCTGCTGGCGCAGACCGTGGTCTCGCGCCAGGGCAAGGGCGGCGCGCCATGTGCCATCGTGGTGGACACAGCAACGTCCGATGGCACGCTGCCGGCCGTGTGCACCGATGCGGGGCAACTGGAACTCGCGGTGCTCAATCTGTGCATCAACGCGGTGGATGCCATGCCGGAAGGTGGCCTGATCCGGGTTTCCACCAGCCTCAAGCGGGTCAGGGAAATCATTGCGGGCACCAATCTCGTGCCCGGTGACTACGTGATGGTGTCGGTCACCGACCAGGGTGTCGGCATGTCGCCCGAGACGCTCGCGCGCGTGTTCGAACCGTTTTTCACCACCAAGGACGTGGGTCATGGCACCGGGCTGGGCCTGTCCATGATCTACGGATTCATCCGGCATGTGGGCGGTGAGGTGCAGGTCCTGAGCCGGCCGGGCGAGGGCACGCGTGTCGATCTGTGCCTGCCCGTGCCGGTGGAGGCAGCCGGTGGCGCGTCCACGCCAGCGGTTGCCGTGGCCGCGGGAGAAGGGGCGGCGGGACGTGCGCTGCATGTAATGGTGGTGGATGACGAGCCGGGCGTGCGTGCGGTGACCGCGGGCTTCCTGCGCGCGCGGGGGCATACGGTGGTGGAATATGCCAGCGGGGCCGACGCGGTGCGCGCGATGGAGCAGGGGCCGGGGCCGATCGACCTGGTGATCATGGATGTGATGATGCCGGGCATGGGCGGGCTGGAGACGGTGCATCACCTCCAGGCCCTGCGGCCCGGGCTGCGTGTGCTGTATCTGACCGGCTATGCCAATGCGGGCGCGCTGCCCGCAGGCAGCGCCAATGTCATGCACAAGCCCTTCACGCGCGCGGACCTTGCCGCCCATATCGACCGGATCATGAACCAGCCCCCTCCCGTCACGTAACGTGGCTGGCTTTTCCCCTTGTTCTGGCGGCAGAAGGTTTTATCTCTATCATCATGCAAGATTATCATTCCTTCCCCCATGACCCGGTCGGGTGGCATGGCACCACCATTCTCTGTGTGCGGCGTGGCGGCCAGGTGGCCATGGCAGGCGACGGGCAGGTGACGCTGGGCGCCACCGTGATCAAGGGCAATGCCCGCAAGGTACGCCGCATCGGGCCGACGGGGCAGATACTGGCCGGTTTCGCCGGTGCCACGGCCGATGCCTTCACCCTGCTGGAGCGGCTGGAAAACAAGCTGGAACGCTATCCCAACCAGCTGGAACGTGCCTGCGTGGAACTGGCCAAGGACTGGCGCACGGACCGCTACCTGCGCCGGCTGGAAGCAATGATGGCCGTGGCCGATGCGGAGCGTTCCTTCACCCTGACCGGCAATGGCGACGTGCTGGAGCCCGAGGACGGCATCATCGCCATCGGGTCGGGCGGCAACTATGCGCTGTCCGCCGCGCGTGCGCTGCTGGGGGTAGACGGGCTGCCGGCGGTCGATATCGCCCGCCGCTCCATGAAGATCGCGGGTGATATCTGTGTCTACACCAACCATTCCGTCATTGTGGAAACACTGGGCGCGGATGCGAAAGGGGAGGTCGCGTGATGGACATACCCAACCATTCCCCGCGGGAGATCGTGTCGGAGCTCGACCGCTACATCATCGGCCAGACCGATGCCAAGCGCGCGGTCGCCATTGCCCTGCGCAACCGCTGGCGTCGCGCCCAGCTTACGGATGCGATGCGTGAGGAAGTGGTGCCCAAGAACATCCTCATGATCGGGCCGACGGGCTGCGGCAAGACCGAGATCGCCCGTCGTCTGGCGAAGCTGGCGCAGGCCCCGTTCCTGAAGGTCGAGGCCACCAAGTTTACCGAAGTGGGCTATGTCGGCCGCGATGTGGAAAGCATCGTGCGCGATCTGGTCGAGGTCTCGATCAACATGCTGCGCGAATTGCGGCGCAAGGATGTGGAGGTCAGGGCGGAAGGGGCTGCCGAGAGCATCCTGCTCGATGCGCTGGTGGGCGAGGGCGCATCGTCCGAGACGCGCAACAAATTCCGTCGCATGCTGCGCGCGGGCGAGCTTGAGGGCAAGGAGGTCGAGATCTCGATTGCCGAGGGCGGCAGTCCCGCCCAGCCTGACATGTCCAGCATGACACCGGGTGCGGTGATCAATTTTTCGGACATGATGAAGGGATTCATGAACCGCATGCCGCAGCAGAAGCGCATGACGGTGGCCGAGGCCCGCGCCGCCCTGATCCGGCAGGAAGCGGACAAGATGCTCGATACCGAAGCCCTGACGCGCGAAGCCGTGGCCCATGCGCAGGACCATGGCATCGTGTTTCTCGACGAGATCGACAAGGTCTGCGCCCGTGCGTCCGAAGGCGGATCGCGTGGCGGCGGGGGCGACGTCTCCCGCGAAGGGGTGCAGCGCGACCTGCTGCCGCTGATCGAGGGGACGACCGTTTCCACCAAATATGGACCAGTGCGCACGGATCATATCCTGTTCATCGCATCCGGTGCGTTCCATATCGCCAAACCGTCCGACCTGCTGCCCGAACTGCAGGGGCGGCTGCCCATCCGCGTGGAACTGGCGTCGCTGACACGCGAAGACCTGCGCCGTATCCTGACCGAGCCGGAGCATTCGCTGCTCCAGCAGTATGTCGCCCTGCTGGGCACGGAAAAGGTCAGCCTGTCCTTTACCGATGCCGCGGTCGACGCGCTGGCGGAACTGGCGGCGGATATCAATGAACGCGTCGAGAATATCGGCGCGCGGCGACTGGCCACCGTGCTGGAGCGCCTGCTTGAATCTGTCTCCTTCACCGCGCCTGACCGTAGTGGCCAGAGTGTGGTGATCGATGTTGACGACGTGCAGGAGAAAGTGGCGCCACTTGCCAGCAGGGGTGATCTGAGCCGCTTTATCCTGTAGGGAAGCAGGCAGGAACCAGCGGGGGCCGCGTCATGTTGGGCGCGGCCTTTTGCATTGCAGTCCAGTGTTCTGGCCCCGGCAGCGGGCCAGGGCGTTCGTTACAGGAAAGATGATGACTGACCCCTTCGTAAAGCCCGAGGACGATTCCGCCGCCGATGCCATAGCCGAAATTGGCGACGAACTGGCCCTGTTCGATGACTGGATGCAGCGCTACCAGTACATTATCGAACTGGGGCGCAAGCTGCCGCCGTTTCCGCCGGAATGGCAGGATGATGCCCATCGCGTGCCCGGATGCCAGAGCCAGGTCTGGATGGAAGTCCAGCCACGTGATGACAGGCTGTATCTGGCCGGGGCATCGGATGCGGCCATCGTGTCCGGGCTGGTGGCCCTTCTGCTGCGGGTCTATTCCGGCCGCAGCCGTGAGGAAATACTGGCCACCGACCCGCAGTTCCTGCGTGACCTGGGTCTTGTGCAGGCGTTGTCCACCAACCGGGGCAACGGGGTGGAAGCCATGGCGCAGGCCATACGCAAGGCGGCCGCCGCCCTGCCTGCCGCGTAACGGCGGCAGGGTGGCGCGCCGGGGTCAGTACCCGGCGTCGAAGCCCGCGTCGTCCACGGCGGCGAACAGATCATCGGGATTGGTGGAACGGCCATCATAGGTCACGGTTGCACTGCCGCGCTCCAGCGAGACCTGGACCATGGCAACGCCGTTCACGTTTTCCAGCGCCTGAACCACCTTGGACACGCAGCCGTCACACGTCATGCCGCTTATGTTCAGTGTCAATTTTTCCATGCTCTGGCCATCCTTTGCCTGTTGCAGCCCGCTGGCTGTCTACCTGTGATTGAAGACTGTCCTGTTTATAACGCAGCAGGGGAATGATGGCATCATGCATTCGCCGCAGGATACGGGGTGCGGGCCGTGTGGTGGGGGCATGATGCAGTGTCGGAATTATCAATCCTGATATAATACCCCGCAATCAGTTCCGCATGAAAATGAATGTGCCATGGCCACCATGCCGCCCTCCCGCCCCACGATTCGACAGGGCCCTACAGGGCAGCAGGGTCCGGCAGGGATGAATCCGCAGGGCACAAAAAAGGCCGGTTGCACAGGCAACCGGCCTTTTCCGGATTGGGGAGCCGCGTAGGTCAGTCGACCGTGCTCATGCGGGTTTCATCCACGAACTTTTCGGTATCGTCATCCAGCTTGCGCGACTTGCGGCCGGCGGGGCCGTGGACATACAGCGTCTTGCGGTCAACCTTCTGCTCGCTGCCCTGCGGCTTGAGCGGCATTTCGTATTCCGGCTTCTGGGCATGGTCGGCCATCTGCAGGTCGGGATTGAAGACGGAATTGAACTTCCAGATCATGGTCAGGAAGTTGGTCTGCCCCCGCAGCGCCAGGCGCAGGGCAATGCCCAGCGTGTCCTTGATAGCACTCCAGCCCAGATGCTTGTTGTTCAGGATCTGCTGGGTCTTGACCAGTTCTTCATAGAACTCACGCAGCGGCAGGGTGGTGGGCATTACCGCATGCTGGATGTCGAACAGGCGGTAATCGCGCGTGGTCAGCTTGCGGGACTCGCTTTCCCAGATTTCCGTGCCGGGATAGGGCGTGGTGACGGAAATGTTCACGATGTCCGGGATTTCCAGGCACCACTGGCGGATGACCTCGAAACGTTCCCGGTCCCATGATGGATCGGCAATCAGGTTGATGGCCACGATCAGGTCAAGCGAGCGGGCGTATTCCAGTGCCTCGAAGTTGCGGTCCATCGACACGCGCTTGCGGAAGCGCTTCAGCCCCTCGGCATCCACCGCTTCCAGCCCGATGAAGATGTAGCTCAGCCCAATCTCTTTCCAGACCGCGAAGACTTCCTTGTTGCGCAGCAGCACGTCCGCGCGGGTTTCAAGGTAGTATTCCTTCTGGATGTTGCGGCGCTTGACTTCCTCGGCAATGGCCATGCCATGCTCGGCATGCACGAAGGCCACGTCATCGACAATGAAGATGCCGGGCTCCTTGATCTCCTGCAGTTCCTCGCCAATCACCTTGGCGCTGGCGGTACGGTAGGAGCGGCCATAAAAGGTCCATGCACTGCAGAACGTACAGTCCCAAGGGCAGCCACGCGCAAACTCGATGGAGGCGGCGGGGTCGAGCGTGCCGATGAAGTATTTGCGGCGATGGCGCAGCAGGTCGCGCGCGGGACGTACTTCGTCAAGGGATTCGACAAAGATCGGCGGCGGCCCTTCGCCATCCATGGTGACGACGCCGGGTACGGTGGTCAGGTCGCGGCCCTGCTCCCACGCTTCCAGCAGCGGGCCCACGGTCGCATCGCCCTCGCCCTTGAGCACGCAGTTCACCGCCCCTTCGGACAGCGCCAGCACGTCGCGCGCAATGAACGAGATGGAATGCCCGCCCATGAACAGGAAGACGTTGGGCAGGCGCCTGCGGGTTTCCTTGCACAGGTCGATGATCTCGGGAACATTGGCCAGGTAGTTGCCCGAAAAACAGATGGCATGCGGGCGGAAGCGTTCGATGCGCTCCCAGTAATCAGGATGCTTCTCGACCTGCAGGTCGATGATTTCCACCTCATGTCCCTTGTTGCGCGCCGCACCGGCAACCAGTTCCAGCCCCAGCGGTTCAAGACGCAGGAAGACCTTCGTGTACATGAGCGAGCTTGGATGGACGGCCAGTAATCTCATTCTTTTACCTCAGGCATCGATGGGGGACGGAAACAACGCGCGATATGCATTAGGCAATCTGGCGGCAAAATGACAGCCGGACCGGCAATGCATTTATAATTTTTATATATCACGTGCGATTTAAAAAAATTCAGAATAATGACAGAGGGTGACAATATAAGGGGCGTCTGTCACCTTATTCACGGTAATATCACCTATGCACCCAGATAATACCTGATGGCATGATTACCGTAATCTTCTTGCCGGACAGGCCTTCCCGTCATGTTCGGGCCTTGGGCGTGCTCTGTGCGTAAGCCACCCATGCGCCCAAGACGCGGCAGGGCGCAAGTAGCTTCTTGTCCTCTATCGCAATGCGCACTTTCGTGGCAGTGTCGCGGCGCGTAAGCTACGGGGTCGAAATGAAGCTCAAAATCGTGGAAAAACTGCCTGCCCGGCTGGGGCTGCTGGTCTGCGGCCTGGTGGTTCTGGGTGGCTGCACGGCCGAAATCGGGCGCAAGCCGTTCGAGAGTGATGTGAAATGCCTGCGTGAGCAGATGGGCACGACCATGCAGCTCAGTTTTCCCATCGCCGCCAATACATGCCAGCGCATGAGTGACCATAACTTCATCTTCGGTTCAAAGAAGAAGAAGGCCGTGCCGCTGCCGCTCAACCTGCGTGGTGCGCCCGACCTGCAGAAGATGGCGGACGAATACGGCTACAGCTACACAAAATAACGTGTCCGGCCCCCGGCCCCGTGGCCGGACAGGGTCAGTTTTCCAGTTCGGTGTCCCAGTACAGATAGTCGCGCCAGCTTTCATGCAGGTAGTTGGGCGGAAAGGCGCGGCCATTTTCCTGCAGCCTGCGGCTGTTGGGGCGTGTGGGCGGCCGGTCGGGATACATGCGGATCTCATGCGGCATGTAGGATCCCTTGATCAGGTTGCACGGGCTGCAGGCGGTCACGACATTTTCCCAGCTTGTCCGCCCGCCCTTGCTGCGCGGGATGACGTGGTCGAACGTCAGTTCCTGCGTGGGGAAGCGGGTTGTGCAGTACTGGCAGGAAAAATTGTCCCGCAGGAAGACGTTGAACCGGGTGAAGGCGGGCTTGCGGGCTGCGGGAATGTAGTCTTTCAGCGCGATCACGCTGGGCAGGCGCAGGGTGTGGCTGGGGGAGTGGACAACGGTGTCGTATTCACTCAGCACCGATACCCGGTCCAGCCATACGGCACGGACCGCATCCTGCCATGACCACAGGGAAAGCGGGAAATAGGAGAGCGGCCTGAAATCGGCATTCAGGACCAGGGTAGGCAAGTATTGACTGTCACAAGGCACAGACGCATTCCTTTCCGAATGCCGCCGCACACTGCTCAGGCGTACTCTGTTCCGAAGCGAGCGCCTGTGATGTGCGTCGTCGTCAGGTAACTGTTGAATCTATTGCAGACCGCATACGCCGTGGCAACCCATGGGGGCTGGCCACCCGTTAACGTCCAGCAGGCCCAAAAAAACAGGAAACGGGAACAATTTTTCTCCAGCCCGTTGATTTGGTTTGATAATGAAAGAAATCACCCGTTTCGCGCCCAGCCCCACGGGGCACCTGCATCTTGGCCATGTCGCATCCGCCCTGCATGGCTGGCGGGCGGCTGCGGAGTCGGGGGGAACGTTCGTGCTGCGCGTCGAGGACATTGACACCGTGCGCTGCCGGCCCGGATTCATCATCGACCTGTATGCCGACCTGGAATGGCTTGGCCTGTCATGGCCCCGACCCGTACGCCAGCAGTCACGTCACATGGATGACTACCGCCGCGTGCTGGACAGCCTGGATGCGCGGGGACTGCTCTATCCATGCTTCTGCACCCGCCGTGACATCACGGAGTCCGCCGCTGCCCCGCACCATGCGCCGGATGGTACCATGGTCTATCCGGGCACGTGCCGCCATATGGATCCCGGACGCCGCGCGGCCCTGCTGGCGGCAGGCACGCCGCACGCGCTGCGCCTGGACATGGCGCGCGCGCTGGAACTGCCCGGCGCACGCACCCTGGCATGGGATGAAGCGGGTCACGGCCCGCAGCCCTGTGATCCCGCGGCATTCGGAGATGTGGTGCTGGCGCGCAAGGATGTGGCGGCGTCCTATCACCTGTGTGTCACCCATGATGATGCGGTACAGGGCGTAACCCTTGTGACACGGGGGGTGGACCTGCGGCCCGCGACCGCGCTGCACCGGCTGCTGCAGCACATCATGGGCTGGCCCGTGCCGCGCTACAGCCACCATGCGCTGCTATGCGATGGCACGGGCAGGCGGCTGGCCAAGCGCGATGGCGCGGTGTCCATCCGCGCCATGCGGGACGCGGGCATGACGCCGGCGCAGGTGTGGCGCGCTGCAATGGCGGCCGATCACATATCCGCTGTTCCCTCCGGCGTGGGATCGCTCTAGGCTGCGTGCCCGTTCCCGGCAGCGTGCCGGGCGTTTTCCACTGTTGATGGATCTTGATACCATGGATCTTACCGCCGCCCGCCTGGACCGTATCAGCCCCAGCCAGACGATCGCAATCTCAACCAAGGCGCGTGCACTCAAGGCGGCAGGAAAGGACATTATCAGTCTTTCCGCCGGGGAGCCGGATTTCGATACGCCAGATACGATCAAGCAGGCCGCGATCCGCGCCATCGAGGCGGGTGAGACCAAATATACCGATGTGGCGGGCACCCCCGCGCTGCGCCGCGCCATTGCCGAACGCTTCCGCACCGATAGCGGGCTGGACTACACATGGGATGAGGTGATCGTCTCCAACGGTGGCAAGCAGATCATCTATAACGCCATGGTCGCCACCATCAATCCGGGGGATGAGGCGATCATTCCCGCGCCGTGCTGGGTGTCGTATCCCGATATCGTGGCGCTGGCCGAAGGCACGCCCGTCATCGTGCCGTGCAGCGTGGAAAACGGCTTCAAGCTCCAGCCCGCCGAACTGGAAGCCGCCATTACGCCGCGTACCAAGTGGCTGCTGCTCAACTCCCCCAACAATCCCACCGGCGCGGCCTATTCGGAAGCGGAAATGCGTGGCCTGTGCGATGTGCTGCTCCGCCACCCCGATATATGGATCCTGACGGACGACATCTATAACAAGCTGGTCTATGACGGCTTCCGCGCCCCCACGGTGGTGGAGGTCGAGCCGCGCCTGCGTGACCGGACCGTGACCATGAATGGCGTGTCCAAGGCCTATGCCATGACCGGCTGGCGCATCGGCTATTCCGCCGCCCCCGTGCAGATGACACGGGCCATGAACAAGCTGCAGAGCCAGTCCACCTCCGGCCCCGGCTCGATCAGCCAGGCGGCGGCACTTGCGGCGCTGACCGGCCCGCAGGATTTCATCGGCACCATGGTCGCCACCTATCAGGCGCGGCGCGACCTTGTGGTGGCGATGCTGAACGAGACGCCCGGCCTGCATTGCCCGGTGCCGGAGGGGGCGTTCTACGTCTTCCCCTCCATGGTCGCCTGTCTGGGCAGGACCAGTGCCGGTGGCACGCTGATCGATACCGATGAAGCATTCGTGACCGCCCTGCTGGATGAGGAAGGCGTTGCCGCCGTGCATGGCAGCGCGTTCATGTTCGCCGGTCACTTCCGCATTTCCTACGCGACCGATACCGACAGCCTGAAGGAGGCATGCCTGCGCATCCAGCGCTTCTGTGCCGGCCTGCGTTGAGGGGGACGGACATGGCCATGGATCAGCATACATGCCCGCCGTTTTTTGCACAGCGGATGGAACGTCTGGCGGTTCCTGCCACCATCGCGATGGCGCAGCGCGCGCGTGCCATGCGGGCGCAGGGGGAAAAAGTGCTCTCCCTGGCATTGGGGGAGCCGGATTTTGCCACCCCTCCGGCCGTGATCGAGGCTGCCCACCGCGCGGCGCTGGAGGGGCAGACAAAATACCCCCCGGTCGATGGCACGCCCGCGCTCAAGGCCGCCATCGCGCGCAAGTTCGCGCGTGAGAACGCGCTGGAATACGCCCCGGCGGAAATCATGGTGTCCAATGGCGGCAAGCAGGTCATCTTCAATGCCTTCATGGCCACCGTGCAGCCGGGGGATGAAGTGGTCATTCCCCGGCCATACTGGGTCAGCTACCCGCTGATCGTACAGCTGTTTGGCGGCACGCCCGTCTATGCCGACTGTCATGAGGCCGATGACTTCCGGCTGACGGCAGGGGCGCTGGAAGCTGCCATTACGTCACGCACCAAGTGGCTTGTGCTCAATTTTCCCAACAATCCCACCGGCGGCACGATGGGGCGCACGGACCTGGAGGCCGTGGCCGAGGTGCTGCGCCGCCACCCGCACGTGCATGTACTGTCCGACGAGATATACGAGCACCTGGTGTATGATGGCCAGCACCATGTCTCGCTTGCCGCGGTGGCGCCTGATCTCCGGCACCGTATCCTGACCCTGAATGGCGTATCGAAAGCCTATGCCATGACCGGCTGGCGCGTGGGCTACGTGGGTGGCCCCGAGGCGCTGATCCGGGCCATGACCGCCATACAGGGCAGTGCGACATCGGGCATCTGCTCCATCGCGCAGGCGGCGGCGGCGGCGGCGCTGGACGGGCCGCCGGATGTCATCGCCCATATGTGCGCGGTCTATGCGCGCAGGCGGGAGATGATGGTCTCGACGCTGCGGGCCATACCGGGGGTGACCTGCGCCATGCCACACGGGGCGTTCTATGCCTATCCCGGTATTGCCGGGTGCATGGGTCGGGTGACGGAAGGAGGCCAGACCCTGAAAACGGACGAGGACTTCGCCATTGCCCTGCTGAACGAGCAGAAGGTGGCGGTGGTGCATGGCTCGGCCTTCGGGCAGGGGCCATATCTGCGCCTGTCCTATGCCACCAGTGATGATGTGCTGAAGGAAGCCTGCGCCCGTCTGGCACGCTTTGTGGACGGGCTGCGCTGAACCCGGGCTGAAAACGCCCTATTCCGGATCGGGCGAGGGGGGGCAGAACAGGAAAACTCCCTCCGTCACGATGGCGGGCAGCAGCGGCATGGCCAGCGGCAGGCCCGACAGGCCGATTGCCCCGGCGGTGGCGGTAAAGGCCGCCATGTAGCCTGCGCGCCCGCCCAGCCGTTCGGCTATGACAAACAGGAAAACGGCCAACAGTTCCAGGATGGCCGCGGCACCCAGCCGTAGCGGATGCAGCTGGGTCTGCAGTCCCATATCGGACAGCAGGCGCAGCAGTGCGGGAGATTCTCCCTGCTCCCCTCCCAGCCCGAACATGAATGAAAAGGGCAGGATCAGTACGCCCAGTATGTCACGCAGCAGGTTGACCAGACCGCTTACCAGCGGCAGCAGCACCAGTATGGCCAGGCTTGCACTGGTGCATGTCGCCACGATGACAAGCCCGATCTGGCGTTGGCGTGCGGCTGCATTACGCGGCGGATCAGCGGAAGGCATGGGGCGGGCAGGCCGATGTCTAGCGCAGCCACCACTTGACGGGTTCGGGTTCGGCTTCTTCCGCCACGCTGTCGGATGCAGGGGGCGGGGCGGCCTTTGTGGCGACGGGACGGGAATCCGTCGTGCGCTGCCGGGCCTTCTGGCGGTTCAGTTCCTCACGCAGATGGGTGTTTTCCTCACGCAGGGCATACAGTTCCGCGCGCAGGGCCTGCATGTCCGCCTCTTTCGCGGCCAGACTGTTCTTGTGTTCCGCCGCGATCACGTCCGCATGGCCGATGCGGGTGGTCAGGGAGCGGATCTGTGCCTGTGCTTCCGCCAGGCGCAGTTCGGACTGCTCGCGCAGCTTCTGCTCGAACTGGACCTTGTGGCGCAGCTGTTCGGTCTCGCTCCGGTCTTCCTGCTGGGCGTGCATGGCGCGTGGCGTGGTACGCCCGGGGCTGAGGGACTGATGCTCGACCCGCACATCACCATCCTGCACGAATTTGCGGCGGCGCTGGACGGTCTCGACCTGGCGGGCAGGGCGTTGCGGCCGGGACTTGGCGTTGCCGCCACCCGCGCTGCGCGCCGGGGCGGGTTTGCCCTTGCCCAGCCGTTCCAGCGCCTGACGGAAGGCGGTTTCATTTACTTCTTCACGTGGTGTGTTCTGGTCTTCTTCTTTCGGGAGGGAAAGAAAATCATTATAAGATGACACAGCTGAACTCTCGATAACTTGGCGCACCAGAAGGACCGTAGCTAAAATCGACTTTGAGGAATTTATTCCTACGAGCAACATGCTAACGGTGCTGTTTTTTAATGCTTGCATGGGTATATAAGGCGATATGCCTGCACAACGCAAGCGCAATAAATAAGAATATAACCAGTATTATATGATTCTGTCATGTTTTGATGAAACTGAAGTAAAAAATATTTCAGGGACTTTCCGGGAACAGGCCGTGCAAATATAATTTATTTCACTTCCTTCATGGCCCTGTTGAACGCATCATAATGCCCTGTTCTGTTATTTCATATTGCATGCGCTCTGTCTGGCCGGTCACTTGCGTTCATGGTGGCATCGGGTCCAGATTAGGGGACGACACGGGTTTCTCCATAATATCTGGCAGAATACGGAATGTATGACATGGGTCAGAAGGCGGTTTCGATGGTTTCCCTCTCGCGCAGGCTCGGCCCGGCGGGGCGGCCGGACGTGCTGGTCGTCATGGGGGTATCGGGCTGCGGCAAGAGCACGCTGGCCCAGCTTATGGGCGAACGCATGGGCTGGCCCGTGATCGAGGGCGATGACCTGCATACCCCCAACAACATCGCCCGCATGAGCAATGGCATCCCGCTTACCGATGAGGACCGTGCCCCATGGCTCGACCGTATCGCGGCACAGATCGCGACATGGGCGGAAGCGGGGCAGTGCGGCATCGTGACGTGTTCGTCGCTCAGGCGCAGATACCGCGAGCGTATTGCTGGTGGCAGCCCGAATGTATGCTTTGTCTACCTCAGGGGCAGCCGGGAGGACATTGCCCCGCGCCTGCGGCAGCGCACCGGCCACTTCATGCCCGTCGCCATGCTCGACAGCCAGTTCGCCACGCTGGAGGAACCGGATATGGAGGAAGAAGTGGTCATGGCTCTAGACGTCAATGCCGCGCAGGACGTACTGGCGGAACTGGCCTGCGCGCACCTGGACAGCCTGGCGACAGGCTGAAGCGGGACATCACCCGCAGGCGGATGGCGGGGGCGTGGCCGGGGTCCATGTCAGGTCACCGGCCCCGTTGTCGTTGAGATGCCGGCCCAGCACGAACAGGTAATCCGACAGGCGATTCATGCACGCGGGAATGTCCGTGCCGATTTCCTCCGCCTGCGCCAGTGTGGCCACGCGGCGTTCGGCGCGGCGTACGACCGTGCGTGCGACATGGGCGTGACTGGCCGCCGGCGTGCCGCCGGGCAGGATGAAACTGCGCAGTGGCGGAATGTCGGCGCGCAGGCGTTCCACTTCCCCCTCCATGGCTTCCAGCGCCGCCGCCGCGTGGGGCAGTGCGCGCGGCGGTGTTGCGGGCATGCACAGGGCACCGCCAATATCAAACAGCAGCCCCTGAACCCATGCGATGAAGGTGGCATCGCGCCCCGGTGGCAGGACGCCGCGCAGCAGGCCGATGGTGGCATTGGCCTCATCCAGCGCGCCAAGGGCTTCGATGCGCGCGCAGTCCTTTGGCACGCGCACACCATCCCCCAGCGAGGTCTGCCCCCCGTCGCCGCCGCGCGTTACGATCCGGTCGATGCGAATGGCCATGGGTCTTCCTGCCTGTATGTGGGTGGAAACGCGGAGGGACGCATTCAGCGCGTCGGTTTGCTTGCGCCCAGTTTCAGGCTTTCATTCAGGTTCGCCTGCAGTGTATCCGCCGTGGCGGAGGCGTAGGCCTTCAGTTCCGGGTCGCTGGCGGATTCCGCCTGGTTCTGGAACATGGCCAGCGCATCGCTTGCCGCCTGTGCCTGCAGGTCCAGATAGTCACGGTCGAATTTGGCGCCATTTTCCGTCTTGAGCTGGGCTGCGATCTGCTCCTCGTCGGGACTCATCTCCTTGTGCAGTTCCAACCCGTGCCTGAGCGCCAGTGTGGTCAGGGTTTTCTGGTTCGTTGTATTCATCTTGGCCGAATTCTGCGCGAATTCCTGCACCTTGCGGCGCCTGGCCCGGTCCGCCGCCAGGCTGGATATGTTGATTTCGAAAGTATTCAGCGCGGAAACATTTTCGGCAAAGGTGGAATCCGATTCCGTAAGCGGGGGCAGGGTGGGGGCTGCGGCGCTTGCGGCGGCGGGTGCCGCGGGTGCCGGACGCGCCATGGTGGGGAGAGGAAGAAGGCTGACAGACGCACAAAGGAGGCAGACTGCGTATTGTCTCATGTTATCGTCTTCCTAACGTGTAGAATCTGGATTTTTTACCGGGCGACATCGCGGTTTATCAGTTTTGGCGTGCCATATAAAGCCGACATGCAGCCCCGGCCCGGTATCGGGGACGACGGCAGCACGCCGGGCTGGCCCGGGCAGGATGCCGCAGTTGCAGGTGGTGCGGGTACGATAGGGCATCGTTCCCCATGCATGAAGGGGCAGCATGACCCGTACGGCACGGCAGTCTCCCGCGTGGCTGGCCTATACGATGACCCCATGCGGGGAGTAGGGTGTGCCCGCCCGCACCACTGGCGGGTTGTCACCCGGTTCCTGCGGATATCCTTCATGCCTACTGTTGTCAGGTTTCTCTTGTGTTTTGCGGCGCTGGCCGCGTTTGCCGCCGTCATGGGGGGCGCGCTGACCGCTCATCTGCCGGACCGCTTCTTTGCCGAGGGGGGGCGCGACATGGCGCGCCAGGCCATACAGATGCAGATGTGGCACGCGCTGGCCATTATTGGCGTGTCGGTGCTCATGATCCAGCAGGGGTGTCGCGCGCTGGTTTCCGTTGCGGGCTGTCTCATGGCGGTGGGTACCGTGCTGTTCACGACCGGTGTTGCGCTGACCGCGTTCTGGGGAATCCATCCGGGGCCGGTGGCGCCCACGGGTGGCAGCCTGCTCATGGCGGCCTGGCTGCTTCTGGCCGTGGGGGTCATGCGGTCATGACGCAGCGGGACGTGATACACAGGGACGCACCCCGGGATGTATCGGCACCAGAGGTGACGCGTCCCCCCTGGCCCGTACGCAGCGCCTATCTGGCCGCCCCAGGGTTTGAGCCGGTTCTGGCACAGGAACTGGCGCGCAGGGGGGCGGGGGAGCTGTGCTGGCACGGCCGTCTGGCGCTGTCCGGCCTGCCGCCGGTGGCAAGCCTGTGGGCGCTGGACATATGGGATGCGCCGGAGACGCATGATGTGCCCTCCATCAAGGGGGCGGCCCGCATCATGCGGGCGATCCAGCGCAACTGGGCGGGATATGCGCCCATGCTGTACCGTCGCTGCGCGCTGGTGGCTGACGCGCTGCCGCCGCTGCGTCCCAGACCCGTTTTCTTTCCCGCCACGGCCCCGGATGCCCATCTGGGCGCATGGACGCTGCTTTCGCCCGACAGGCTGCTGCTGTCGCGCACCAAGTCCTCGCCATTCGTGAATGGGGAGGTCGAGTTCGTGGAAAACCGGACCGACCCGCCATCACGCGCCTATCTCAAGCTGTGGGAGGCCCTGCTGCGCCTTGGCCGCTGGCCCGTGGCGGGTGAAACCTGCCTGGACCTGGGGGCCTGTCCTGGCGGGTGGACCTGGGTTGCGGCCGGTTGCGGGGCGCATGTCACCGCCATAGACCGCTCCCCGCTGGCGGAAAACGTGGCCGGGCTGCCCAATGTCACCTGCCGGTACGAAAGCGCGTTCGGGCTGGACCCGCAGGACTGTGCGCCGGTGGACTGGCTGTTTTCCGATATCATCGCTTATCCCGCGCGGCTGCTGGCGCTGGCACGGCGATGGATCGCGTCGGGCCGGGCGGCGCGCATCGTCATGACCATCAAGTTCCAGGGCGAGACCGATCATGAAACGGCGGACGCCTTTGCCGCCATTCCCGGTGGCCGTGTCGTGCATCTGTGGCACAACAAGCATGAACTCACCTTTTTCTGGCAGCGTGACCCGTCATGAGCGCGGCGGGCGGATGCGGGTGAGCAGCCTGTCCGCCACTTCCACCACGCATACGGCCAGCAGGCAGCATGTCAGGGCCACCGCCATCACGATCAGCCGCTCCTGCTCGGTGGCGTCGCTGGCACCGGCAAGACGGTAGACGGACAGCCACAGCCCCGTGCCCGCGATCCGGTCCACAAAACCGGCCACGGTTGCGCTGAACCGCAGGCTGAGCATGAACAGTCCCGTCAGTACAAGGACCGCCACGGTCTTGCACAGCGTGCGTTCAGGCGATGGTGTGGGCGTGGAGGATATGGGCATGGTTTTTCCCCAGGGGTACAGGACACGGGGGCTGCGGCATGGCTGGACGACTGCCCCGCCGGTCGCGCCGTGTGACGGGCCTGCCCGGCACGCCGTGCGGGCCAGCCGTGTGGCCGGTCACACGTTCGGGATCAGGCGTTCAGGATATCGCGCGCAGTGCGGACCACATCGGCCAGCGTGCCGGGCTGGAAGGGGGACTGCAGTCCCGCCGAACGCACCAGCCGGGTAAAAGGTTGCGCGCCCCCCTGCGCGCACAGGTCGACATAGGCCTGCATGGCGCCCGCCGTATCGGTGCGGCTGCGGATCCAGAACTGCATGGCGCAGCACAGCGCCAGTGCGTAGTCGATGTAATAGAAGGGGGAGCGGTAGATATGCCCCTGTGCCTGCCACCGGCCACCGGATGCAGTATAGGACAGGTCGCCATAGTCGCGCCACGGCAGGTAGCGCTGTTCCAGCGTGCGCCATGTGGCGTTGCGCTCGGCGGGTGTCATGTCCGGGCGGGCATAGACTTCATGCTGGAAGTGGTCGACGCATACGCCATAAGGCAGGAACGACAGCGAGGAGATCAGGTGCATCTGCCGGAAGCGCGCCCCCTGTCCCGGTTCGACCATCAGGTCCAGATGCGGCCAGGTCAGGAATTCCAGCGCCATGGAATTGATCTCGGCTGCGTCCATGGTGGGCCACAGCAGGTCCACCGCTGGCAGGCTGCGGCTTTTCCAGTTCTGGTAGGCATGCCCCATTTCGTGGGTAAAGACGTTTATGTCATGCTGCGTGCCATTGAAGTTGGCGAAGATGAACGGCATGCCAATGGTGGGAAACGACGTGCAGAACCCGCCCCCCGCCTTGCCCGCGCGGTTGATCAGGTCCAGATAGCCGCCATCGCGCATCTGGCTGTAAAAATGGCCCAGATCACCGCCCATGCGGTCGAACATGGTCCGGGCACGGGACATGAGCAGGTCGGCCCCGCCCGCCGGGCGCGGATTGCCAAGCGGGTCGATCAGCGGTTCATCCCATGAATACAGGACTTCCCATCCCATGGCCTCGCATCGCTGGCGCAGGATGTCGTGCACCAGCGGCACGACATGTTCCAGCACGTCGGCACGGAAGCGCGCGACATCCGCAGGCCCGTAATCTACCCGGCGCATGCGGCGGTAGGCCAGTGGAATGTAGGACTCGTAGCCCAGCGTGCGCGCCATGCCGTGGCGCAGCTTCACCATCTGGTCGAACAGGGTGTCAAGGCGGGTGGCATTTTCTTCAAAGAAGGCCCAGCGCACCTGTTCCGCCTCATGGCGCACGGCGCGGTCCGTGCTTTCGGCATAGGGGGCGAGACCGGACAGGTTTACGCTCTCCCCGCCGATTTCCACCCGCGCGCCGGCCAGAAGCGCCGTGTATTCACCGCTCAGCCGGGCTTCCTCCTCCAGCGCATCGGCAATGCGGGGGTCAAAGGTCGTGATGTCGGTGCGCCACAGTTCCAGCGTATGGGGGGTCAGGACCTGCGCCACCGCCGTGGGGTCGGGATATTCCAGCAGCCTGCGCTTGAGCGTGACTTCGTGCGCCGTGACAAAAGGGGTCAGCGCATCGGCGTAATCACGTTCGGCGCGGGCGTCGGGGCTTGTAGTGTCCTGTGCAAAGCGCAGGTCGACCAGTGCGGCCCAGCTTTCATAGTCGCGACGGATGGAGTCGAACAGGCGGGCGGCATCGGGCACGTTGGCCTGGTCAAGCAGGGTGGAGACCTGGCCAAAGCGCAGGGCAAGGGCATCCCGTGTGGGACGGGGGAAGTCCAGGCTGTCAAAAGGGCTGCACATCGGGGCAGCGTGCCACGGAACCGCCGCGCGCGTCCATGCCCCGTATGGCCATTATCTGGCGGGCGGGCGGATCTGGGTGCGGCAGAACCACACGCACAGCAGGCCAAACGCGGCAAGGCCTGCCATGTCCGTCACCATGGCAGGCATGCCATGGGGCAGGAGCGACAGCGGACTGTCCCGCCCGCTCAGGGCGGACAGGCAGGCCAGCACCACCCCTGTCAGGCTTTCCCCCACGATCAGGCCCGACGCGATCATGGTGCCACGATGGACGCCCGCATGCGGGTTCAGCCGGTTGATGAGACTGCCCAGAAGCGCGCCCAGGGCCAGGGTGACGGACACGTTCATCGGCAGGTAGATGCCAATGCCCACAGCCAGCGGGGGCAGGCTGCCCCGGCCCGTCCGGCGCAGCGCCGCGTCAATGCCGATCAGCGCGCAGCCCGCCACGGCCCCCAGCAGCAGCAGGTTCCAGTCCAGCTGGTGCAGGAAAATGCCCGATGTGATCATGAGCAGCAGCGCGGGCTGGGGGGCGGCCAGCGCCTGTGTGGCGTCCATGCCCGCATGCGGCATGGCCCCCACGAAGCCATAGGTCTGGTACAGCACGTTCAGGACCGGCGGGATGACAACCGCCCCGCTTACGCAGCCGATCAGCAGCGCGGCTTCCTGCTTCCATGGTGTCGCGCCGATCATCTGCCCGGTTTTCAGGTCCTGCAGGTTGTCATTGGCAATGGCGGCGGAGGCGGTGATGGCGGTCAGTGCGTAAAGGCAGAACCCGATGGTGAAATGCTGCCCCGCCACCCCCGCGAACAGTCCCGTCGCACGCAGCACCACGAACACGCATGCCACGCACATGGCCGCCAGGATGGTCACGCCGGAAATGGGGGATGAGGATGATCCCACCAGCCCGGCCATGTAACCGCACGCCGCCGCCACGAACAGCCCCAGCCCCGCGCAGCAGGCAAGCCCGGCCAGTGCGGCTGCGAGTGCGGGACCGAAGGGCACGCTGCCACGGGCAAAGACGAAGAACATGCTCCCGACCAGCACCAGCACGATGCCTGCCATGGCGCGTATGGCCCGGGGTGACAGATCGGTGTCGGTCCGCGCGGGGGCTGCATCGGCGGCGGGACGGACCAGCAGCAGGCGCACGCTGTTCAGCAGCGGGCGGCCCATGCGCAGCACGGTCCAGATCGCCGCCACCCCGATCAGTCCCACGCCGATGAAGCGGGCTTTTTCCCGCCACAGCAGGGCCGCGAAGTCGCCTGGCGCAAGCCCCGCGGGGTTGGGCATGACCTGCGCCATGGCGGGAATGAGCACTTCCCACGTCAGCAGCGCGCCCGCCAGCATGGCCAGCCCGCCTGCAAGCCCGACCAGGTAGCCCGCCCCCAGCAGGGCGGGCGAGAACCCGACGGACAGGCGCAAGGCGGTTCCCCCGGCCACGACGGTCGCGGTCAGGCCATTGCCAAGCAGGCGCAGCCCGGTGGAGGCAAAGGTGAGTACGGCCGCCAGCATGCCGCCATGCAGCAGGGCGCGGATGCTTTCAGGGTCTTCCCGCGTTGCACCCGCGCGCAGGATCTCGGCCGCGGCCACCCCTTCGGGAAAGGACAGCGTCGCATCGCGCAGCATGACCCGGCGCAGGGGGATGGTGAACAGCACCCCGGTCATGCCGCCCGCGGCCGTGAGCACGGCGGCCTGGACGAAGGGGAAATGCTGCCAGAACCCACCCATCAGCAGTGCTGGCAGGCTGGCGAACACGCAGGCCAGCGTGCCCGCGGCGGAAGCCTGGGTCTGCACGAGGTTGTTTTCGAGTATCGTGCCGCCGCCCAGCACCCGCAGCACCGCCATGGAAATGACGGCGGCGGGGATGGACGTGGCGATGGTCAGGCCGATGCGCAGCCCGAGATAGACATTCGACGCGGTGAAGACCACGGTGATCAGCGCGCCGATCACGATGCCGCGCCATGTCAGTTCACGCTGGACGGGGAGGCTGGCCAAGGCGCTGCCTTACATCTTGTGAAAGGAGGGCATGACCAGATGCGCACGGTTGAAGTCAAGCTGTGCCTTGGTCAGCTGGAAGCCGATTTCCAGATGGTACTGGTCGCTGTGGATGTGACGCGACACGGGCAGGCTGATGGGGATGTTGCTGGTATGGGTCAGGTCCTGCATGCGTCCGTCCTCGAAGGAGACGTGGGCCACGAATTCCTTCTTGCTCTTGATCTCGCCATTGAACACGACGGCGACAAAATACGGAACATTGACAAAGTCCACCTTGGATGCTGGCCCACGCTCGACATGCAGCCCGATCTTCATGTTGGTCATCACGCTGCGATGTGGCCCCGCTTCGCATGATCCCACCACGCGCGTCAGGCTGGCGCGCGCCACCAGATGGGTCACGTCATGGTCGGTGCCGGAATACTGGTAGTAGTCGGCCGCCTCGCCGGGAATTTCCACCACGGGGCAGGCGGGAGCGAAATCGATCGAATCGGATTCGCTGCTGCAGGCGGCCAGCAGGGGCAGGCTGGCCACGGCACAGAATTGCAGGGCGGTGCGGCGCAGGCGCGACAGCGGAAGGGCAGGAAGCATGCAGGTATTCCGGGTGGGTCAGGTGTGGATGAAATCCCGCCACGAGCGGTGCGGGGGGAAGCTGGCAGGGCAACGGGGGAGGACAGGCATGGCACAATACGTTAGGATCGACAGGAAAATGGCTTGCGCCATTGTCACGGTTTGCGTAGGGCCGGACCCATAACACGGGATCCCGGCGCCGGAACTCTAGCAGATCGTGGCCCGTATCCTATACCGCCCGCCGGATGTTTGGGGAACACCATGCCCGACCAGATGATTCATACGCCCGATACCACTGCCCCCACCGACGCGCCGCCCCGCGTGCTCAGGGTCCTGCTTGCAGGCCCGCGCGGATTCTGCGCAGGCGTCGATCGTGCCATCCGTGTCGTGGAGGAAGCGATCCGCCGCTACGGCGCGCCGGTCTATGTCCGCCATGAAATCGTCCATAACCGCACCGTGGTCGAAACGCTGGAGGCGCAGGGCGCGATCTTTGTCGAGGAACTCGATGAAGTGCCCGCCGATGGCCAGGTCGTCTTCTCCGCCCATGGCGTGCCCAAGACCGTTCCGGCCGAGGCCGAGCGCCGTAATCTGCTGTATCTGGACGCAACCTGCCCGCTGGTGTCGAAAGTGCACCGCGAGGCCGAGCGCCACTTCGCCGATGGCGGGCCCGAAAGCCGCCATATCCTGATGATCGGCCATGCGGGCCACCCCGAGGTCGTAGGCACGATGGGCCAGTTGCCCAACGGTGCGGTCACCCTGATCAACGATGCGGAGGAAGCCCGCACCGTCCAGCCCGCCGACCCGACACGGCTGGCCTTCATCACCCAGACCACCCTGTCCGTCGATGACACGGCGGAGATCGTGGACATCCTGCGCGACCGCTTCCCCCTGATCGAGGGGCCGCGGCGCGAGGACATCTGCTACGCCACCACCAACCGGCAGGAAGCGGTCAAGGCCATAGCACCCGGCTGTGACCTGGTGATCGTGATCGGCTCGCCCAATTCCTCCAACTCGCAGCGCCTGCGCGAAGTGGCGGAGCGTTCGGGCGCGCCACGCGCCCTGCTGGTGCCGCGCCTGAACGCGCTGGACTGGTCGGCGCTGGACGGTGTCTCCACGCTGGGCATCACCGCGGGTGCGTCCGCCCCCGAATCACTGGTGCAGGAAATGGTGGCCGCCCTGGCCAAGCGCTTCACGCTCGAGATCGAGGAAATCACCGTGAAGGAAGAAAACGTGGCCTTCCGCCTGCCGGCGCCGCTGGGCTGAACCGTAACTTTCCATGGCAGTCTATACCGAAGTGCCGGAAGATGCGCTGGAGGCGTTTCTCGAAGGCTATGACATCGGCAGGCTCCTGTCCTGCCACGGCATTGCGGAAGGTGTGGAGAACAGCAATTTCCTGCTGAAGACCACACAGGCCACCTTCATCCTGACGCTGTACGAGCGCCGGGTGGATCCTGACGAACTGCCATGGTTCCTGGGGCTCATGCAGTATCTGGCGGGGCGCGGGCTGTCATGCCCGCTGCCGGTGGCGGACCGGCAGGGCCGCACGCTGCGCACGCTGGCCGGCAGGCCCGCCGCCATCACCACCTTCCTGCCCGGCGGGTGGTCGCCCCGGATCGATACGGACATGTGTGCGCAGGTCGGCGCGGCCATGGCGCGGCTGCACCTGCTGGGCGAAGGATACGTGGCCGAGCGCCCCAATTCCATGGGGCCGCAGTCATGGACCGGGTTGCTTGACGCCTGTCGCGCGCGCGGTGATGCGGTCCGTCCCGGCCTTGTGCACGAAATCGGGGCGGTGCTGGCCCGCGTGCTGCCCGCATGGCCGGGGGTGGGCAACAACCCGACCCTGCCGCGCGGGCAAATCCATGCCGATCTTTTTCCTGATAACGTCTTTTTCCGCGATGGCAGGCTGTCGGGCATCATCGACTTCTATTTCGCCTGTACGGACTGGTACGCCTACGATCTGGCCATTACCATCAATGCATGGTGCTTTGACGCGCAGCGGCAGTTCATGCCCGCGCGTGCGGGCGCCATGCTGGAGGCTTATCGCCGCGTACGCCCGCTGGAGGATGCGGAGGACGCGGCCCTTGCGACCCTTGCCACGGGTGCCGCCATCCGGTTCACGCTCACAAGGCTGTATGACTGGATCAACACCCCCGCCGATGCGCTGGTCACGCGCAAGGACCCGCTGGACTACGCGGCGCGCATGGCGTTCTGTGCCAGTCGCATGGGCGGACCTTTCCTGCCATGAGCAACGAAGGGGTCATGGTTGTGGGGGATACGGGACCGGAAGAAAGCGGTGCGGCGGCCAGCGTGCCCGACAGTGCGGGCGTGGTCGAGATCTGGACCGATGGTGGCTGCAAGCCCAATCCCGGCCCCGGTGGCTGGGGCGCCCTGCTGTGCTACCGCGGGCAGGAACGTGAACTGTCGGGTGGTGAGGCGGAGACAACCAACAACCGCATGGAACTGACGGCGGCGGCCGAGGCGCTGGAAGCACTCAGACGCCCGTGCCGCGTGGTGCTGCATACCGACAGCGAATACGTGCGCAACGGCATCACGCGCTGGAGCACGGGCTGGGTGCGGCGCAAGTGGCGCAATGCATCGGGCGACCCGGTGGCCAACATGGACCTGTGGCGCAGGCTGCTGGAAATCAGTGCGCGGCACGAAATCGAATGGAAATGGGTGCGCGGCCATTCGGGCGACGTGAATAACGAGCGCGTGGACCAGCTGGCCACCGCCGCGCGCGATGCGCTGGGCATAGCCTACCCCAGACGCGCCAGGAAATGACCGGCGCGCCACCCGCCATCCGGCTTGAGGGCGTGGGGCTGGATTTTGACGGTGCCCCCCTGTTGCGGGACATGGATCTGTGCATCGGGGGCGGGCGCATCACCGTCCTGCTGGGGGCAAGCGGGGTGGGCAAGACATCGCTGCTGCGCATGCTGGGCGGCCTGGCCCGCCCGGATCACGGGCGTATCGTGGCCGATGACGGGCAGCCCCTGGCCGGCCGGGTTGCGTGGATGGGCCAGCAGGACCTGCTTCTGCCATGGGCAAGCGCACTTCACAACGTCATGCTGGGTGCGCGCCTGCGTGGTGACAGGCCGGAGCCCGCGCGCGCACGCCACCTGCTGGGCTGCGTGGGGCTTGCGGCGCAGGCGGATGCCCGTCCCGCAACCCTGTCGGGTGGCATGCGCCAGCGCGTGGCACTGGCACGCGTGCTGTATGAAGGCCGTCCCGTCATCCTGATGGATGAGCCCTTTTCCGCGCTGGACAGCATCACACGCGCGCGCATGCAGGATCTGGCCGGGCGCATGCTGGCGGGGCGCACCGTCGTGCTGATCACCCATGACCCGCTGGAGGCCTGCAGGCTGGCCGATACCATGCTGCTCATGGCGGGTTATCCTGCCACGATCAGTACCATTGCGGCCCCCCCCGGCGCGGTGCCCCGCCCGGTGGATGATCCCGCCGTGCTGGCCGCGCAGGCCGGACTGCTGCGCCGGATGCTGCGGCAGTGACCGGCCCCACGCCCTACGCCCGCGCAATGGCGGTCCTGCGCCCGGTCCTGACGCTGGCGGGACTTGTGGCACTGTGGGCCGGGCTTGCGCGCTGGGGGGGGATTCCGCCGTACATGCTGCCATCCCCCGCCGCCGTGGCGCGCGCGTTATGGACCCAGCGTGCGCAGCTTGCCCCCGCGGGGCTGACCACGCTGGAGGAAACGCTGCTCGGCCTGGTCCTTGGCATTGGCGCGGGTAGCGCGCTTGCCATTGGCATGGCGCTGTGGGCGCCGCTGCGGCGGTGGGTCATGCCCATGGTCCTGCTCAGCCAGGCGGTACCGGTCTTTGCCCTGGCGCCGCTGCTGGTGCTGTGGTTCGGATTCGGCATGAGTTCGAAGGTGGTCATGGCGGTGCTGGTCATCTTCTTTCCCGTCACCTCGGCGCTGGGCGATGGACTGCGCCAGACGGAGCCGGGCTGGATGGACCTTGCCCGCACCATGGGGGCTTCGCGCTGGCGGGTGCTGGTCCATGTCAGGCTGCCCGCCGCCATGCCTTCCTTTGCCTCCGGCGTGCGCATGGCTACCGCCATCGCCCCCATCGGCGCGGTGGTGGGGGAATGGGTTGGCGCATCCTCCGGGCTGGGCTTTCTCATGCAGACGGCCAACACACGTTTCCAGACCGATCTCATGTTCGCGGCGCTGGCCGTGCTGGCGGTCATGACCGTGGTGCTCTGGTGGGGGGTAGACCGGGCGCTGGCGCGTGCCCTGTACTGGCAGCCCGTGCACGCGGATGTTGACTGAACTGTTGTAACACGCCACCACCACTGACGCGCCCAACCCGAAGCCAAGGACAGGATGCCCATGACACGCCCCATCATTCTCGATCTGACCCCCGATGCGCAGGGAATGGTGGCGCTGCTGGCGGCGCTGCAGGTGCCCGATCACGTCCGTCCGGTGCTGGTGCTGTTCAGCGGCAGGGCAACGGAGGTGGGCGTGGCCATGGGCCATGCACGTGACCTGCTGCGGCACTACGGGCTGGGGGATGTGGCCGTGCAGGCAGGCTGCCCTGGCGCGATGGTGCAGGCGGATGGTGTGGGGCATGACCTGCCGCCGGGCAATGACGGGCTGGGGGCGGCGCATCTGGTCCAGGCCATCTGGGCCTGCCCGCCGGGCAGCGCCGTCATGTGCTGCTCCGGCCCGCTGACCACGCTGGCGCTGGCGCTGGTGCAGGCGCCGGATGTGGGCGCGCATCTGCACGGGATCATATTCAGCGGGGGCGCCTTCCATACGGCCGGGGATGCGACATCGGTCGCCGAACGCAACGTCGCGGCCGACCCGGAGGCGGCGGCCACGGTCCTGGCCGCCGGCGTGCCCGTCACCATGCTGCCGCTGGAATGCACCGGCCGGCTGAAGGCGGATGCGGTGTGGATGGAACAGCTTGCGCGCATGGGGAGTCGTCCTGCCTCCGTCGCGGGCAGGGTGCATGCTGAACTTGTCGCAGCGCGCAATGGTGGCGCGCGCGGCAGCGGGGTGGATATCGGCCTTGCCGCCGTGGCGCCGCTTCTGGCCCTGCTCAGCCCCGGTATTTTCCAGGGGCATCTGGCGCATGTGAATGTGGAATGCCGGGGTGCCCATACGCGCGGCATGACGGTGGCGGCGCGCGGGGGCATGCAGCCCAACGCGCTCGTGCTGCGGAACCTGTCGGTGGATGCGGGGCGGGGCGTGTTGCGTGACCTGTTGCTGGTTGCCACGAAATAAGGTCCGGGCCATCCCGAAATTGCAAAAAAATACAGTGATGTGGTGCAAAGTTGCGCCATGTGCGATCATGATGGTTGCAGAAACCGCGTGACCTCCAGTATTGGTCCCGGCATTCCGGTGTGCCCGCGGGCGCTAATTTCGAGAACTGTGATGCGTGTGGCGGCGCGGAGGTCTTCTGTATGGATCGGTCTGCAACATCCCCTTCGACCCTGACAGGGGGGGCAAGGGGCAATGGCGATACCATATTCACCACCATTGTCCGTTGCGCCGCCGTCCTGATTCTGCTGGGGCTGGGTGGCATGGTCGTGGTCATGGCGTGGGGCGCGCGGGGCGCGTTCGCGGCATTTGGTCCCGGCTTCGTGCTGGGCACGGCGTGGAATCCGGTCACACAGCATTTTGGTGCCGCTGCCCCCGTGTTCGGCACGCTGGTGACCGCGCTTCTGGCCATAGCACTGGCCGTGCCGCTGGCCTTCGGCATTGCGGTATGGCTGACCGAAATCGCATCCGCCCGCATCGCAGGCGTCATCGGCACGCTGATCCAGCTGCTGGCGGCGGTGCCGTCCATCATTTTCGGCATGTGGGGGTTTGCGGTGCTGGTACCCTTCATGGCCCATCATGTGGAACCGCTGGCCAGCCATACGCTGGGCCGCGTGCCCGGTATCGGCATCATGTTCCGCGGCGCGCCCTATGGCACCGGGTTCCTGACCGGCGGCATGATCCTGGCTGTCATGGTCACGCCGTTCATTTCCGCCGTGATGCGTGATGTCTTCCTGTCCATTCCCGCCGTGCTGAAGGAGAGCGCCTACGGGCTGGGCATGACCCGGTGGGAGGTCGTGCGCCGCATCATCCTGCCGTGGTCGCGTACGTCCGTGGTGGGCGGGATCATGCTGGGGCTGGGCCGTGCGCTGGGGGAGACGATGGCCATTACCTTCGTCATAGGCAACGCCAACCATATCGGCTGGTCGCTGTTCTCGCCGGGGAACACCATTGCCTCCCTCATCGCACTGGAATTCCCTGAAAGTGCGATGGGCAGCCTGAAATTCTCCTCGCTCATGGCGGCGGGCTTCCTGCTCATGCTCATCTCCCTTGGTACGCTGGTCTGCTCGCGGCTGCTGCTGCGCACCGGCAGGGCGGCCTGAGCATGGCGGGTCAGGAGCAGGGCATGATGGATCCCGCCGCCGCGGCGCGCTGGCAGGGCAATACCCTGTCGGACATGCGCAGGCGCATGGTGGACCGGATTGCAACGGTGCTGTGCTGGCTTGCGACGGTGCTGGTGCTGCTCATGCTGTTTTCCATCCTGTTCGTGCTGGTGCGCAACGGAATCGGGGGGCTGCGCTGGGCTACGCTGGTGCATGTCACCGCCCCGCCGGGGCAGGGGGGCGGGCTTGCCAACGCCATTGTCGGCAGCCTGATCCAGACCGGGCTTGCCGTGCTGATCGGTGCGCCCATCGGGCTGCTGGCGGGTATCTACCTTGCGGAATTCACGGCAACGGACGGGCGGCTGACCAATCTGGTCCGCTTCGTGTCCGACCTGCTGCTTTCGGCCCCGTCCATTCTGGTCGGGCTGTTCATCTACATGGTCGTGGTGGTGCCGACGGGGCATTTCTCCGGCATGGCAGGGGCGCTGGCGCTGTCCATGCTGGTGGTGCCCGTGGTGGTGCGCACGACCGAGGACATGCTGCGCCTCGTGCCGCTTTCCATGCGGGAGGCGGCCATCGCACTGGGTGCGCCCCGGTGGCGGGTGATCCTGCTGGTGTGCCTGCGCGCTGCGCGTGACGGGGTGACAACGGGCATCCTGCTCGCCCTTGCCCGTGTGTCGGGCGAAACGGCGCCGCTGCTGTTCACATCGCTTGGCAACATGAACTGGTCGGTCTCGCCCGCGGCGCCCATGGCCAGCCTGCCGGTCACCATCTACCAGTACGCAGGGGCAGCGTATGACGACTGGACCGCGCTGGCGTGGACCGGCGCGCTGCTGATCACGGCAGGTATCCTGATGATAAACATAACCGTAAGGCTGGGGCTGGGACGGAACAGGAAATGAACATGATGGCAGCGGAAAAAAGCCCGGTTCCCACGGCCATATCGGTCCGTGACCTGAACTTCTACTATGGCACGAACCATGCGCTCCGGAACATCTCGATCGATTTTCCGCAGGGGCAGGTCACGGGCATGATCGGGCCTTCGGGGTGTGGCAAGTCCACGCTGCTGCGTGTGCTCAACCGGATGTATGACCTTTATCCCGGCCAGCGAGCGACGGGAGAGGTCATTTTCGACGGTTGCAACATCCTTGGCCCGAAAGTGAACCTGAACGTCCTGCGCGCGCGTGTGGGTATGGTGTTCCAGAAGCCCACGCCATTCCCGATGTCGATCTATGACAACATAGCCTTTGGCGTGCGCCTGCACGAGCGGCTTGACCGTGCGGCGATGGACGCGCGGGTGGAGGACGTGCTCCGGCGCGTCGCCCTGTGGTCCGAGGTGCGGGACAGGCTGCGCGATTCGGCGGCGGCCCTGTCCGGTGGCCAGCAGCAGCGGCTGTGCATCGCGCGCACCATAGCGACCCGGCCGGAAGTGGTGCTGCTGGATGAACCGACCAGTGCGCTGGACCCGGTCTCCACCGCGCGGATCGAGGAACTGCTGGACGAGCTGAAAGCCGATTTCACCATCGCCATCGTCACCCATAACCTGCAGCAGGCCGCGCGCTGCGCCGATCAGGTCGCCTTTTTCTATATGGGCGAGGTGGTGGAGGTGGACAGTGCCGACCGCATGTTCACCACCCCGCGTGAAAAACGCACGCAGGACTACATAACCGGCCGCTTTGGCTGAGGCATCGGGCCGCGCTCCTTACATTTTGTAGCAAGTTTGCCTGCATTGGAACGGTCGGTCTGTTGTAGCGTTGCGTTTGCAGGCCTTGCATGACCATCCTGAGGCATGCAGGGTAGAGAACGAGTTATAACAGGAGTAGACTTGGTTCCCATGATGAAGAAAATGATTATGGCCGCCGCCGTGGCCGGTAGTCTTGCAAGCCTGTCCGGTCAGGCCCTGGCCGCCCATCATGCCCCGCCGCCGCCCCCCGGCTGCAATGGTGGCATGGGTGGCCCCGGCGGGTTTGGCGGCATGCCCTTCTTGGGGAATGTCCAGCTGACGTCCGCCCAGCACAAGAAGCTGAAGGCCATCCTGCAGGACAGCCATCCGGACTTCCATGCCGACATGGAGAAGGAGCACCAGCTTCACAGGCAGATCCAGGACCTGCTGGCCACGCCGGGCAAGGTTGATGAATCCCAGATCGTTGGCCTGCAGCAGCAGATCGCCCAGATGCACCAGCTGCATGAGGCGGCCCGCCTGCAGACGGCCATCCGCATCCACGATATCCTGACCACCGATCAGCTGAACCAGATCCGCGCCACGCAGGACAAGGTCGCAAGCCTGCACGAGCAGCTGCGCGCGCTGACCGCGCCGCCGCCGCCGGAAGATGGCAAGAAATAAGGAACCCGTCCCCGCCACGTGCGGGGCAGGACCTGAAAAACGGCTGCCGGACTGTCCGGCAGCCGTTTTTTTATGCCAGCGCGCGTAATGCTTGACAGGGCGGGACAGGGCGCGATACATCCGCCGCACAATCAGGCACGTCACTTCGCGAGGGTTCGCGCAGTGGCGCGTCCTCTTTTGGGGAAATACTTTGTTCGAGACCCTGTCAGGCAAGCTTTCCGGTGTGTTCGATGGCCTCGCCAAGCGCGGGGCCCTGTCGGAAGCCGATGTTACGGAAGCCATGCGCGAGGTGCGTCTGGCCATGCTGGACGCCGACGTCGCGCTGCCTGTCGTCAAGGATTTCGTCAACAAGGTTCGTGAACGCGCCGTGGGGCATGAGGTGCTGGACAGCATTTCCCCCGGTCAGGCCGTCGCCAAGATCGTCAATGACGCGCTGATCGACGCGCTGGGTGGCGCGGGCGCCGTTCCGCTGAACCTGAACGCGGCCCCGCCGGTGCCGATCCTGATGGTCGGCCTGCAGGGTTCGGGCAAGACCACGACATCGGGCAAGATCGCGCGCCGTCTGGCGCAGCGTGAGCGCAAGAAGGTACTGCTGGCCAGCCTTGATACCCAGCGCCCCGCGGCCCAGCTGCAGTTGGCGCAGCTGGCTGAACGCGCGGGTGTGGCGTCGCTGCCCATCATCGCGGGGCAGACCCCGGTACAGATCGCGCAGCGGGCAATGGATACGGGCCGGCGCGAGGGGTATGACATCGTCATCCTCGACACCGCCGGCCGCCTGTCGATCGATGAAGCCCTGATGGATGAGGTCCGCGCCATCCGCGCCGAGACCGATCCCGCCGAGACCCTGCTGGTGGTCGACGCCATGACCGGGCAGGACGCGGTCAACACCGCCAAGGCATTCAACGAGGCCGTGGGCGTGACCGGCGTTGTCATGACCCGTATGGATGGTGATGCCCGTGGCGGTGCCGCCCTGTCCATGCGTGCCATTACCGGCGCGCCGATCAAGCTGACCGGCTCGGGCGAGAAGCTGGACGCGCTGGAGGAATTCCATCCCGAGCGTGTCGCGGGCCGTATCCTTGGCCTGGGCGATATTGCCGGACTGGTGGAAAAGGCTGCCGATACCCTGGATCATGAGGAAAGCGAGAAGCTTGCCCTCAAGATGATGCAGGGCAAGTTCGATCTGGATGACTACGCGGCCCAGATCCGCCAGATCAACAAGATGGGTTCCATTTCCGGTATCCTCGGCATGCTGCCCGGCATGGGCAAGCTGAAGGATGCGCTGGGGGACAAGGAACTTGATACATCCGTCCTCAAGCGTCATCAGGCCATCATTTCATCCATGACCCGCAAGGAGCGGCGCACGCCCTCCATCATCAAGGCATCGCGCAAGAAGCGCATTGCCGCCGGGTCCGGCACGACCGTGCAGGAGATCAACCGTCTGCTCAAGCAGTATGACGCGATGGCCTCCATGATGAAGCGGTTCAGCAAACTGGGGGTGAAGGGGCTGATGCGTCAGGGCCTGTCCGCCCTCATGCCCAATGGCGGACGCCCCCCCGGTGGCGGCGGGCGTCCGCCTTTCGGCTGATCCCGTAACGCCGTTTCCGTTTTCTTTCCCTTTTTTCTGTCTGGAGAAGTCTTAAATGAGCCTCAAGATCCGTCTCGCCCGCGCCGGTGCGAAGAAGCGTCCTTACTACCACATCGTTGTGGCGGACAGCCGCTCCCCGCGTGATGGCCGCTTCATCGAGCGCGTCGGTTCCTACAACCCGATGCTGCCGTCCGACCATGCTGACCGCGTGCGTCTGGTGGGCGAGCGCATCACCCACTGGCTGTCCAACGGCGCGCTGCCGACCGACCGCGTGGCCCGCTTCCTTGGCAACGCCGGCCTGGCGCCGAAGCCGACCTGGAACGAGCAGCCCAAGAAGTCCGCGCCCAAGAAGCGCGCACAGGAACGTGCCGCCGCCGCTGCCGAAGCAGCCGCAGCGTAAGTCTGCTGACGCGATAGACAGGCAGGAAAGGCAGGCAGTCATCCCATGAACCGCGATCATGTCCTGATGGGTGTGGTGGGTCGTCCGCATGGCGTGCGGGGGCTTGTGCATGTGCGCAGCTACACCGCCGTGGCGGAAGACCTGGCCGCCTATGCCGGACTGGTCGATGACCTTGGCCGTCCGTGGCGGCTGTCATGGCATGGCAATGGCATTGCACGGCTGCATGATGCGGCAGGCAATGCCATTGACAGCCGCGAAGCCGCCCAACTGATGGTCAACCGCAAGCTGTACGTGCCCCGCACCAGCCTGCCCGAAACGGATGAGGACGAATTCTATTTCGCCGATCTGGTCGGGCTGGAAGCGCGCGAACACGGCACGGAGCACGTGGTTGGCCGCGTGGCCGCCGTGCATGACTATGGTGCGGGCACCAGCCTTGAAATTGACGGCGCGGATGGAAGCATCCTGCTGCCATTCACCGAAGCCTGCGTGCCGGTGGTGAATGTCGGCGCGGGATGGGTCGCCATCTGCCAGCCCGATGAGATCGAGGTGCCCGTCGAATGCTTTCCCGGCACGGCGGGGCAGGGAGATGCGCCATGACGTGGCAGGTAACGGCGCTGACGCTGTTCCCCGACATGTTTCCAGGCATGCTGGGCCATTCGCTGGCCGGGCGGGCGCTGGAACGTGGCATCTGGTCCGTGGAGGCGCGTGACATGCGCGCATACGGTCTGGGGCGGCACCGGGTTGTGGACGATACGCCGTTTGGCGGCGGGGCGGGCATGGTCATGCGCCCCGATGTCGTGGCGGGTGCCATTGCCGATATTGATCTGGCGGGGCGACCGCTGGTCTATCCCACGCCGCGCGGACGGCGGCTGCAGCAGGCGGATATCCGCCGGTATGCGGCGGGTCCGGGTGTCGTGGTGCTGTGTGGGCGGTACGAAGGGGTGGATGAGCGCGTGCTCGAAGCCTCGGGTGCTGAACAGGTCTCGATAGGGGATTATGTCCTGTCGGGCGGGGAGGTGGCGGCGACTGTGCTGCTTGATGCCTGCGTGCGGCTGCTGCCGGGCGTGATGGGATCGGGGGAAAGTGCGGTCGAGGAAAGCTTCTCCGACGGTCTGCTTGAATATCCGCTTTATACCAAGCCGGCACAATGGGACGGGCGCGACGTGCCCGAAGTCCTGCTGTCCGGTCATCATGCCGCGATCGCCGAATGGCGGCGCGCGGCATCCGAGACGGTGACGCAGGCGCGTCGGCCGGACCTGTGGGCCGCCTACCGGGCGGGCGCGGGTCAAGACATTTCCCGGACCGTAGGCCCCCGTGCCGATGCGGACCGGCTGAACTGAACATGAAATCCTATCGAACGAGGACCGGATCATGAACATCATCCAGAAATACGAGGCGGAAGAGATCGCCCGCCTGACCGCAAAGCGCGCCGTACCGGAATTCGCCCCGGGCGATACCGTGCGTGTCGGCGTGGAAGTGGTCGAAGGCACCCGCAAGCGTGTGCAGAACTACGAAGGCGTTGTGATCGCCCGCTCCAACAAGGGCCTGAACAGCAACTTCACCGTGCGCAAGATTTCCAACGGTGAAGGCGTGGAGCGTGTGTTCCCGCTGTATTCCCCCACCATTGCGGACATCACGGTTGTCCGTCGCGGCGTTGTCCGCCGTGCGAAGCTGTATTACCTGCGTGGCCGTCGCGGCAAGTCCGCCCGTATTGCCGAGCGCAAGCGTGAGGTCGCGGCACCCGCGGCCACCGCCGCAGCCGAGTAATACGCCGACCCTTCGCCCGTTTCCCGCCATTGTGGTGGAAACGGGCGAAACGCTTTTTACCTGAGAATTTCCGGCTGCCCGTTACGTGCCTGTCCCGCGCGTGATGGCGGCCTGTTTCCGTCCGGGAGAGGAAAATACGATGGCCCCGCGCACACTGTTCGACAAGATATGGGATAGCCATGTGGTCGAAACCCTTCCGGACAGGACCGCCATCCTCTATATCGACCGTCATCTCCTGCACGAAGTCACCAGCCCGCAGGCGTTTGAGGGGCTGCGCCTGAGCGGCCGCCGCCTGCGCCATCCGGATGCGACGGTTGCGGTGGTGGACCATAACGTGCCCACATCCGACCGCACGCTGCCGATTGCGGAACCCGAAAGTCGCAACCAGATCGAAACGCTGGAACGCAACGTGAAGGAATTCGGCGTGCCGTATTTCCCGCTGCTGTCCGCGCGCCAGGGCATCGTGCATGTTGTGGGGCCGGAACAGGGGATTTCCCTGCCAGGCATGACCATCGTATGCGGTGACAGCCATACTTCCACCCACGGCGCGCTGGGGGCGCTGGCATTCGGTATCGGCACGTCCGAGGTCGAGCATGTGATGGCGACCCAGACCATCCTGCAGAAGCCCGCGAAGAACATGAAGGTCGTCGTCGAGGGGCAGGTCGGCCCCGGTGTCACTGCCAAAGACATCATGCTGGCGATCATCGGCCATATCGGGACAGCAGGTGGTACGGGGCATGTGATCGAGTTCGCGGGCTCCGCCATTCGTGACCTGGACATGGCGGGCCGGATGACGGTGTGCAACATGTCGATCGAGGCCGGTGCCCGCGCGGGACTGGTCGCACCTGACGAGACCACGTTCGAATACGTGCGCGGCCGCCCCTTCGCGCCGAAAGGCGAGGCGTTTGACGAGGCCGTGGCCTACTGGAAGACGCTGGCTGCCGACGAGGGCGCCCATTACGACCGCGTGGTGGAACTGCGCGCGGAAGACATCACCCCCGTGCTGACATGGGGCACCAGCCCCGAGACCGTCATTCCCGTCACCGGCACCGTGCCCGATCCTGCCACCGAAGCCGACCCGGCCCGCCGCGCGCAGATGCAGCGCATGCTGGACTACATGGGGCTGCAGGCCGGACAGAAGATCGCGGGTACGCCGGTTGATGTCGTGTTCATCGGGTCATGCACCAACAGCCGGATCGAGGACCTGCGGGCCGCCGCCGCCATTGCCGCGGGGCGCAAGGTCGCCCCCGGTGTGCGGGCGATGATCGTGCCCGGATCGGGTATTGTGAAGGCGCAGGCGGAAGAGGAAGGGCTGGACAGGGTTTTTCTGGAAGCCGGGTTCGAGTGGCGCGAGGCCGGGTGTTCCATGTGCCTTGGCATGAACCCCGACCGGCTGACGCCGGGCCAGCGCTGTGCCTCCACATCCAACCGTAATTTTGAGGGCAGGCAGGGGCCCGGCGGGCGTACGCACCTGCTGTCGCCTGCCATGGCGGCGGCGGCCGCCGTAACCGGAACCCTGACCGATGTGCGGGAGCTGATCTGACAATGGATAAATTCAACGTCCTCACGGCCGTGGCGGCCCCTCTGCCGGAAGAGAACATCGATACCGACAAGATCATCCCGGCGCGGTTTCTCAAGACCACCAGGCGCTCCGGCCTGGGTGTGCATGCGTTCGACAGCATGCGCTACCGGCCCGATGGTACGGAAAATCCGGATTTCGTGCTGAATCAGGAGCCTTACCGCAAGGCCGAGATCCTGATCACGTATGACAACCTTGGTTGTGGTTCCTCACGCGAGCATGCGCCCTGGGCGCTGCTGGATTTTGGCATCCGCTGCGTGATCGCGCCGTCCTTTGCCGATATCTTCAATAACAACTGTTTCAAGAACGGCATCCTGCCCATCGCCCTGCCGCGCGCGGTGTGTGAGCAGCTGATGGAAGATGCCCGCATGGGCGGCAATGCGCGCATCACGATCGACCTGCCACGGCAGGTCGTCATGCGCCCCGATGGCAGCGAAGTGCCCTTCGAGGTCGACCCGCTGCGCAAGCAGCTGCTGCTGGAAGGGCTGGATGATATTGACCAGACCCTGCAGCATGAAAAGTCGATCACGACCTTCGAGGATCGCCGCGAGAAGGCACAGCCGTGGATGCCCCGCATCGTCCTTGACTGAGCGGCCCGGGCGGCTGCCCGCTGCCCGCCACACGGGAAAGAGCATTTAACAAACCGATTATCCGGATGGGAAACGTCATGTCCGCACCCAAGAAACTCCTGATCCTGCCTGGCGATGGCATTGGTCCTGAAATCATGCAGCAGGTCCGGCGCATCATGGACTGGATGGCGCAGGCGCGCGGCATCCGGTTTGATATCAGCGAGGATCTGGTGGGGGGCGCATCGCTTGCTGTACATGGCCAGCCGATCACCCAGCAGGTGATTGACGCGGCGCGTGCGGCGGATGCGGTGCTGTTCGGCTCGGTAGGGGACCCGAAATGGGCTTCAGCGGGGTTTGACCGCCGGCCCGAGATCGCGATCCTGAAGCTGCGGCAGGAACTGGGGCTGTTCGCCAACCTGCGTCCGGCCAAGGTGTTCGACTCGCTGGTCGATGCCAGCACGCTCAAGCCCGATGTCATTCGCGGGCTGGACATCATGATCGTGCGCGAGACGGTGGGCGGCATCTATTTCGGCACGCCGCGTGGCATAGAGACCCTGCCGGACGGCTCACGCCGGGGCATCAATACCGAGGTCTACACCACGGCGGAAATCGAGCGCGTGGCCCGCGTGGCCTTTGACCTGGCACGCAAGCGCGACAATCGCGTGTGCTCGGTCGAGAAGTGCAACGTGATGGAAAGCGGCCTGCTGTGGAAAGAGGTCGTGACCGACCTGCACGCCCGTGAGTACAAGGACGTGGAACTGACCCATATGCTGGCTGACAACTGTGCCATGCAGATGGTGCGCAATCCGCGCCAGTTCGATGTGATCGTGACCGGCAACCTGTTTGGCGACCTGCTGTCCGACCTTGCCTCTATGCTGACGGGCAGCCTGGGCATGCTGCCTTCGGCCACACTGGGAGCAAAGGGCGAGGACGGCCGCCTGCCCGCGCTGTATGAACCGATCCATGGCAGCGCGCCGGACATTGCGGGGCAGGGCAAGGCGAACCCGCTGGCGCAGATCCTCTCCTTTGCCATGCTGCTGCGCTATTCGTTCGATATGCAGGAGGATGCGGCACTGATCGAGCAGGCCGTGTCCAACGTGCTGGACCAGGGCCTGCGCACGCCCGACATCATGAGCGCGGGCAGGACGGAAGTGAACACCGATGGCATGGGTAGCGCCGTGGTGGCCGAACTGGAGCGCCTGAACGGGGCGGCCTGAGCCTTTGGGCATTGCCTCTGGTGCAAGAAAGGCCGGCATGGTGGATGTGCCGGCCTTTTTCACTTCAAGGGGTTATTTCAGACTGGCTGATCGGGAGATCATGAAAGTTTCCAGGCGCCGCCTTTTTTCAAAAAGGCGGCGTTCTTCGAAGCTTTAAAAAAAGCGGCACCAGAAACTTCTTTCTGTTTCAAAGGCCCGGCTTGAGCACGTAACCCTTGCCGCGCACGGTCTGCAGGTAGCGTGGTTCCTTGGGGTCGGGCTCGATGCGGCGGCGCAGGCGGGTGACCTGCACATCCACCGCGCGCTTGCCAATTTCCTCCATGTCCAGTGTCGTTGCGATATCGGTGCGCGACAGGATCTCGTTCGGGTGGCGCGCCAGCACCGAAAGCAGCGCCGATTCCCCCCCCGTCAGGTGCACGATGCCATCGGCATTGGACAGCAGGCCGCGCACCGGGTCGAATTCCAGCGTGCCCAGCCGCACGATACGCAGGTTGCTGCTGGGCGCCGGCGGCACGAATCGACGCAGGTGCGCCTTGAGCCGCAGCAGCAGTTCACGTGGTTCGAACGGTTTGGCCAGGTAATCATCGGCCCCGGCTTCCAGCCCGATGATCCGGTCCTCCGGCTCGCCGCGCGCGGTCAGCAGCAGTATGGGGAAATCATGCTTCTCCCGCCGCAGTTCCCGGGTCAGTTCCAGCCCGTTTTCCCCCGGCATGGTAATGTCGAGCACCAGTGCATCGGGCTGCATGAAGCCAAGCACCTGCCGTGCTTCATGGGCCGATGACGCGGCGCTGACACGAAAGCCCTGTTCACTCAGGTAACGTTGCAGCAGGCGGCGCAGGCGGGGATCATCATCCACCACCACCACATGCGCATCCACGATCATGCTGTCACGGGGGGAAGATGAGTCGCAGGCCGTCTGGATCATGGGGAACTCCGGTCGGAAGGGGAAAAGGCACCGGTGGATACGCCGGGGCCATCCGATTCGTCTATCAGGCCGCGCATGACGCGGCGGAAACCGTCCACCGCCCTGCCGCCCGCATTGCGGTACACCCGCAGAAGTACCTCACGTTGCAGGGAAAAGAGACGGTTTTCAATCTCCGTTCCGCGTGGCGTCAGGTAAAGCTGGCGCTGCCTGCGGTCCTGCTGGGCGGTTTCCTGCCGTATCAGCCCGTGCGTCAGCAGTTCCCCCAGTGCACGGCCCATGCTCTGCTTGGTAATGCCCAGCAGGTCCAGCAGTCCGCCCACCGGCAGGCCGGGCTGCTGCGCCACGGCCTGCATGATCCGGTAATGTGCATGTCCCAGACCCTGTGCCTGCAGTTCCTGGTCAATCACCGCATTGAAAGAACGGCACGCCAGCATGAGCAGGTCCTGCGCCTGGCGCATGTCCTCGTCGCGCAGGAAGAGCAGTTCCACCCCCGCACCCGTGGGCGTGCTGCGGATGGGGGGCGGGCGGGGCGGGGCCATGGCGTGGTGGAATGTCCGGCGTTCAGGCGATACGGCCGGTCAGCCGGTTGCGCAGGCGCGTGATGCGCCCGACATCGGCCAGGCGACGGTCAAGGAATTCCTCCACCGATGCCGGATTGCCCCCGCGTGTGAGCCAGAACAGCAGTGTGGAAACATAGACGCCACTGAGCGTGACGCGCTTGGTCAGGAATGTGAAGCCGGTGGAGGTATCGGCCGCCGCCTGCCATATGGCGTTCACGCTCCGGCCCAGCGTGCGGGCCAGGATACGGGCATGCGTCGGAACCATGAGCACCGCCAGCGCCTGCCGTATGGCCATGCGATATGGCGCGGCGCGTTCCAGCCGGAACAGGATGGCGGCGCGCACGCGGCGGCTGATCTTGCGGCTGCGGAAGCTGCCTGATGCGGCCAGCATGTCACGGTCCATCAGGTCGAAACAGGATTCGGCCACCTGCGCCACCCCTTCGGGGAACAGGATATCCGCATCCGCCCCCAGACAGGCCCGCAGCAGGGCCGGAGTCCATGGCGTGCTGCCCGCGCGCGGATCGGCCAGGAACCGGCGCAGCAGGTCATCACCCTGTGGTGAGTGCGGAAGCGCGGGCGGCACCAGCGCGGACGTGGCGGCCGTGGCCAGAAGGGAAGGATTCATGTGCGCTCTCCATAACGTGCCATTTCGCTGTCAAATCCCATCCGGCCCAGATCGACCATGCGCATGGGGTAGAGAATCCCGTTCAGGTGATCGTATTCGTGCTGCAATACATTGGCCAGAAAGCCTGATGCAACGCCGTGCACTTCATGACCATGCCCATCAAGCCCCCGATAGGCGATGCGCCGGTAGCGCGGCACCCAGCCCCGCATGCCGGGAATGGACAGGCAGCCCTCCAGTCGGTCCACCTTTTCCTCATCCACGGGTTCCAGCACCGGGTTGATCAGGACCGATGGCGGCCGTGGCGGGTCGTCTTCCCCCGCGCTGCGGGCAGGCGGGACATGATAGACGAACAGGCGCAGGCTCTGATGGACCTGCGGCGCAGCCAGTCCCGCGCCCTGTGCATCGAGCATGGTCTCGATCATGTCCGCCACCAGCGTGCGGATGGCGGGGGCCTGCGGGTCGGCAACATCACTGGCGGGCCGGAGCAGCACCGGATGGCCCATGCGGGCGATCTTGAGCAGCGTCATGAAAGGAAATGCCCTTCCTGTTTCGGGGAACATCTATATGACAGCGTTGGCACGCAAGGCGGAGCAGGAAATTCATTTATCCCTGCCTGCGGGAAAGATTTGTGTTGCCGTGCGTGAGTGTGATATAGGTGCGGCCCGTTTGGGAATCGCACGAAGGGAATGGCCTCGGGCGGACGTTCCCCAAGTTTCAGTTTCATGGATCATCCATACCGGATGGCAGATCAGGAGTTGACGACCCAGTGCAGGTTCTCGTTCGTGACAACAATGTTGATCAGGCCCTCAAGGCCCTCAAGAAAAAAATGCAGCGTGAAGGCATCTTCCGCGAAATGAAGCTGCGTCGCCATTACGAAAAGCCGTCCGAGCGCAAGGCGCGCGAGGCAGCCGAAGCCGTGCGCCGCGCCCGCAAGATGGAGCGCAAGCGCCTGGAGCGTGAAGGCTTCTAAGCCCCGCGTCATCAGGATACAGATACGGGTCTGACCCGCAAGGAACCGGCTCCTGCAAGGGAGCCGGTTTTTTTGTGCCTGGAAAAAACCGGAGAAGGACGGCATGGAGTCACCCCCAGGCATGGACAGCGCCCCGCCACGCGGCTGGCGTCGTGTGCGCGAACGGCTCGTCCGCCGCATCCTGCCGCGCTCGCTGCTGGGGCGGATGCTGCTGATCGGGTTCATTCCGCTTCTGGCCACACAGGCCATCTCGCTGGAACTGTTCTATGGCCATTACCTGCAGGTCGTCTCGCGCCGCCTGTCGGGCGATCTGGCCACCACCATCTCCATGACGCTGGACATGCTCGAACGCTATCCGTCAGCGGCGGACCGGCAGTGGATACTGGAGGATGCGGGGCGGCGCGCGGGTCTGGTCATGACCCTGCATGAAGGTGAAAGCCTGCACCGCAGCGGGTCGAACCATGTGCTTGGTCCGATAGACGAGGATCTGGCCCACGACCTTCAGGCCGCCGTGCGCTGGCCCACCTTTGTCGACTGGAAGCAGGCGCGTCACCGGGTCGTGATTTCGGTTCAGACACCTATTGGCGTGCTGCAGGTTGTGGTCCTGCGCAAGCGGCTGGTTGTGGCCCCCGTATGGCTGTTCGTGGCATGGGCGTCGGGCAGCGCGCTGCTGCTGTTCCTGATCGCGGCCCTGTTCATGCGCAACCAGGTGCGGGCCATCAGGCGGCTGGCGCGGGCGGCGGAACTGTTCGGGCTGGGGCGCGATACCGTGCCGATCGTGCCAGAGGGTGCGCAGGAGATCCGCAAGGCCGCCGTGGCCTTCAACCGCATGCGCGAGCGCATCAACCGCTTTGTCGAACAGCGCACCACCGTGCTGGCCGGTGTCTCCCACGACCTGCGCACGCCACTGACCCGCCTGCGGCTGTCCCTGGCCATGCTGCCACGCGCGGGCAGGGTGGAGGCCGCCGACCTGCAGCCCGACATTGCCGACATGATTGGCGATATCGGGGAAATGGAGCACATGATCGAAGGGTACCTCTCCTTTGCCCGGGGGGAAGGGGCGGAAACCCCCGTCATGATCCGGGTGGAGGACATGTTCGAGGAAATCGTGACCACCCTGCGCCGCATGGGCGCGCAGGCGGCCATCGGGTCGATCACCCCGGGGCTGGCCATGACCGGGCGGCCCAACGCCCTGCGGCGCGTGCTGAGCAACGTGGCGGAGAACGCGCGCCGCCATGCGGAGCGGGTCGTTTTTTCAGCCCAGAGCGGGCGCAGGCAGGTCGTGCTGTATGTGGATGACGATGGCTGCGGGATAGAAGAATCCAGGCGCGAGCATGTCTTCCGCCCCTTTGAGAGCGGGGCCGAGGGCGGCACCGGCCTGGGCCTGGCCATAGCGCGTGACATCATTCATGCCCATGGCGGCCATATCGGGCTGGAAGCCAGCCCGATGGGGGGCGCGCGGGTACGGATCGTACTTCCGGCCTGAGCGGGCCGCAGGGTCAGGAGATCAGGGCAGGCTGTTGCCCGACCCGCCATGGCCGGGGCCGCCGTTCATGCTGTTCATCGGGCCGGTGCTGCCGCCATAGGTGCTGCTCATCTGGCTGAGCGGGTTGTAGCGCCCCACATTGCCCAGGATCTGCTGCATGATGTTGATCTTGGTGCCCGGGGTGGGCGTGCGGCCAGAGGCCATGGTCACGTAGCGGGCATCGTCCTTGTGCAGGCTGCGCAGGCCGCGCAGCACGCCATCCTGATCGAAGGTCAGGACCACGACATCCTGCTTGCGTACCTGCGGGAAGCTGATCGGGGCCAGTACGTGGGTCATGGAGACATAGATCCACGTATTGTCATCGAACGTGGCGCGCCCGGTGGGGGAGCCCAGCGCGTCCATCACGTCCGAGCGCGAGGTCTCGCCTACCTTGAGCTTGTTGTAGTCATCCGGTTCAACCAGCGAGCCATGCTGGATATGGCTCGGCCTGAAGACCGAACATCCCGACAGCATCATGCCTGCCCCGATGACAGCGCACGAAAACAGGCGTAATGAACGGGAGCGGGGCAGGTTGTCCTTGGATGACCGCATGGTCCGGAAAATATCCTGAAATAAGGGCATGGCGCATGATGATGGTTCGTCTTTCCGGTGCCCCATCGGGAAAATGAAGTCAATCACAGATCGCCCCGCGGATGGAAAAACACGGCGACAGGGCATGGTTTCCACCCATTTGCCCACCCCGGCGGGGGGCCAGCACCCCGCCACACACGTGCAGGAGTGAAGAACATGGATGCAGAATTTTCCCGACCCGTTGCCGTGGGGCGCATCCCGGCCCGTGGCATGGAGACGGTGGTCGAGGCATCGGATACCGAATGCCGCAGGCTGGCGACGCGGCTGGGCATTCCCGGCCTGCGCAACCTGTCGTGCCGCTACCGGCTGGCGCCGGGGCAGGACGGGGAGGTACTGGCCGAAGGCTGGCTGACCGCGCATGTGACACAGGAATGCGTGGTCAGCCTGGAACCGTTTGAGGATGTGCTGGCGGAATCGTTCACTGTGCGCTGCATTCCGGCCGAACGCTTCCGCGAGGATGACGAGATCGATCCGTTCAGCGTCGATGAAGTGCCCTATGCGCGCGACACCATCGACCTGGGTGAGCTTGCGACGGAAGAACTGTCGCTTGCGCTCGATCCCTACCCGCACAAGCCCGGCAGCCGGATTCCGGATGAATTTGCAGGAACGGAAGAGGCCGAACCCGAAGAAACCACGCGCAGGCAGCCTTTTTCCGCTCTTGCCGAGTTGAAAAAAAAGCAGAACTGACGCAAAGAAAGGGCGGAACGGAGGGGCGCGCTACGCAATCTTTGCGCAGGGTCTCTTGCGCAAGTGCGAATGGTCTGCTAGAGCGCCCCCCTCAATTACTGATAACTGACCGGTGTAACGCCACGAGGGTGTGCCTGCCGGTTGTGATCCAGATCGGAGGGGCCCAGGCCCATGGCTGTACCCAAGAGAAAAACCTCCCCGTCGCGTCGTGGCATGCGTCGCAGCCACGCGGCACTCAGCGTTCCGGCACATGCCGAATGCTCCAACTGTGGCGAACTCAAGCGCCCGCATCATGTCTGCAGCCACTGCGGGCATTATGACGGCCGCGAAGTCGCATCCGCCGGCAAGGCGCTGAAGACGGCGGTCCGCGCCTGATAACAGGCCACGACCGACGTCACCACCCGGTCTCGGCGCGGTCCACGGGGGCCACGCCGGCGGGCGCTCCCGGGCTGTCCCGTCCGGGGCGCGGGGAAGGGTCATGCCAAAGTGTATGGCCCGCACCTTGCGCGTTCCTTTCCTACCCGGCACAAGACGAGCATGAGCGAGACAGGTTCCTCCTTTTCCGAGACTGGGCCTTACACCCTTGCCATTGATGGCATGGGGGGGGATGGTGGTCCGGAAGTTGTAGTGGCCGGACTGGCGATTGCGGCAGACCGACATCCATCCGCCAGGATTCTCCTGGTGGGGGATGAGGCGACGTTGTCCGGCCTTCTGGCCCGCCATCCGCGCGCGGCCGCCATCTGCACGATCCGTCCGGCCGGTTCGGCTATTCCCATGGACATGAAGCCCACGGCGGCGCTGCGCGTGCGGGATTCGTCCATGCGCCTGGCCATGGATGCCGTTGCACAGGGGGAGGCGCAGGGCGTCGTATCCGCCGGCAACAGCGGCGCCATGCTGGCACTGGCCAAGATTGTCATAAAAACCCTTCCCGGCATTACCCGCCCGGCCATGGCCGCCATCAGCCCCACCACGCGCGGGGATGTGGTCATGCTCGACCTGGGGGCGAACGTATCGTGCGACTGGCGCAACCTGGTGGAATTCGCCGTGATGGGCGAAGCCTTTGCCAAGGCGGTGCTGGGGCTTCCGGCACCCACGATCGGGCTGCTCAATGTCGGATCGGAAGAACTGAAGGGCGACGAGCGCCTGCGCCAGGCAGCCGAAGTGCTGCGGGGCAGTCCGCTCGCCCGGCAGTTCCACGGCTTTGTGGAAGGTCACGACATTACCGCCGGCACGACCGATGTGGTGGTGACGGACGGCTTTACCGGCAATGTGGCGCTGAAAACGGGGGAAGGCGCGCTGAAAATGGCGTTTACCCTGCTGCGTCAGGTCTTTACCTCCAGCCTGCTGGGGCGGATTGGCTACCTGCTCGTGCGGCCCGGCCTGGAGCGGATGAAGGAATGGCTTGATCCGCGCCGGTACAACGGTGCCGTGTTCGTCGGGCTTAATGGTGTGGTGGTCAAATCCCATGGTGGCACGGATGCCGAAGGCTTCGCCGCCGCGGTGGATGTGGCGATGGACATGGTTACCCACCGCTTTACCGACGGCATACGCGAGCGCCTTGCCCATATGGAAAGCCTGACATCCGTCAAGGCAAGCCCCGACCAGTCGCAGGCGGTTCCTGCATCCTGACCTAGGGACATTCCGGCATGGCTGCGGGCGGAATGCCTGCCGCCGGTCGTGAATGCGAGATGAAATTGGTGGAAAAACAGGCATGACGGCGAAACGCTCGCTTCTCTCCGGGTTCGGTGGCTACCTGCCTGAGCGGATCGTGACCAATGACGAACTTGCCGGCCGGCTCGACACCTCTGACGAATGGATCAGGGGCCGCACCGGCATCCGGCAGCGCCACATTGCGGGGGAAGGGGACACCGCCGTTACCATGGCGGCCAGGGCGGCCCGGCAGGCACTGGACTATGCCGGCGCCACACCGGCTGACGTGGATGCCGTGATCATTGCCACCAGCACGCCCGACCAGGCCTTTCCCGCCACGGCCGTGCGCGTGCAGGCCGAACTGGGCATGACCCATGGATTCGGCTTTGACCTTGCCGCCGCGTGTTCGGGGTTCATTTATGCCCTGTCCATGGCCGACTCGCTGATCCGCAGCGGGCAGGCCCGTTCCGCGCTGGTGATCGGCAGCGAAGTCTATTCCCGTATCCTGGACTGGTCGGACCGTGGCACCTGCGTGCTGTTTGGCGATGGCGCGGGGGCGGTCTTCCTGACCACCGCCGGGCCGGAAGATGGTGAGGCGGGCATCCTGTCCACCCACCTGCATTCCGACGGGCGGTATGGCGACCTGCTGTATGTGGATGGCGCCACGGGGCAGCATGACAGGCCGGCCCATCTGCGCATGCAGGGCCGCGACGTGTTCCGCCATGCCGTGGGCAAGCTGTCATCCTCGGTTGATGAAGCACTGGCGGCGAATGGCCTGACCCATGCGGACGTGAACTGGCTGGTGCCGCACCAGGCCAACCTGCGCATCATAGATGGCGTGGCCCGCAAGCTGGACCTGCCCGCCGAGCGGGTGGTGGTGACGGTGGACCGGCATGCCAACACCTCTGCCGCGTCCATCCCGCTGGCGCTGAACGAGGCGGTGCGCGACGGACGTATCCGCAAGGGCGACCTGGTGCTGATGGAAGCCCTTGGCGGTGGTCTGACATGGGGAGCGGCACTGGCACGGCTCTAATGTCGTTTCGGTACCACATTGAAAAGGGCGGGGAATAAACTGCCGCTCCTTTTGCCACATTCAATTGACGCTGCGGGCAGGCATGCATAACGTTTACGCATGAGCACCGTGACGCGCGCCACTCTGGCAGAACAGATATATGATCAGGTCGGCCTGTCCCGCCATGAATCCGCCGATATCCTGGAAGATATCCTGGAGCAGATGGCACGGACACTTGAGGCCGGCGATACCCTGAAGATAAGCGGGTTTGGCACGTTCTCCGTCCGACAGAAGGGACAGCGAACGGGCCGGAACCCCAAAACGGGCGTGGAAGTACCGATTCTGCCGCGCTCCGTGCTGGTTTTCCGCCCCAGTCAGCTGCTTCGTGCCCATGTCAACGGACAGTCCGGCGGGGAGACCCGGCCGGAAGGAGATGACGAATGAGCATGCAGGATTATCCCGCCGGAACCACACCCGATACGGTGCAGCCGGGAATCGATACCCTGCCGATCTATGAGGTCGCGCGTGAACTCGGGCTGGCCCAGCATGTGATGCGCATGTGGGAAACCCGCTTCCCGCAGTTGCGCCCGCTGCGCGGGCAGGGGGGGCGGCGTTACTATCGCGCGCATGACATTGCTGTGCTGCGCCAGATTGCCGACCTGCTTTACGTGCGCAAGCTGTCCCTGGGGCAGGCCCAGACGGAACTGGCGCATGCCCCGCCTGCTGTGGGCACGGCACCTGCTCCGGCGCTGACGGCGGGGCCGCCTGTGGTCGAACATGACGGGGGCACGCCAGTACAATCCGTGGCCGCGGCCACGCCACCAGCCGTACCGCAGTCCGTACCGTCCGCCGAACCCGCCCCGCTCCAGATCGAGGCGGATACGCAGCCCGTCTCCACCCCGGTTGTGGAGGAGATCACGATTGTCCAGGAGACGATCGAATATACGGCGCCTGAACCTGAACCTGACCCCGAAGTCCTGCCGCCCGAGGCACCGGCTGTGATGGCTGTACAGGAGCCTGTTCAGCCCGTTCCCGTCGATACCCCGCAGCCAGCAGCGGCGCAGGAGGCCGAACCCTCCCCACCTGTACAGGCCGCCCCCGTGTCCCCGGCGGACACCACGCAGGACAATGCCGCTGAAGTCCCGCTTGAGCAGCTTGTCATGATCGAACTTGAGCGCCTGCAGGCGGAAAATACCATGCTGCGTGACAGCCTGCGCGGTGTTCTGGTGGAATTGCAGGCCCTGCGCGAGATGGTCCCCGTCTGAACGGACGTTTTTTTTCATTTTGGACCAGAACATGCCTTGCGGTCCCCCCTTGTGGCTGCTACACCCTGCCCATCGCAGACAGGCGGGCAGTAGCGCAGCCTGGTAGCGCATCAGTCTGGGGGACTGGGGGTCGTGGGTTCGAATCCCGCCTGCCCGATATCCCTGTCTGCGATAGGGTTTTCCCCAAATTGGGGGTAAAAAAAGGCATCCTGCAAAGGATGCCTTTTTTATTTTTACACACAGGTCGCCGGGGTATGTAATCCGGCGGGAGGGGCGCGGCTCAGTAGCGTGCCCGGCTCCAGTTCAGCCACAGCATGTGCAGCACGGCCATGATGGCGGGGCCGACGAACAGTCCCAGCAGGCTCCAGCTTTCCGCCCCGCCCAGAATGCCCATCAGCACCCACAAGAATGGCAACTGGGTCGAGCCGCCGATCAGGGCGGGCCGTACCAGGTGGTCCGCCAGGAAGATCACGGCAATACCAAACAGCACGATGGCCAGTGCGGTCAGCACGGCGCCGGTATTGACCAGCAGCAGCAGGGCTACGGCGCCAATGGCGATCAGTGCGCAGAAGGGGATCATGGCGGCAACGGCCGTGATCACTCCGAACAGGAAGGGATGCGGCGCACCGGCCACCAGGTAGGCAAGGCCCATGAGCATCCCTTCGCCAATGCCCACCAGCACCAGACCCGAGACCGAGCCGTGGACGGAGGCGATCATCTGCAGTGCGATCCGCTCGCCGCGCTTGCCAAAGGCCCGGCGCGAGACGTTGAGCGACTGGCGGATGACGGCATCTCCGTCCTTGAGCAGGAAGAACAGCGTCAGGATCGCGAATACGAACAGAAGCACCCTGTGCAGTACCTGCGAGCCAAGCTGCTGGGTCACCTTCACGCCCTGTCCGATATTCATTGAACCGAGCAGGGCGGACACATCGGCCGGGTTTTTCAGATGCTCGCTCCACCATGCCTCGATCGCCTGCTGGCCATAGGGCAGGCGGCTGATCCATGGGGGCACAGGAATGCCGGAATGCCGGGCATCGTTGAGCAGACGGAGCACGCCTTCGGCCTCACGCCCGGCTTCCAGCCCGAACAGCGCCAGCGGGCCGAGGAAGATAAGGGCCATGGCCAGCGTGAACAGTACCGGCAGCATGGTCTGGTGCGCGCGGGAATGCCACCGCCTGCGCGCGCGTGCATAAAGGGGCCATGAAGCGATGGCGAAGATGCACCCCCATATGAGCGATGGCAGGAAGCCGCGCACGGTGTAAAGCGCCAGTAGCACGAAGAACAGCGCCAGCAGGGCCCTGGCCACGCGCTGGGTGCGCTGTGTCTCGCTGAACGACCGGAAGATACGTATCGTGGAGGCGGGATCAGCCTCCATCCCCGGCGCGGGCGCAGGTTCCTGATCCGCGTTATGGGGGTCTTTCATGGTCATTCCTCTGGAAAGCTGGCTCGGTTCGGCAGGCTGCCTGATACGCATGGCATCCTGCCCGCAGGGACATTCATCCTATTTTGGCGCTGCGGTTTCAACGGCCCACAGGGCAAAAGCATGAATCAGGGCCGCTTCCTTCAGGGAATCGAAACGACCCGTGGCCCCCCTGTGGCCCGCCTCCATGTTGGTGCGGAGCATGATGGGCCGGTCCGACGTGGTGTGCTCACGCAGGCGGGCCACCCATTTGGCCGGCTCCCAGTAGGTCACGCGCGGGTCGGTCAGCCCGCCCATGGCCAGTATGGCGGGATAGGCACGTGGGGCAATCTGTTCGTATGCGGCGTAGCTGGCAATCAGGTCATAGGCCTGGACGTCCTCCAGCGGGTTGCCCCATTCGGGCCATTCCGGCGGGGTAAGCGGCAGGGCAGCGTCGGACATGGTGTTGAGTTCATCCACGAATGGTACCACCGCCACGATTCCGGCAAACAGGTCGGGCCGCATGTTGGCAATCGCCCCCATCACCATGCCCCCCGCCGAGCGGCCGTCCGCCACGATCCGGCCGGGCGCGCCAAAGCCCGCTTCGGTCAGCATCGTGGCACAGGCAATGAAATCACTGAACGTGTTGGGCTTGTTGCGCCCCCGCCCGCCCAGAAACCAGTTCCAGCCCTTCTCCGACCCGCCACGCACATGGGCAATGGCATGGAACCAGCCCCGGTCCACCAGGCTGAACACGCGGGTGGAGAATACCGGATCAATGGCATGGCCGTAGGCGCCATAGCCATACAGCAGCAGCGGGGCGCTACCATCAACCGGCGTATCACGGTGGCCCAGTACGGTTACCGGCACCTGTTCGCCATCGGGAGCGGTCGCCATCAGCCGCCAGCAGCGGTACTGCGCGGGGTCGTGGCCCGAAGGCACGGCCTGCTGCTTGAGCAGCCTGTCATCGCCCGTCACCATGTCCCGCGCATGCCACTGGCGCGGGGTGGTGGGGGACTGGTAGACGTAGCGCAGTTCGGTGGTGTCGTATTCATACCCGCCGCTCAGGGTCAGGTCATAGGCGGCTTCGGCAGGTTCCAGCGCCCGGGTGGCGCCCGCATGGTCGCGCATGAGGATGCGGGTGTTGGCGTCACGTCGTTCCCGCCATGCAATATGGCCGGACCATACCATGCAGTCGGTTATGTAGCGCCCGGGTTCATGGGGCACGAGATCGCGCCAGTGCTCCCGCCCCGGCTTCGTGTCGGGTGTTGCCATGATCTTGAAATCATACGCGCCATCCGCATTGGTCAGGATGATGAACCGGCTGCCCTGATGGTGCAGCCCGTATATCAGTCCGGTCTCGCGCGGTGCGGCGCAGGTGGCGGGGGCCTGCGGATCATGACCGGGAACCAGCCAGGATTCGGATGTATCATGGTTGCCGCTGGAGATGATGATCCACCCGCCGGAGCGTGTTGCGTCCACGCCCACGAAAAAGCCGGGATCAGGTTCCTCATAGACCAGCGTGTCCGTATCCTCCCCGATGCGGCGGCGGTAGACGCGCGCGGGGCGACCGTGCTCATCACGCCAGACCCAGAACAGGAACCGGCTGTCGGGGGAGAAGACAAAGGCCCCGCTGCAGTTGTCCACCGGGGGAATGGTGACGGCGTCATCATCCAGCCGGCGGATGCGGATGCGGTAGATCTCGGATCCCTGCGTGTCCTCCGCATGGGCGAACAGGGTATGGTCGGGGCTGTGGGTGGCAGCCGCAACGGCGTAATAGTCGTGCCCCTGCGCGGCTTCGTTCACATCCAGCAGCACCTGTTCCGCCTGCGGGTCGGTTGCGGGATGGCGGCTGTAGACCGGATATTCCGACCCCGCGCCATAGCTGGTCTGGTAGAGGAACGGCCCGTGCGGTAGGGCGGGATAGGTATCGTCAGGCTGCATGCGGCCTTTCATTTCGGCCACAAGCTGCACCTGCAGCGCCTCCGTGCCGGACAGGACGGCATGGGTATAGGCGTTCTCGGCACGCAGGTGGTCGGCAATCTCGGGGCGCAGCAGGGCCGGGTCGCGCAGCACGGCCTGCCAGTTGTCATCCTTCATCCACGCATAGTCATCGTGGCGGGTGCGTCCAAGCTGCGTGATGGTGTGGGGGATCCTGCGGGGCGTGGGGGGGAGGGTCATCGCATGGTCCTTGGCGTGGGGCAGGGGTGGCGTGCGGGTTTCAGGACGTGACCGGGGCGTGCCAGCCTGTCAGTCCCGTGCGCAGGCGCTGGCCTGCGGGGCTGTGTTCGTCAATCATGCCCGTGCGCAGGAACAGGTCGATCAGCACAAGGTTGACATTGAACTTGAACTCATCGGTATCACGTACCAGCACATAGGCTTCGTGCAGGGGGATCAGGCGGAATTCCTCCACCTCCCCATCGGCCGGGGTTGGCATGAAGTCGGGCGGCAGTTCCAGTTCGAAGCAGTGCAGCACATCGCGGCGCAGCCCTTCCGGCCGGTCAAGCGCGTAACGGATATCCGCCGTGGCGCGCGCGGCACGGACCAGTTCCGGTGGCAGGCTTGCTTCTTCCGCCGCTTCCTTGACCAGCGTCTGGGCGGCCGTATGCCCGGCGGGAATGCCACCCGCCACCAGATGGTCCAGCTTGCCGGGGTCCAGCCGCTTGGTCATGGAACGCCGCGCGATCCACAGATGCAGCCCGTCGGGCCTGCGCACGAGACCGTTGAGATGCACCCCCGCCGCCATGAGCCCGAACAGCGGCAGGGCGCCCCGGTCGATGCGGGCCACGGGCGGGCGGCCCATGTCGGTCCAGACATCGAACGGTTCATGGTGGGAGCGGTACACGCCCTCACGCGCCATGGCCTCGCCCACCGCTTCCAGCCGGGCAGGGTCATGCAGGGTCACGCGCCCGTCCGCATGGGTCATGCCATGCTGGAGCAGGACCGGCAGCAGGGCAGGCTGCACCCAGCCCGCCGGCTGGTCGCCCAGCCTGAATTCCAGCCGCCCGCCGGGCAGCACCGCCGTGTTGCATGCGGCAATATGACGAAAAAAACCTTCGAGGCGATCTGACATGTTCCATCCCTGTCCTTCGGGCCATGGCTGGCATACCGGCTGCCCCGGGGGCTGACAATGCTTGAGTAACCGGCACGCGGCGGGGAATATGGGTTGCAAAACCCGTGCCGTATGCCCATGCCGTGCATATGGCTGTTACTGACAAGAACCGGCACGATATGCCGGAACGTTCCGCTGCCGCCACCCTGCGCGGCCTGCTGCCCTATCTGTGGCCCCGGCATGACAGCCGCACCCGCCTGCGTGTGGTGGGTGTGTGCCTGCTGCTGCTGGCGGCCAAGGTCGCCACGATTGGCGTGCCCTATGCCTACAGCCGCGTGATCGACGCGCTGCAGCCCGTGGCGGGACGGGCGGCCATGATGCCGCTGGTGCTGATCGTGGGCTATGGCCTGCTGCGCATGGCGGCGGCGGGGCTGGGTGAACTGCGTGATGCCCTGTTCGCCCCCCTGCGCTACCGCATAAGCCGGATCGCGGCCATGCGCAGCTTCACCCATATGCACCAGCTTTCGCTGCGCTTCCACCTCAACCGGCAGTCCGGCAGTGTCACGCGGGCCATCGCGCGCGGCACGGAAGCCATCGAGACCCTGCTGCGCGTGGGTGTGTTCAATGTCGCGCCGACCCTGATCGAAGCGCTTCTGGTCATTGTCGTCATATGGCGGCTGTTCGACTGGCGCTACGCCGTGGTGATGCTGCTGGCGGTGGCGGTGTATGTGCTGTTCACCATCCAGTTCACGTCATGGCGGATCGGGCTGCGGCGGCAGATGAACGACATCAACAGCGAAGCCAGCTGGAAGGCGCTGGACAGCCTGCTCAATTACGAGACGGTCAAGTATTTCGGCAACGAGGACCACGAGCGCCAGCGCTACGAGGATGCCCAGCGGCGCTACGAACTGGCGGCCATCCGCACCCAGATATCGCTCAACGGGCTGAACTTCGGGCAGGCCGCGATCATTGCCGTGGCCCTGATCGCCGTCATGCTCATGGCCGGGCGGGATGTGGAGGCGGGACGGATGACCGTGGGGCATTTCGTGCTGGTTAACACCTATCTCATGCAGCTGTACATGCCGCTCAACTTTCTGGGCAGCGTCTATACGTCGCTGCGCAATTCTCTGGTCGACCTCGAGCACATGTTCGCACTGATGGATGAACAGGCCGACATTACCGATGCGCCGGGGGCCATGGGCATACCCGCGCGGCTGGACGAGGCACCTGCCGCCGACATCCGCTTCGACAACGTGCATTTCAGCTACCGTCCCGACCGCGAGATCCTGCGCGGGGTCAGTTTTCATGTCCCCGCGGGGCACCGCGTCGCCATTGTCGGACCGACGGGTGCGGGCAAGTCCACCATAAGCCGCCTGCTGTTCCGCTTTTATGACGTGACGGCGGGGCGCATCGAACTGGACGGGCACGATATCCGCACCATCTCGCAGGCGGCGCTGCGTGGTGCGGTGGGCGTGGTGCCGCAGGACACCATCCTGTTCAACGACACGATCGGCTACAACATCGCCTATGGCCGCCTGGGTGCAACGCAGGCGGAGGTGGAGCAGGCGGCGCGCCTGGCCTGCATCCATGATTTCATCATGACCCTGCCCGAAGGCTACGCCACCCGCGTGGGTGAGCGTGGGCTGAAGCTGTCGGGTGGTGAAAAGCAGCGCGTGGCGATTGCCCGCACCATTCTCAAGAACCCGCGCGTACTGATACTCGACGAGGCCACGAGCGCACTCGACACCCGCACCGAGCAGGAAATCCAGACCGCCCTGCACATGGTCGCGGCCAACCGCACCACGCTGATCATCGCCCACCGGCTGTCCACCATCGTGGATGTGGATGAAATCCTCGTGATGGGGCAGGGGCGCATCCTTGAGCGCGGCACCCACCGTGCCCTGCTGGCCCATGGCGGCGTGTATGCCGAAATGTGGGCCGTGCAGGCGGAGGAGGAAGCCGCCATCACCTGACCCCGCCTGCGTGCATGTGACAGGTTTCATGTGCGCCTGGCACTGGTCAGGGGCGCCATGGCGGTACATATGCAGGAAGAACGCTAAAAGGAGCCGTGACATGACGGACACGAACACCCCGCCCCCCGAAGGGGACGCCATCCCCCCCGAACTCAGCCATTGTGGCGCGGTGGTGGACAAGGCCATCGAATACATGCTGGGCGAGAACCTGCCGCCGATGGCCATCGCCTCCGCCCTGCTGGGCGGATCGCTTGGCCTGCTGTCGCGCACCATGGGGCGCGAGGCCATGCAGGGCATGCTGGAAAACGCGCTGCACAGCGTGCAGGCCGGCGAACTCCACCCCGACCACGACCACGGCGCAGGCTGAGCCATGGTGCCGCAAAGGGGCGCAATCATGGCGATTCTACCCCTTTGCGGCACAAAATATGCCGAATCCTGCTTATGCATCTTGACTGTTGGCGGTGGTTTGGCGATAAGCCGCGCCTAATCCAGATGATCCTTGCCGGAGCATTTATGCCTCGGCCATAGTTATACCCGAGGATGATAACATGTCTCGCCGCTGCCAGATCACAGGCAAGGGCGTGCTGACGGGAAACAACGTCAGCCACGCCAACAACAAGTCCCGCCGCCGCTTCCTGCCCAACCTGCAGGAAACGTCGCTGCTGTCCGATATCCTGGGGGCGGCTGTTCCCATGCGCATGACCACCAATGGCATCCGCACGGTCGAGCACAATGGTGGGCTGGATTCGTTCCTGCTGTCCACCCCGAACCGCAAGCTGACGCCGGAAGCCCTGACGGTGAAGCGCCGCATCCTGCGCGTTCAGGAAAAGAAGGCCGCTGTGGCCTGATACACCGCGCGGCCCCCGGCACCCTTCGGGGTGGCGGGTGGCCCGGTGCTATCGAAGCCTGACTGAAGTCTGGTGCATTGTTCCGCTGTGCCGGTCTGCGTCGTCCAGGTTGAAAGAGACTGAGGGCGGGAGCAGCTTACGGTTCCGGCAGGCGCGAAAGGGAGCGGTTCCCCTTCGCGCCCGTGTTGTCTTGTGGAGGTTCTCCCGTGTCCGCCAAGTCTGATCTTTCCCTGATTCGCAATATCGGTATCACCGCGCACATCGATGCCGGCAAGACCACCACGACCGAGCGTATCCTGTACTACACCGGTGTGTCCCATAAGATCGGTGAGGTGCACGAAGGCAACACCACCACCGACTACATGGCGCAGGAGCGTGAGCGTGGCATCACCATCACGTCCGCCGCCGTGACGTGTGAGTGGGAAGGCCGCCGCATCAACATCATCGACACCCCGGGCCACATCGACTTCAACATCGAAGTCAACCGCTCGCTGCGCGTGCTCGATGGCGCGATCTTCATCATCGAAGGCGTGGCCGGCGTGCAGCCGCAGTCCGAGACCAACTGGCGTCTGGCTGACCGCTACAACGTGCCGCGCATCATCTTCATCAACAAGCTGGACCGCACCGGCGCCAATTTCTACTACGCGTTCGACACGCTGAAGGAGAAGCTGGACATCGTGGCGATCCCGCTGCAGCTGCCCATCGGCGCCGAAGAAAACTTCGTCGGCGTGGTCGACCTGGTCGAGATGCGTGCGATCGTCTGGGAAGGTGGTGAACTGGGCGCCAAGTTCCATTACGAGGAAATTCCCGACGACCTGAAGGAAAAGGCCGCCGAAGCCCGCCAGAACCTGCTCGACACCGCCCTGTCCGTTGATGACGCGGCGATGGAAGAATACTTCGACAAGGGCGACGTGGACGTTGCAACGCTCAAGCGCTGCATCAAGAAGGGCACCATCAAGGGTGAATTCCGTCCCGTACTGTGTGGCACCGCGTTCAAGAACAAGGGTGTCCAGCCGCTGCTCGACGCCGTGATCGACTTCCTGCCCGCGCCGGACGACGTGGAAGGCATCCGCATTGCCCCGCCGGAAGACGAGGAAGTGGACGAGAACAAGCTGCCGATCATCCCGGTTGACCCGGATGGCAAGTTTGCCGGTCTCGCCTTCAAGATCATCAACGACAAATACGGCACGCTGACCTTCGTGCGCGTGTATCGTGGCGTGCTGCGCACCGGTGACACCGTGCTGAACACCACGAAGGGCCACAAGGAGCGTATCGGCCGTATCTTCCAGATGCACGCCGACAAGCGTGAGGAACTCAAGGAAGTCCACGCCGGTGACATCGCCGCCTTCGTTGGCCTGAAGGACACCCAGACGGGTGACACGCTGGCGGACCCGGCAGACCCGGTGGTGCTGGAGCGCATGAGCTTCCCGATCCCGGTCATCGACATCTCGGTCGAGCCGAAGACGAAGGACGGCGTGGAAAAGATGACGCTGGCGCTGCAGAAGCTGTCCGGTGAAGATCCCTCCCTGCGCCTGAAGACCGACCAGGAAACCGGCCAGACCATCCTGTCCGGCATGGGCGAACTGCACCTCGACATCATCATCGACCGCCTGCGCCGTGAATATGGCGTGGATGCGAACATCGGTGCGCCGCAGGTGGCCTATCGTGAAACGATCACCCAGGCGCATACCGAAACCTATACCCACAAGAAGCAGTCCGGTGGGTCGGGCCAGTTCGCCGAAGTGAAGATCGAGTTCGCACCGGTCGAGCGTAACGAAGGCATCTCCTTTGAGAACAAGGTCGTGGGCGGCACCGTGCCGAAGGAATACATCCCGGCTGTGGACAAGGGCATCCAGGCGCAGGCTTCGACCGGCGTGCTGGCGGGCTTCCCCACCGTGGACTTCAAGTTCACGCTGCTGGACGGCAAGTACCATGATGTCGACTCCTCTGCCCTGGCGTTCGAAATCGCGGCGAAGGCCTGCTTCCGTGAAGGCATGAAGAAGGCCGGCCCGGTCATTCTCGAGCCGATCATGGACGTGGAAGTGACCACCCCCAACGATCACGTGGGTGACGTGGTGGGTGACCTCAACCGCCGCCGTGGCATGATCCAGAGCCAGGAAACCTCGGGCTCGACCGTCATGGTCCGTGCGATGGTGCCGCTGAAGGAAATGTTCGGCTACATCTCGCACCTGCGTTCCATGACCAAGGGCCGTGCATCCTTCACGATGCAGTTCCACCACTACGATCCGGTGTCCCGCAACGTTGCGGAAGAGATCATGGCGCAGTCCGCCTGATCTTTCTCGAAAGAGAGCATCAAAAGGAAACCGGCCGCCGAAAGGGGCCGGTTTTTTTTGTGGCATCTGCGGGTGATGGCCCGCACATTCCGATTGAAAAACCGGAAGCTCCGGTCGCCCCCCTGTTTTCAGAAAGGCGCCATTTTTTCGAAGATTTTTGAAACAGGCTTCACCAGAAACCTTTTCATGCAGGGCAGCCCCTGGCCGGACGCCCATGCTTCGGGTCATTCAGGGCGCGGCTGTCATCCAGCATTCTCCCTGCGCCACGACTTTTTCATCCTCCGCCAGCTTTTCCAGATGGGCATGCAGGTTGAGCCGTGCCGCACGGCGCAGGCCGGGGCGCAGGTTGTGGTATATGCTGTCCACGATTTCATCGAGCGTGCGCGGCACGGCGGGCATCAGGGCAAGGATGCTGTCCTCCCGCGCGCGCCGGTGGGCGACCAGACCATCGATGCAGTCATCCACCCGGGTTATGGCAGGCCCGTGGGCAGGCAGCAGCAGGCGGGCATGGCGCTCACGCAGCCGCTGCATGCTGGCAAGGAACTGCCGGACCGAGCCATACGGGGCCGGAGGGATCATCGTGGTGGACCACCCCATGACATGATCGCCGGTCAGGATGACGCCGTCCGCCGTTTCAAGGCAGATATGGTCGCTGGCGTGGCCGGGGGTGTACAGCACGCGCAGGCCCGCTATCGCGTCGCCATCATGCAATCCGATATCCGGCGTGAATTCCGGCTCGGCACTGGCATGGAAGCCGCATACGGGAACACCCAGCCGTGCCGCGAGCGGGCGTGCGCCATCAAGGTGGTCATGATGGGTATGGGTCAGGATGACATGCGTGATACGCCGCCCGCCCGCTGCCGCGACCAGTGCATCCAGATGGGCAGGGTCCGTGCTGCCGGGGTCGATCACCACACACCCATCATCATGTTCGACCAGCCAGCTGTTGGTGCCGTTACCGGTCATGGGGCCGGGGTTGTTCGCCACGACCCGGCGGATGGTCGCTGACTGCGGCAGGGACACACCATGGGGCGGTGGCGGTTCACTGACGCGCCATCCGTTACGCGGCGCCTTCATGGCCTCAGCCAAAGGCGCCGACATGGTGCATGATGCCGGTGCTGATCTCGCGCACCATCTGGAACAGGCGTTGCATGGGTTCGAATATCTCGGTGTATTCGCGGCGGTACGTGCCCTCCTGCCGGGGGCCGTGCGGCTCATGGAAATCCAGGTCGAAACTGCCGTCCGAGCGGTAGGGGAAGATATGTTCAAGCTCACCCAGCACGGCAGGGATCTCCAGGCACAGTACCTTCAGCGTCAGCACGTCACGCGAAAAGGCATGACGGGGGGAGAAATAGGGTACCCGCGTGGAATGCAGCCATATCTGTTCGATCAGGGCGATGCGGATGCCATGAAGCAGCAGTTCGTCAGGCTGCATGCGCGGCGCATCGGGCCATGCGCGGCGCAGGGCAAGATGGTCGGACTGGATACGGCGGAACATGGCCTGCGTGCTGGCCCAGAAATCAAGTTTCTCCAGCCCGTGCATGAGGGTAAGACACGCTTCCTGCCGTGCCGGGTCGGCCAGCGTGGTGGCGCGTTCAAGCCACAGGTCGGGGTCCAGCAGCCGGATCACGCCACGCAGCACCCCGTGGTCGGAATGGGCAAGGGCATGGGCCGCGAAGTCCATGGCGCGGCGGAAGCGGGGACTTTCGGCCAGGTATTTCTCGAACGTATCGGGGTGGCGGGCCGCCGCCGTGCCCAGCCCCTGCAGCGTATTGGCGCACCATGCCAGCTGCTGCAGGATGGCGTTGTTGGGAATGGCGCGTAGCTGGCTGGGATGCTTGATCCGGGTCACGGTCGAGGCCGCGTCGCTCTGCCGCGCGGACGGGCGGGATCCGGTCTTGTCGATCAGTGACGGACCAAACGCGCCCAGCAGAGCGGCATAGCCGGGATCTTCCACCAGGCCGGTCATGCCATTGGCGATGGTGGCGAAGAAATCGGCCGAGAAGTCCGGTTCGTCATAAACCGGGTCCCGGTCCAGCGTGGTGGTGGCGAAGGCGTGTTCGGCAATGATGCTGACGGTGGCGTCCGCCAGGGTCTGGGTGCCGAACAGCAGATAGCCATCCCCGCCCTGGAAGGCGGTTTCCTCACGCATCTGGATACCGGCGCGGGCATAGCGGGCGCGGGCATGCGGGGGGGAAAGGTAGTCGAAGCGGTCCGCCATCCGGTAGGGATGGGCACCGCGGCCGATGCTTTCGCCATGGGTGTCGAACAGGATTACCTCGACAAAGGCGAGATCCCATTTGCGCAGCAGGTCACAGACCTTGATACGCAGCCGTTCGATCAGGTAGGTCGCGGCCAGCTGCCCCACATACCGCCCGGAGTCGGAAAAGCCGAACTGCAGGCTGAGCTTGCGCGTGCGCTGCATGTAGGCCCGCCAGTGGGGGGAGCGCAGGGCTTCCTCGATGATCTGCTCGCCATTTTCCAGCGCTTCCTGTGTCTCGAACAGGGGCGAGATCTCGATCATGTCCTCCACCCCGTACAGCCGCGCCAGCCACAGCGCGGTCAGCAGGGTGTAGCCGGTCTCGGTCTCGGCAATCAGGAAGCGGATGGGGCTGGTGCGGTCGATATGGCGCAGGATCTGGCGCACCGTCATCATGAGCCGCCCGGCGCTGGCCTGTTCCATCAGGAGCGAGCCGAAATCGATTTCGATCGGCGTCACGCTTTCCAGCGCCTCGTTCATCCGGCTGATCAGCGCGCGGCGCTGGGCCGGGACATCGGGGTTATCGGTAATGCCCAGCCGCTGGCGGGCGATATTGTGCAGCTGTGTCGCGTTCAGCCGGGTGTGGGTATGGGCGGCGGACAGGCCATGCGCCATGAATCCCGCGCGCGCCACGGCCAGGGTCATCCTGTCATCCGGTGTCGCCGCGTCGATCGCCTCGCTGAAGGCGGCGGCCAGATCGTTGCTGCTGGTCAGCGCATCCCCGCTGCGGTTGATCAGGACATCGGCAAAGCGGGAGATCGCCTCCGGCTCCGGGCCGGTGGGGCAGGCGGCAAGCTGGGCGCCCACGGCTTCCAGCGCGGTCTGCACGCGTGCGGGCAGGTCGTTGGCCAGCGAGGCCACGGGGGCGATCTGTTCATGCAGGCGGGCAAGCTGGAACTGCTTCATGCGCAGGCGCAGGCGCAGCGTGTCCCACCAGCCGATATCGGTGCGGCCATCGGTATCATAGCCGACCCAGCTGGTCATGATGATGGGACGCGGCACCAGGGTCGACCACAGCTGGGGCCAGTGGGTCCGTGCCTCGGACAGGAGAATGGCGTTCAGCCGGTCCAGCGCCGTGCGCCCGCGCAGGATGGCCTGCGTGGCAAGGCCGAATTCCTCATCCAGGGTGGGTGGCCCCACACGCCGGTGCGTAAGGAAGGGAGGGACATGCGCCGGAGCCTGCGCCGGATTGGTTGAGGCAAGTTCGGCCAGCGCCTCGTAGACCGGGTTGGCCAGGGCGAAGGTGGGATGGGCGGTAAACACGGCGGCAAAGCGGCTGCGTTCGACCGCTGAGCGGAAGCGGGCGATCGGCACGGGGCTGTCATCGGGGTCGGGCTGGACGATGCGCCGGGCCACGGCCTGCATGCGTGCGTTCACGGCCTGTTCATCGGGGCCGTCGAGATAGGTGGCAATATGATGGGCCCGTCCGGCAAAGGCACGGTCACGCAGCACGCGCACGATGTCCTCCACCTGGTCCATGGACAGCGTGCCTGCGGTCATCTGCCGGCCGATATGGCGGGCCAGCGCCATGACGGGGCTGCCCGACGCGGTCTCGTCATGGCTGGCGATCAGTCTGTCAGCCAGCTGCAGCAGATCGGACGCAGTCCGGACGGCGGCTTCGGTCATCGTGTTGTCCTGTCATGGAGGGGTATCATGCACCATCAAATCCCATGTTCGGGGGCGGCCTGCAATGTTTCGTGTCGTATATTCACGCCTATTTGGCATGACGCACCGAGTGTTGCTTGGGCTGGCGGGAAGACAATGGTATCAGGAACTTCATGAACGGTATTCCACAGACGGACCAGGACGCGCGGCGTGTGCTGGCACGCTACAAGCGGTCCGCCACGGGCCTGCTTGCTGCCATGGCGGGGCTTACGGTCGCAGGCTACGCCCTGCCGCAGATGGGCTGGCTGGCCGAGCGGCCCTGGCTCGAGATCCTGCGTTCGGGCACCAAGGCGGGGGTTGTGGGGGGGCTGGCCGACTGGTTTGCCGTGACCGCGCTGTTCCGCAGGCCGATGGGCCTGCCGATTCCGCACACCGCCATCCTTCCCGCGCAGAAGGAACGCCTGGCGCAGGCGCTGGGGCGTTTTGTCTCCAACACCGTGTTTACCGAAAAGGAAGTCGAGGCCGCCTTCGGCCGCATCGACCTGCCTTCGCTGATCGGTGGCATCCTGCAGGAGCCGGAAACGGCGGACATGGTCAGCCGCGCCGTGCTGGGCTCGATGCCGCATGTACTGGACCGGCTGGAGGACGGGCGGGCCAGTTCCGCCATAGCCGGCATGCTGCCCACCCTGCTGGGTGGTGAGGAGATCGCCCCCATCGTGACCCGCAGCCTGCGCGCGATGGTGGAAGGCGACTGCCATCAGGAGGTGCTGACCTTCCTGCTCTCGCGGCTGAAGGAAGGCATAAAGGCCAAGGAGCCGTCCCTGCGTGCGATGATCGAGGACCGCGTGCGCGAGCAGGGGGGGCGTGTGCTGGGCTGGGCCATTGGCGGTTCGATCGCCACCAAGGTGCTGCTGGCGGCCAGCCAGGAACTGGACCGCATCGACCCGCAGAATTCAGAATTGCGTGAGGGCTTTACATCCTGGGTCCGTTCCGAGATCGACCGGATCGAGCAGGACCCCGTGCGCCGGGGCGAGATTACCGATGCGGTGAAGGGGGTGCTGACCCATGACAGCGTGCGTGGCTGGAGCAGCGATGTCTGGCACCGCCTGCGCCGCCTGATCGAGGAGGACACCCGCAAGGGCGAGGCCAGCTGGGCCGCGACCCTGGTGCGCGACGCGCTGCAGCGCCTGGCGGAGCAGATGTACCATGATTCCACCATGCGCAAGCGGGTGGACGACGCCGCGCGCGGCATGGTGATGGGCAGCCTGCCATTCCTGCGCGATCGGATGTCGCGCTTTATTTACTCGGTGGTCAACGGGTGGGACGCGAACAGCCTGAGCGACCGGCTGGAGCTGCGCGTGGGCAAGGATCTGCAGTATATCCGGCTTAATGGCACGCTGGTGGGCTTTCTGGCCGGATGTGGTCTTTCCATGCTATTACAGCTGATATTCGGAACCGGGATCGGATAAGGGTATCCATGTGGCACGATTGGACTTGACGGCGCATGGCTGGTAGCCCATCTGAAACCTCAGGAAACAGTACTGTTTCGGTCCAATTAGAAAAGCCGGGCCGGATGTACGGGAGAGCATGATGCTGAAACTGTCGAAACTGACCGATTATGCCGTCGTGGCTCTGGTCCGGCTGGGGCAGAAGGAGGAGGTCACGACCTCGCCTGTCCTGTCGCGTTCGACGGGCATCCCCGAGCCGACCGTGGCGAAAGTGCTCAAGATTCTTGCCACCCAGGGTATCGTCACCTCCCAGCGTGGCGCACGTGGCGGCTACAGGCTGGCCCATCCGCTGGAAGAAATCTCGATCGCCACGGTAATCGAGGCCATTGACGGGCCCATATCGCTTACCACCTGCGTGGATGGGGGCGACTGCGATGCCCGGTCCACCTGCGGGCTGGGGGGGGAGTGGGACATGGTCAACGCGGCCATCCGCAATGCCCTGTCCGCCATCATGCTGGCCGACATGAAGAATCATACGGTGGGCGCCCGGCTGGGCGGACTGCATGCGCCGTCCGTGCCCCGTGGCCCCGTGGCCACGGCCTGAAACAGGGGAGGATAGACACATGCCGGCAGTAGCCGAAACCCGCAAGACGGTCGAAACCCTGGGTCAGAACACCTATAAATGGGGGTTCGAGACCGATATCGAGATGGATATCGCCCCCAAGGGCCTGAATGAAGAGACGATTCGCCTGATCTCGGCGCGCAAGAAAGAGCCGGAGTGGATGCTGGAATGGCGGCTCAAGGCCTACCGTTCATGGCTGGAAATGCGTGATCCGACATGGGCAAAGGTCAGTCATCCCCCCATCGACTACCAGGATATCCATTATTACGCCGCCCCGCGTAAGAAGCCCGGACCCAAGTCGCTGGACGAGGTCGACCCCGAGCTGCTGCGTACCTATGAAAAGCTGGGCATCCCGCTGCATGAGCAGGCCATGCTGGCCGGGGTGGAAATACCCGAGGGACAGGAAGCGCGGGCGCCGGTCGCGGTGGATGCGGTGTTTGACAGCGTGTCCGTCGCCACCACCTTCCGCAAGACGCTGCAGGAAGCGGGCGTGATCTTCTGCCCCATTTCCGAGGCGGTGCAAGAACATCCCGAACTGGTGCGCAAGTACCTGGGCAGCGTGGTGCCGGTTACCGACAATTTCTACGCAGCACTCAACGCCGCCGTGTTTACCGACGGTTCCTTCGTGTTCGTGCCCAAGGGCGTGCGCTGCCCGATGGAACTGTCCACCTATTTCCGCATCAATGCGCGCAATACCGGGCAGTTCGAGCGCACGCTGATCGTGGTGGAGGACGGGGGTTCCGTCTCTTACCTTGAGGGGTGCACCGCGCCGATGCGCGATGAAAACCAGCTTCATGCCGCCGTGGTCGAACTGGTGGCGATGGAAGATGCCTCGATCAAGTATTCCACCGTGCAGAACTGGTACCCCGGTGATGAAAACGGCAGGGGCGGCATCTACAATTTCGTGACCAAGCGCGGCGCGTGCCGGGGCGCGCGCTCCAAGATCTCATGGACGCAGGTGGAGACCGGGTCGGCCATTACGTGGAAGTATCCGTCCTGCATCCTGCAGGGCGAGGGATCGGTGGGGGAGTTCTATTCCGTCGCCGTGACCAACAACCACCAGCAGGCCGATACCGGTACCAAGATGATCCATATCGGGCGCAACACGCGTTCGACCATCATCGCCAAGACCATCAGCGCGGGCCAGTCCGACAGTACCTATCGCGGGCTGGTGCGGATGATGCCCAAGGCATCGGGCGGGCGCAACTTCACCCAGTGCGACAGCCTGCTGATCGGTGATCGCTGCGGGGCGCATACCGTGCCCTATATCGAAAGCCGCAACATGTCCGCACGCGTGGAGCATGAGGCGACAACCTCCAAGATATCGGAAGACCAGCTCTTCTACTGCCGCCAGCGTGGCCTGTCGGAAGAGGACGCGGTGGGCCTGATCGTGAACGGGTTCTGCAAGGACGTTCTCAAGGAACTGCCCATGGAATTCGCGGTGGAAGCCCAGAAGCTTCTGCAGATCAGCCTAGAAGGCAGCGTGGGCTAACAGGGATTGAAAAACGTGAGCAAGCAATTCGTAAGCATCAATGGCCTGTGCGCCCGGATCTCGGACGAGGGAACGCCCAAGGAAATCCTGCGCGGCGTTGACCTGGAAATCCCGGCGGGTGAGGTCCATGCCATCATGGGGCCGAACGGCTCGGGCAAGTCCACCCTGTCCTACGTGCTGGCCGGGCGTGAGGATTATGAAGTGACCGGTGGGTCCGCCACCTTCAAGGGGCAGGACCTGCTGTCGCTGGAACCCGAAGAGCGTGCGGCCCTTGGCCTGTTCCTGGCGTTCCAGACCCCTGTTGAACTGCCGGGTGTGAACAACGCCAACTTCCTGCGCACCGCCGTCAACGCCGTGCGCCGTGCGCGCGGGATGGATGAACTGGACGCCGTGGCCTTCCTGAAGGCCGTGCGCAAGGAGACGAAGCACCTGTCCATGTCGGACGAGATGCTCAAGCGCAACGTCAATGTCGGTTTTTCCGGCGGTGAGAAGAAGCGCAACGAAGTGCTGCAGATGCGTATGCTCCAGCCGTCCTTCGCCATTCTGGACGAAACGGATAGCGGGCTGGACATCGATGCCCTGCGCATTGTAGCCGAAGGCGTGAACTCCCTGCGCTCGCCCGATTTCTCGGCTCTGGTCATCACCCACCACCAGCGCCTGCTGGATTATATCGTGCCCGACCGCATCCATGTGATGGCGAAGGGGCGGATCATCCATAGCGGTGGTCCGGAACTGGCCAGGCAGCTTGAGGCACAGGGTTACGCCCAGTTCCTGTCGGAGGCGGCGTGAACGCCATCGCACCGGTCGGGGTCAATGCCTCCGCCTTTCTCGACCGGGGTGATGTGGCGGGCTGCCCGGCACGGCGCAGGGCTGCCGATTTCCTGCGCCATGAGGGCCTGCCGCGGGCTGGCGTGGAGGCATGGAAATATACCAGCCTGCGCAGCCTGGCCGGTGTCGGCTTTACCGCAGTCGCGCAGGATGCGGACCCCGCAGCGGTCGACACCCTGCTGGCGGAGGTCGAGACCATTTCCGGCCTGGGCGCCGGCGCGCCGCGCGCGGTGTTCGTCAATGGTCATTTTGATGCCGCCCGTTCACGTTTGCCTACCGGGGTAAGGGTGTCCACCTTTGCCGCTGAAGGGCGCATTGGTGACGACATCGACCCCGCCGGTGATGTCACGACCGCGCTCAATACCGTTCTGGCGCGTGACGGGCTGGTGCTGGTCGTGCCCGAAGGCGTGGATGCCGGGTGCCTGCTGCTGGCCAGCATCGGGATCACGGCGGGGGATATGCCGGCATCTTTCCACCCACGCCACCGCATCATGGTGGAGAAGGGTGGACGGCTGGCCCTGCTTGACGCTGCGGTGGGACGGGGGTTCTATCTTCATAATCCGCTCTATGACATCACGGTCGCGGAAGATGGCTACCTGTCCCATGCCCGTGTCCAGGCCGAAGGCAGAGAGGCGATCCACCTTGCCGTAAGTCACGCCCGCATCATGGCCGCGGGGCTGTATGACAGCTTTACCCTGACGCTGGGTGGCAGCCTGTCCCGGCATGAAGTGCATGCCGGGCTGGCAGCGCCAAAGGCCTGCGTGCATGTGAACGGCGCGCAGCTTCTGGGCGGGCGGCAGCATGGCGACCTGACCAGCGTGATCACGCATGCAGCACCCGACTGCATCTCGCGCCAGACAGTGAAGAACGTCCTGTCCGACCATGCGCGCGGCGTGTTCCAGGGCAAGATCCATGTGGAGCGGATTGCCCAGAAGACCGATGGCTATCAGATGAACCAGGCGCTTTTGCTGTCCGATAACGCCGAGATCGACGCCAAGCCGGAACTGGAAATCTATGCCGATGACGTGAAATGCAGCCACGGCGCCACCGTGGGCGCGCTGGATGATGACCAGATGTTCTATCTGCGCAGCCGTGGCATTGCGCAGCCGGTCGCGCGCTCCATCCTGATCCGCGCATTCCTGCATGACGTGGTGGACCAGGTGGATGACCCGCGCCTGAAGGACAGCCTCAACCTGACGGTCGAGGCATGGTGGAAGCAGGAGGTCGCCTGATGGACCAGACGGTAACCCGCCCCGGCAGGGCAGCGGAAAGCCTGCGCCATGTGCGTGATGACTTCCCGATCCTGTCGGAGAAGGTACATGGAAAGGATTTCGTGTTCCTTGACAGCGCCGCCTCCGCCCAGAAGCCCCGGCAGGTGATCGACTGCATGGCCGAGACCATGCGCACCCAGTATGCCAACATCCATCGTGGCCTGTACTGGATGAGCGAGCGCACGACCGAAGCCTATGAGGCCGTGCGGGACCAGGTGGCGAAGTTTCTGGGTGCGAATGCGCGTGAGGAAATCGTTTTCACCCGCAACAGCACCGAGGCCATCAATCTGGTCGCCCATTCCTACGGTTCGCTGCTGAAGCCGGGACAGGCGGTCGTGGTGTCGGAAATGGAGCATCACGCCAATCTCGTGCCATGGCAGATGCTGCGTGACCGCACCGGCATCGAACTGCGCGTGACCCCCATTACCGATGATGGCGCGCTGGACATGGATGCGCTGGGTCGCACCCTGTCCGATGGCAGGGTGGGGCTGGTTGCGATCACCCACATGTCCAACGTGCTGGGCACGATTACCGATGGCCGCGCCATTGCCGACATGGCGCATGCGGCGGGGGCGAAGGTGCTGTTCGATGGCAGCCAGCTTGCCGTGCACCGCCGCGTGGACATGAATGAACTGGATGCCGATTTCTATGTGGTGACCGGGCACAAGCTGTATGGCCCGACCGGCATAGGCGTGCTGTGGGCGCGGCGCGAGATACTGGAAGCCATGCCACCCTTCCTGGGTGGGGGGGACATGATCTCCACCGTGTCGTTCGAACGCTCCACCTGGGCACATGTGCCGCACAAGTTCGAGGCAGGTACCCCCGCCATCATCGAGACCATCGGGCTGGGCGCCGCCCTTGCCTATATCGAAGCCATAGGTTTCGATGCGATCAGCGCGCATGAGGATGCCCTGACCACCTACGCGCTTGAAGCGCTGGGGAATGTAGGCGGCCTGAAGGTGATCGGCACGGCACCGCAGCGTGGCGGGGTCATTTCCTTTACCATGGCCGATGTCCATCCGCACGATATCGCGACCCTGCTGGACCGCAACGGCATTGCGGTGCGCGCGGGTCATCACTGTGCCGAACCGCTCATGCGCAGGCTGGGGGTTACGGCAACCGCGCGGGCCAGCTTCGGCATCTACACCACGCCGGAGGACATCGATAAACTGGCCGCCACGCTGGAACAGATACGCGGCTTCTTTGTCTGATGGCGTGATGGCGCAGGATGATCTGTACCGCTCCGTGGTGCTGGAGCGGGCCAAACACCCCCGTTACGCAGGCAGCCTGCCGGAAGCAGACCTGCATGGTCAGGGCAGCAACCCGTTATGTGGTGACAGGGTAAAACTGCACGCCATGGTTGATACGCACGGACGGATTGCTACACTACGGCATGAGACACGGGGGTGCGCGATCTGTGTCGCTTCCGCCGATCTGATGGCCGAGCAGGTAACAGGGCAGGGGCGAACGCAGGTCAGCATGCTGCATGCGGATCTGGCCACGGCAGTCGAGACGGGCATGGCCCCGGATGGTCTGGGTGAACTCTCGGTTTTCGCGCCGCTTCACCAGCATCGTTCGCGTATTCGCTGCGCGATGCTGCCGTGGTCGGCGCTGAGTGACATGCTCAATGATGAAAAAGACAGGTGAAAGTCTCATGGACGAGAAAAATCAGGTAGCGCCTGCCAGCGGCATGGCAGAGGGAGCCGGGCATTTCTCCCTTGAGGCCGAAGGGCATGCCACGGAAAAGACCCAGCCCGTATCAGCCTGGACCCCTGACGGCGAAAAGCCGGCCGAGGGGGCTGGTGCATCCGGGGCACCGGACGAAGATACGATCATTGCCGCCATTGCTACCGTGTATGACCCGGAAATTCCGGTCAATATTTACGAACTTGGCCTGATTTACGCCATCGACCTGCATGATGATGGCACCGTGAAGGTTGAAATGACGCTGACGGCCCCCAACTGTCCCAGCGCGCAGGAACTGCCCGTACAGGTGAAGGAAGCCGTGGAAAAGATCGAGACGGTCACGTCCGCCACGGTGGAGATCGTGTGGGAACCGCCATGGGACATGTCGCGCATGAGCGAAGATGCCCGCCTTGCCCTGAACATGTTCTGAACCCAGTTAGGGGAACGTGCCATGACTGAACACAACACGCCATCCGCCACCACAACCGCCCCCCGCCGTGCGCTGCCACCGCTCCTGACCATGACGGACCGGGCTGCGCAGCGGCTGGAAAAGCTGTACCAGACCAACCATGCGGGTCATCTGCTCCGCATCGCGATTTCGACCAAGGGATGCTCGGGCCATGCCTATGACATGAGTTTCGTGGCGCAGCCCGGCCCGGGTGATGAAGTGGTGGTGGACAAAGGGGTGACCCTGCTGGTGGACCGCAAGGCGACCCTGTTCCTGATCGGCTCGGTCATGGATTATGAGGTCAGGCAGCTTGAATCCGGCTTTACCTTCAGCAACCCCAATGAAAAGGGGCGTTGTGGCTGCGGGGAAAGCTTTCACGTCTGATTGATGGATGGCGGGAGGCGCATGCCTTGCCCGATACCGACCCCAGGTAACCATCCATCAGGGACTGTTTGGAAAGACCACCCATAAATTCCAGGGAAGTTTTTTGGCGAAGTTTTTTAAAACAGCTTCATGAAATGCCGCCTTTTTAAAAAAGGCGGCACCCGGGAACTTCTCTTTTCCAACAGGTTGCCCTGGCGTGTTTGTTCAACGCCGGGGCCGGGTAGCAGGCAGCGTCAGCACGCAAACGGATTCGACCTCGGTCGACCACAGGAACTGGTCAATGACCGTCACGCTGTCCAGCCGGTAGCCCGTCTGTCGCAGCGGGGCCAGGTCGCGCTGCAGGGCCACGGGGTTGCAGCTTACATAAATGACACAACGCGGCCTGCCTGCCACGATCTGCGCTATCTGGGCACCCGCGCCCGCATGGGGCGGGTCCAGCACGACGGCGGCACTTTTTGCCAGTTCGCTGGCCATGACCGGCTGGCGGTTCAGGTCACGGAGTGCTGGCAGCACGCGCGTGCCACCGCTGGCCTGCTTCAGGCAGGCAAGTGCTGCTTTCTCGCCTTCATAGGCATGGACCTTGGCATGGGCAGCCAGGGCAAAGGACAGCGTGCCGCAGCCTGCATAGAGTTCGATAATGCCGGCTTTCAGCCCCTTGAGCGGCAATCCGGCCAGAACCGCTTCCCGTATGGCATCTTCCCCCTCCCGCGCGGGCTGGAGAAAGGCACCGGGCGGGGGAACGACACGGACACCATCGAAATGCTGGAAAACCGGTCCGGTCAGCGCCAGTGTTTCAGGCGGCTTTGCATGCAGGGATATGCGCGCAATGCCATGCGCCCGGCCGAACTGGGCCAGAATGCGCCGGTCATTCGCATCCGGCGTGCCATCCATCGTAATCAGCAGATCCGGCCCGCTATCAAGCAGGTTGATCTGTATGTCACCCCCCGCATGTACGGCGGGAAGTGAATGCAGCATGGCACGGAGCGGCGCAAGCAGGCCAAACAGACCGGGATCAAGCAGGGTGCATGCCGTCATGTCCACCACGTCGCCACGGCGGCGGTGCAGACCCAGTACAATGTCCCTGCCAACCCGCCGGAAGGCCAGATCGACGCGGCGCCTGCCATGGGGGCTGACCTGTCGGGTCTGCGGCACGGGCACGGGGTCAAAACCCGCACGGCCCAGGGCTTCGACCACCCGGCCTGCTTTCCATTCCATGATGGCGGGCAACGCCATGTGCTGCAGGCGACAGCCGCCACATGTACCGAACAGGGGGCAGGGCGGTGTTACACGCGCGGGACCGGGAGTGACGACCTGCTCCAGCGCGCCATGCGTGCCGGTCTGGCTGGTCAGCAGGATTTCATCCCCCGGCACGGTGCCGGATACGAATATCCGCCCCGTCGGGGTCTGGGCAATGCCATCCCCGTCATTGCCGAGCGCCACCACGGGAATGGCATCGGCCACTACGTTTTCCATGACTGTGATCGCCTGACGGATTCGGCTTATTCGTCAGCCGTGATAACGGGCTTTTCCCGGCGGGGCAGACGCATGAAGGCAGGCATGTCCTCGCCAAATCCGGTCGTGGGCTGGTCGGCGGCGGCGGGCAGCAGGCCTGTGTCACGTTCACGCCGTGGCGGCGTGGTGGAAGCAGGCGGCTGCGGGTTTGCCGCCCTGCGGGCGCGACGCGGCGCTTCCTCGGCCGGTTGCCTGGCCGGGGTGGCTGCGGGCTGCTGCGTGGTCTCCGCGTTGGCTTTGCGGGACTTGCGGCGGCCATTCGCGGCACGCGGCTCATCGGACCATTCCAGATTATCCACGCCTTTGACCTCGATTCTCGGGATGGGCTTGCCCGTCAGTTTCTCGATCGCCTGTGCCAGAGCTTCTTCATCGGGGGTGGCAAGGCTGTAGGCGTGGCCGGTGCGGCCCGCGCGGCCGGTCCGGCCAATCCGGTGGACATAGTCCTCGGCATGGAATGGCAGGTCGAAATTGAACACGTGCGACAGGCCGCCAATATCGATCCCGCGCGCCGCGATATCCGAGCAGACCAGAATTTTCAGTTCCCCGCTCTTGAAAGCCTCAAGGGTGGAGAAGCGCAGGGACTGCGCCAGGTCACCGTGCAGCGCACCGGCGGAAAAACCATGCTTGATCAGGGATTTGCACAGCACGTCCACATCGCGCTTGCGGTTGCAGAACACAATGGCGTTCTGCATGTCCGACTCACGCAGGAGCTTGCGCAGCGCACGGCGCTTGTCCTTGGCATCGACAATGGCAAGTCCGGTCTCGATGGTGGACGCGACGGAGGACGGACGGCTGACCGTGATCTCCTTCGGGTTGCGCAGGAACGCATCGGCCAGGCGGCGGATCTCTGGCGCCATGGTGGCGGAGAAGAACAGCGTCTGGCGCAGCGGCGAGAGCATGCTCACGATCTTCTCGATATCGGGGATGAACCCCATGTCGAGCATGCGGTCGGCTTCATCGATCACCAGCAGCTTTGTCTGGGTCAGCAGCAGGCCACCGCGTTCGAACAGGTCGATCAGGCGGCCCGGGGTCGCGATCAGCACGTCGACGCCGCGGTTGAGCACTTCCTTCTGCTCGGCCATGCTCTCGCCACCGATCAGCAGCGCGTGGGTCAGCTTGAGGTGCTTGCCGTAGTTCACGAAGTTCTCGGCCACCTGCAGCGCCAGTTCGCGTGTCGGCTCAAGGATAAGCGAACGCGGCATGCGCGCGCGGGCCCGCGAACCCTGCAGGATTTCAAGCATCGGCAGGGTGAAGGATGCGGTCTTGCCCGTGCCCGTCTGGGCGACCCCCAGCACATCGCGACCCATCAGCACATACGGAATGGCCTGGGCCTGGATGGGGGTGGGATGACGGTATCCCATCTCGTCAATCGCGCGCTGGATGGGTTCGGACAGGCCAAGTTCGGAAAACAGGGGCTGCGCCTGTTCTGCTTCCCCCCCGGGATCTGGCGTATCGGCAGGGGCGGCCCCGTCCGTGCTGGCGGCGGGGGATGCGGTCACCGCCTTCTTTGCGGGACGTGCCGGGGCGGGGGAAGTTTTTTTGGCGCTCAAATTACTCTCGAACGTATTAGCAGGTGAATATGGCCCCGTCCGATTGCCACCGTGTCGCGCTGTATCAGGCTGCCGTCCCTGATGTACCTGCAGCAATGCAGGGAAGGGGAGTGTGACACGCAGGGATACACCCCTCAAGCGCCACATTCCCTGTGCCTATCCATCTTTGCAATGGAAATCAAGGGGGCGTGAGGGTACACGCCCGCAATTTCAGAACGGGTGTGCCAGGCAGGCGGTCAGGATGGTCAGCACGCCCAGCCCGATGTTGACCAGCACCAGCGAACGGATCGAGTCGAACATGCCCGGCTTGGGGCGCAGCGCGCGGCGGGCCTTCTGGTAGGGACCGAAATAGATGCGCGCGAATACGCCAGCCATGATCAGGCCGAAAAGCTGCATGAGGTTGATCGGCCATGGCACGACCGCGAAGCCGCCGTCATGATAGATCAGCAGCCATCCGCTCACCAGCACCATGGGCATGGTATGCCAGACGATGCGGAAGAAGCGGTTCAGGGTCTGGAGATGGATCGAGGCGCGTTGTGTCGGGTCCAGCAGCCCCAGGCTGGGCTTGAGCACGAAGGCCGCATAGATCATGCCGCCAACCCAGGCCGCCATGGCTGTAATATGAAGGGCGAGCACAAGGCTCCAGACAATGGATGGGGACATGAAGCCTCCTTGCGGGGGTAAGTGATTAAGGAAAGTGGTCGTGGTGCCAAAGGCAGGATACGGGATGCTTGTTTCCCTATTCCTGTATCATGCGCAAGGGCACTGACGCAGCCAAAGTTGCCGGAAAGGGGGCTGACATGCCTGAGAACCAACCTGATCGCGCCATTGCGCGCCACCTGCTGCTGCCCGCGCCGGACGAGATGGGGCGCATCGACGCCGCTGCCGCCCGCGTCGTGCCGGTGGCGACACTTATGGAAAATGCGGGCCGCGCCGTGGCGCGCGCCATACGCCGCCATACCCGCCCGTGCCGGGTGCTGGTGCTGTGCGGGCCGGGCAATAATGGCGGGGATGGCTATGTGGCCGCACGCAGGCTGGCGGAGCAGGGGTGGCCGGTCTCCGTCGCCATGCTGGCGGCCCCCCGCCCGGGTGGGGACGCGGCAGCCGCCGCGGCACTGTGGCACGGTCCCGTCGTGCCCTTCACGCCGGATGCCGCCCGCCGCTTCGACCTGGTGGTCGATGGCGTGTTCGGCGCGGGGCTGAGCCGGGATGTGGGGGCGGATATCGCGGCGGTGCTCGATGCGGCGCCCCGGCTGGTCGCCATTGACATGCCAACGGGTGTGGACGGGGCGACCGGTGCGGTCCGGGGGCATGCGGCGCAGGCTGAACTGACGGTCACGTTCTGCCGCCTCAAGCCCGGTCACCTGCTCCTGCCGGGGCGTACCCTGTGCGGGCAGGTGGTGCTGGCGGATATCGGCATACCGGAATCCGCCGTGGAGTCCGTCCCGATTCGGGCATGGCGCAACGAGCCGGGCCTGTGGCGCACCCCGGCCTGTGGCGTGAACAGCTATAAATACAGTCGCGGGGTGGTCAGCATCTGTGGCGGGCGGGACATGCCCGGCGCGGCGCGCCTTTCCGCTGGCGGTGCGCGGGCGGCGGGAGCGGGTCTGGTCAGGCTGGCGGTGGGGGACAGCGCCGAAGTCTACCGCATGACCGCGCCACCCGGCCTGATCGTGGATTCCGAACCGCTGGACAGGCTCCTGGAGGATTCGCGCCGTCATGTATGGGTCTGCGGTCCGGGCCTGTCGGTGGCGGAGGTCGCGCAGACCTTTCCCGCGCTGCTGAAGGCGGGCCGGGACGTGATTGCCGATGCCGGGGCCTTCACCATGGCAGCCGGTGCGCCGGAGCGTCTGGCGGGGGCAGCCATCATCACACCCCATATCGGCGAGTTCTCGCGCGTGTTCGGCAGGCCGGGTCCGGACCGGCTTGCTGCCGCGCGTGCGGCCGCCGTGCGTACCGGGGCGGTCACCGTGCTGAAGGGGCCCGATACCATCATTGCAAGCCCGGACGGACGCGTTGCGATTAACGACCACGCCACCCCCATGCTGGGCACGGCGGGATCGGGCGATACGCTGACGGGGATCATCGCGGCGCTGCTGGCCGCCGGCATGCCCCGGTGGGATGCGGCCTGCGCCGGAGTGTGGCTGCATGGTGACGCGGCGCTGCATGCCGGGGCGTGGCCGGTCGCCGAGGCATTCGATCTTCATGTAGGCGATGCGCGGGCACGGGCGGAGGTGCTGGCGCAAAAAGTTTTCGGCTGAAAACGCCATTCCTGCGCCGGGGGACCTTGCCCCATGGCAAATGGTGCGCTAAAGCCGCGCGCTTACAGCCTGGGCACTGTGCGGGCGTGGTGGAATTGGCAGACACGCCAGATTTAGGTTCTGGTGACGCAAGTCGTGGGGGTTCAAGTCCCTCCGCCCGTACCAAGATACCCGGCAAGTCGCGTTATGCGAACAGACGTGGTGGCCCAAGCGGCCTCTTGCGTTCTTTGACACGTTCTGACCGAGAGGATGGCCTGGCAGATGCAGGTTACTGAAACGCTTTCCGATGGCCTGAAGCGCGGGTTTACCGTTACGGTGCCTGCCGCAGAAATCGAGAGCAAGCGCACCGCGCGCCTGAAAGAAGTTGGACAGTCCATGAAGCTGCCGGGCTTCCGCCCCGGAAAGGTGCCGATGAGCATCCTGCAGCAGCGTTTTGGCGAATCCGTCCAGGGCGAGGTTCTGGAGCAGGTGGTCAGCGATGCGACCCGCACCCTGCTGGACGAGCGTGGCCTGCGTCCTGCCATGCAGCCCCAGGTTGACCTGGTCTCCGGCAGCGAGCCGGGCAGCAAGGAAGACCTGGTTTTCACGGTTGCGTTCGAACTCCTGCCTGAAATCGCCATTCCCGACCTGTCCACCCTGTCGCTCGTGCGCCTCAAGTCCGAGGTCAATGCCGAGACGGTGGACAAGGCGCTGCAGGAAATCGCAGGCCGCCAGCGCGAATTCGAGAAGATCGAGGAAGACCGCCCCGCAGCCGATGGCGACGTGGTGACGGTGGACTTCGTTGGCAAGATCGACGGCACGGCTTTTGAGGGCGGTTCCGCCGACGACGTGAATGTCGAACTGGGCGGTGCCGGCTTCATCCCCGGTTTTGCCGAGCAGATCGTGGGCATGAAGGTCGGTGACGAAAAGGTGATCACCGTAACCTTCCCTGCCGATTACGGCGCGGAGCACCTGGCGGGCAAGGAAGCCAACTTCGACATCAAGGTCAAGGAGCTCAAGCGCCCGGTTGATGCCAAGATCGACGATGACCTGGCCAAGAAGCTGGGCTTCGAGGGGCTGGAGCAGGTGCGTGAACTGATCTCCAAGCAGGTCGGTCAGGAATACGAGCAGCTTTCCCGCCTGCGCCTGAAGCGCGAACTGCTGGACAAGCTGGCGGAAAAGACCGATTTCGAAGCCCCTCCGGGCATGGTCGATGCCGAGTTCAGCCAGATCTGGAACCGCATCGAGGAAGACCGCAAGGCCGGTCGCCTGGATGAGGAAGACAAGGACAAGGACGAGGACACGCTGCGCGCCGACTATCGCAAGATTGCCGAACGCCGCGTGAAGCTGGGCCTGCTGCTGGCCGAAATCGGCCGGGTGAACAACATCACCGTGACGCAGGACGAAATCGTGCACGCCGTGCGCGCCGAAGCCTCGCGCTACCCCGGCCAGGAACAGGCCGTGTTCGAATATTTCTCCAAGAACCCGCAGGCGGTTGACGGGCTGCGCGGCCCGATCTTCGAGAACAAGGTCATCGACTATATCGTCGAACTGGCCAAGGTCGAGGACAAGGACGTGACGCCGGAAGAACTGGCCGAAATGCCGGAAGCTGACGTCTGATCCGCATTCGGAGCATAGGTGGCGCATGCGGCGCGCGGAAGGGCTCCTTCCGTGCGCCGTATGTGTTTGCGGGCAGGCGCACAGGCATGGTTTGTCACCCCGTTCGTGGCAAAATGACAGGGATGGGGTGGTATCTGGCGTGTTTGTCTCTATTTTGTCATAAGTAACCGGGAAGGGTCCGGCTGCGTCGTGGCTGTCCGTGCGTCTTGCGCCGGGCAGCGTGCGCGGGGCATGCGCCCTTGCCTTTCAGGATCGGGAATATGGCTATGAGGGATCGGGATCCCGTAGAGATCTTCAATAACGCTCTGGTACCCATGGTGGTTGAACAGACCTCCCGCGGGGAACGGGCATTCGACATCTATTCCCGCCTTCTGCAGGAACGGATCATTTTTCTGACCGGGCCGGTCTATGATCAGGTCTCGGCCGTGGTGTCGGCACAGCTGCTTTATCTGGAAAGCGTGAACCCGACGAAGGAAATCTCGTTCTACATCAACAGCCCCGGTGGCGTGGTGTCGGCCGGGCTCGCGATTTACGATACCATGCAGTACATCCGCTCGCCCGTCAGCACGGTGTGCATCGGGCAGGCGGCCTCCATGGGGTCGCTGCTGCTGGCCGGCGGGGAGAAGGGGCGGCGTTTCGCCCTGCCCAATTCCCGCGTGATGGTGCACCAGCCTTCGGGCGGGGCGCAGGGACAGGCCAGCGACATCGAGATCCAGGCCCAGGAAATCCTGACCATCCGCAAGCGCCTGAACGAAATCTACAACGAGCACACCGGCCGTACGCTTGAGGAAATCGAGCAGAAGCTGGAGCGCGACAGCTACATGTCGGCGGAGGAAGCGCAGGCATTCGGCATTGTGGATGAAGTGGTCCGTCGTAACGTTGCGTCAAAGCCTGCTGAGTAATCTGCACCGGGGAGCATGCGCGCAGGTGTGCTCCCCGCCCCCGTGGGGCGTTGTCATCTGCGGCGTGCCGGGATGTGGCTGTCCGGTCGCAAGGTATGGAGAAGTTCCCCCTGGCGGGAATAGGAGCGGTTATGAATAACAAATCCGGCGATTCCAAAAATACGCTTTACTGCTCGTTCTGCGGCAAGTCGCAGCATGAGGTCCGCAAACTGATCGCCGGTCCCACCGTGTTCATTTGCGATGAATGCGTCGAATTGTGCATGGACATCATCCGTGAGGAACACAAGACGCATCTGGTCAAATCGCGCGATGGCGTGCCGACCCCGCGTGAGATCTGCAAGATCCTGGATGACTACGTGATCGGCCAGGCCCATGCGAAAAAGGTGCTGTCGGTGGCCGTGCACAACCACTACAAGCGCCTGGCCCATGCCCAGAAGAACAGTGATGTCGAGATTGCAAAATCCAACATCATGCTGCTTGGCCCCACGGGTTCGGGCAAGACGCTGCTGGCCCAGACCCTTGCCCGCATCCTTGACGTGCCCTTCACCATGGCCGACGCCACGACCCTGACCGAGGCGGGGTATGTGGGCGAGGACGTGGAGAACATCATCCTCAAGCTGCTGCAGGCGGCGGATTACAATGTGGAGAAGGCCCAGCGCGGCATTGTCTACATTGACGAGATCGACAAGATTTCCCGCAAGTCGGACAATCCCTCCATCACCCGTGACGTCAGTGGCGAGGGCGTGCAGCAGGCGCTGCTCAAGATCATGGAAGGCACCGTTGCCTCCGTGCCGCCGCAGGGCGGGCGCAAGCACCCGCAGCAGGAATTCCTGCAGGTCGATACCACCAACATGCTGTTCATCTGCGGTGGTGCGTTCGCGGGGCTGGACAAGATCATCAGCGCGCGTGGCAAGGGGTCGGGCATCGGGTTCGGTGCGGATGTGCAGTCACCCGAGGAGCGGCGCATGGGCGCCGTGCTGCGTGACGTGGAGCCCGAGGACCTGCTGAAATTCGGCCTGATCCCCGAGTTCATCGGCCGCCTGCCGGTTGTGGCCACGCTGGAGGATCTGGATGAGGCGGCCCTGATCGAGATCCTGACCAAGCCCAAGAATGCGCTGGTCAAGCAGTATGCCCGCCTGTTCCAGATGGAAGAGGTGCAGCTGACCTTTACCGAGGATGCGCTGCGCCAGATCGCCCAGCGTGCCATCGCACGGCGCACCGGCGCGCGTGGCCTGCGCGCGATACTGGAGAGCATCCTGCTTTCGACCATGTTCGACCTGCCCGGCCTGAAAAATGTCGAGGAAGTCGTGGTCAACAAGGAAGTGGCCGAGGGCAAGGCCCAGCCTGTCTATGTGTACGGCAAGAACGAGCCGGCCGAACAGTCTGCCTGAGCGCAGGCACCGGATTCGCATCGAATTGTCACCGCCGGACTTGTGATGGTGGGGCGTCGTGACAACATGAAGTGAAGTTGTCGCACATGCGGCGCAACGGATGGGCAGGCCAGATGCTGGGTGCCCGTCCGGGATCGTCCATCAGGAGGTCAAAAACAATATGTCAAAAACGGACAGACTGAACCCCGTGCCGGAAGGGACGGAAACCATGGATAACAAGACGGCCGCCACCCCCATCGTGGCCACGCGTGATCCGCAGGAAGCCGAAGGCGGCCACGACACCATCGCCGTGCTGCCGCTGCGCGATATTGTCGTCTTCCCGCACATGATCGTGCCGCTGTTCGTGGGGCGTGAGAAATCCGTCCGCGCGCTGGAAGCGGTGACGCGCAGCGACAAGCAGATCCTGCTGGTGGCGCAGAAGAACGCGGCGCAGGATGATCCCGCGCCCGAGGACATCTACCGCTACGGCACGGTATCCACGATCCTGCAGTTGCTCAAGCTGCCCGATGGCACGGTGAAGGTGCTGGTCGAAGGCGGCCGTCGTGCCCACATCACCGCCCTGCATGAAGTCGATGGCCATTTCGAGGCCGAGATTGAGGACGTGCCGGAGCAGGAAACCGATGGCAAGGAAGCCGAGGCCATCGGCCGCACGCTGATCGGCCAGTTCGAGCAGTACATCAAGCTGAACAAGAAGATCGCGCCAGAGGTGCTGGTCTCGCTCAACCAGATTGATGACCTGTCCAAGCTTGCGGACACCATTGCCAGCCACCTGAACCTGAAGATTCCCGAAAAGCAGGAAATCCTTGAAATCCAGGACGTGAATGCGCGTCTGGAGCGGGTTTTCGCGCATATGGAAGCCGAGATCGGCGTACTTCAGGTGGAAAAGCGCATCCGCAACCGCGTGAAGCGGCAGATGGAAAAGACGCAGCGCGAGTACTATCTGAACGAGCAGCTCAAGGCGATCCAGAAGGAACTGGGCGAAGGCGAGGACGGCAAGGACGAGACCGCCGAACTTGAGGAAAAGATTGCCCGGACCAAGCTGAGCAAGGAAGCGCGTGAGAAAGCGGTGGCCGAGCTGAAAAAGCTGCGGACCATGAGCCCGATGTCCGCCGAATCGACAGTGGTGCGCAACTATCTCGACTGGATTCTGGGAATCCCGTGGAAAAAGCGCTCCAAGGTCCGCCATGACCTGTCCGAAGCCCAGAAGGTGCTTGATACCGACCATTACGGTCTGGAGAAGGTCAAGGAACGCATCATCGAGTATCTGGCCGTGCAGAGTCGCGCGCAGAAGCTCAAGGGCCCGATCCTGTGCCTTGTAGGGCCGCCGGGTGTTGGCAAGACCTCGCTGGCCAAGTCCATCGCCAAGGCGACGGGGCGGCAGTATGTCCGCATGTCGCTTGGTGGCATGCGCGACGAGGCCGAGATCCGTGGCCATCGCCGCACTTATATCGGCTCCATGCCCGGCAAGATCATCCAGGGGATGAAGAAGGCCAAGACGTCCAACCCGCTGTTCCTGCTGGACGAGATCGACAAGCTGGGTGCGGACTGGCGCGGTGATCCGTCTTCCGCCCTGCTGGAAGTGCTGGACCCGGAGCAGAATTCCACCTTTGGCGACCACTATCTGGAGGTCGATTACGATCTGTCGGACGTGATGTTCATCACCACGGCCAACAGCCTGAACATGCCCCAGCCGCTGCTGGACCGCATGGAGATCATCCGCCTGTCCGGCTATACCGAGGACGAGAAGGTCGAGATAGCCAAGCGCCACCTGCTGACCAAGCAGACGGAGGCCAACAACCTCAAGCCGGGTGAATGGTCGGTATCGGATGATGCCCTGCGCGAACTGATCCGCAGCTACACGCGCGAAGCGGGTGTGCGTAACCTGGAGCGTGAAATCGCGACCCTTGCGCGCAAGGCCGTGACCGAAATCGTGACCGGCAAGGCGAAGACCGTGGCGATCACGGCTGAAAACCTTGAGAAATACGCTGGCGTGAAGCGCTTCCGTCATGGCGAGACCGAGTCGGAAGACATGATCGGAGTCGTGACCGGGCTGGCATGGACCGAGGTGGGGGGAGAAATCCTGACCATCGAAAGTGTGATGGTGCCCGGCAAGGGGAACATCAAGCTGACCGGCAAGCTGGGCGACGTGATGAAGGAGAGTGTTGCCGCGGCCCTGTCCTATGTCCGCAGCCGCGCCGTGACGTTTGGCATCAGCCCCGACCTGTTTGAAAAGCGTGACCTGCACGTGCATGTGCCCGAGGGGGCAACGCCGAAGGATGGTCCGTCCGCGGGCATTGCCATGGCGACATCCATCGTGAGCGTGATGACGGGCATCCCCGTGCGCCGGGACGTGGGCATGACGGGCGAGATCACCCTGCGTGGGCGCGTGCTGCCCATTGGTGGCCTGAAGGAAAAGCTGCTGGCGGCCCACAGAGCGGGGCTGACGACCATCTTCATCCCGAAGGACAACGAGAAGGACCTGGTGGATATTCCCGATGTCGTGAAATCCGCCTTGACCATCCTGCCCGTTGCGCATGTGGATGAGGTGATTGGCCAGGCACTGGTGCACAAGCCCGAGCCGATCGAATGGACGGAACCGGTTACACCGCCGGCAACGGAAGGCAAGGCCACCCCGGCATTGACCCACTGACCACCGTATGGGGAAGGTGCTGGGTCGCAAAATTGTCATGATGAGGGGGAATGACGGATTTTCTCGGTCATTCCCCGAATTCTGTCGGTTGACGTGAGAAAAAACAGCGGCATAGTGCGTGCAGAAATGCGGCGCGACTTTTGAACGATTTGCGTGGGCGCACAGTATAAAGAAAGGCGTAAAATGGAGAAGCCACTTAACAAGCAGGAACTCGTCGCTGCTGTAGCCGAGGAAGCCGATCTGGCCAAGGCGAAGGCTGGCGAAGTGGTTGATGCGGTTTTCGGTGCGATTGAAAAGGCCCTGGCCAGCAAGCAGGAAGTCCGTCTGGTTGGTTTCGGTACGTTCGTGACCGCAACCCGCAAGGCAGCCAAGGGGCGCAATCCCCGTACGGGTGAACCGCTGGATATTCCGGCTTCCACGTCCGTGCGCTTCAAGCCCGGCAAGAACCTGAAGGAAGCGGTCAGCAAGTAAGACCGTTTTCCATCGGGAAAAAAAGAAGGGGCAATCCATTTTTTGGGTTGCCCCTTTTTTTGCAATCCCTTAGTAGGGTCGCGGGCGATTAGCTTAGCGGTAGAGCATCTCGTTTACACCGAGAGGGTCGGCGGTTCGATCCCGTCATCGCCCACCATATGTTTCCTGGCCTCCCTGAAGGCAGGAACATGCACCACGCGGGTGTAGCTCAGTTGGTTAGAGCGCCGGCCTGTCACGCCGGAGGTCGCGGGTTCGAGCCCCGTCACTCGCGCCATCATGGCACGACAGGTGCCACACAGGTCATGATGCCAGATGCCCGCGCACTGGCATTTTTTTGTGCCCGGTCCACACGAAAAAAATGAGAACAACAAAACGTGCCATGCAAGTAACGGTCACGTAATATTGACGAATGCGGTCCTGTATTCGCCCTCACAGTAATGTTCCTGAAAGAACACGGTTAAGTAACTGTTCCCTGCCCAACGTTGGGGCTAGCATCCTGAAAGCCACGGACAAGTCGATAACGACGGCAGATGGCTGTTTAACAGGTTGGGAACACGGAAGATGCATTCCGTTATCGCTGATTATTTGCCCGTTCTCATATTCGGTTGCATCGCGGTGGTGATCGCGGGGGCCATGCTGGGCAGTTCGCTGCTGTTTGGCCACCAGAAACCCTATGCCGAGAAAACGTCCGCCTATGAATGTGGTTTCGAGGCGTTTGATGACGCGCGTCATCGCTTCGACGTGCGCTTCTATCTGGTCGCGATCCTTTTCATCATTTTCGACCTTGAGGTCGCCTTCCTCTTTCCATGGGCGCTCAGCCTGTCACGGATCGGGTGGTTCGGCTTCGCCTCCATGATGGGTTTCCTCGGCGTTCTGGTCGTCGGCTTCATTTACGAATGGAGCAAGGGCGCACTGGATTGGGATTGAGCATGACAAGGGGAGGGTGCAGCAATGGCCAATGACACACCCGGCACGGGGCGGCCGGCCGACAGCATAGCCTGGAACCGGGAAATGTTGCCTCCGGGGGCGGAGCAGGACGCCGTGATCAAGGGCGTGACCGGTGAGATTACCGAAAAGGGCTTCGTGGTCGCGAACCTGGACAAGCTGGTCAACTGGGGCCGCACCGGCAGCCTGTGGCCCATGTCGTTTGGCCTGGCGTGCTGTGCGGTGGAAATGATCCATGCCTACATGCCGCGCTACGACCTGGACCGCATGGGGATCATCCCGCGCGGCTCGCCGCGGCAGTCGGATGTGATGATCGTGGCGGGCACGCTGACCAACAAGATGGCGCCGGCCCTGCGCCGGGTTTACGACCAGATGGCCGAGCCGCGCTGGGTCATCTCCATGGGGTCATGCGCCAATGGTGGTGGTTATTACCACTATTCCTATTCCGTCGTGCGCGGGTGCGACCGCATCGTGCCGGTGGATGTGTACGTGCCCGGCTGCCCGCCCACGGCGGAGGCGCTGATTTACGGCATTCTGCAGCTGCAGAAGAAAATTCGCAGGACAGGGACCATACGCCGTGGCTGAGCCAGTCAACACGACCCCGGGCGGGGGGCTTGCGCGCGCGGTTTCCGGTGGGCTGGGGGCCATTGCCTTCCGTCTTTCCACGGCTGTGCCCGGGGTCATTTCCGCCAGTATAGAGAAGGGTGAACTGGTGGTGCGGACCACGCGCGACCGGCTTCTTGCGCTCATGTCCATGCTGCGTGATGACCCGCGTTATGCCTGCCAGCAGGTGATGGACATATGCGGCGTCGACTTTCCCGAACGCGCCGAGCGTTTTGATGTGGTCTACAACCTGCTGTCCGTCACCCATAACCACCGCATCCGCGTGATCGTGACCACGGACGAGACAGCACCGGTGCCATCGGTGCACCAGCTGTGGCCCGCGGCCACATGGTGGGAGCGCGAAGCCTACGACCTGTTCGGCATCCTGTTTACCGACCAGCCGGACCTGCGCCGCATCCTGACCGATTACGGGTTTGAGGGGCATCCGCTGCGCAAGGACTTCCCGCTGACCGGCTATGTCGAACTGCGATACGACGAGGAACGGCGGCAGGTTGTCTATGAACCGGTCGATCTGGTGCAGGACTTCCGCAATTTCGATTTTGAATCGCCCTGGGAAGGCATCCTGACGCTACCGGGCGATGAAAAGGCACATGCCGCCCGCCAGGACATGAAACGACAGGGATAGGCGACAGATGAGCGACATAACCCTTCGTACCGATACGGATATTCCCGACAGCCTCCTGCCGGAGGAGGCGGATGGCGAAGTCAAGCGCCACGTGGTTGAAATAGACTCCCACGCGTTGAACTTCGGCCCCCAGCATCCGTCCGCCCACGGCGTGCTGCGGCTGGTGCTGGAAATGGAGGGCGAGGTCGTTGCCCGCGCCATTCCCCATGTCGGCCTGCTGCACCGCGGCACGGAAAAGCTGATCGAATACAAGACGTATCCCAAGGCGCTGCCGTATTTCGACCGCCTCGATTACGTCTCCCCCATGTGTGAGGAGCAGGCCTTTGCGCTGGCGGTGGAAAAGCTGCTGGGCATCGAGGCCCCGGAACGCGCCAGGTGGATCCGGGTCATGTTTGCCGAGATCACGCGCATCCTGAACCATATCCTCAACCTGACCTCTTTCGGGCTGGACTGCGGCGCGCTGACGCCCGCGCTGTGGGGGTATGAGGAACGCGAAAAGCTGATCGAGTTCTATGAAGCCGCATCCGGCGCACGGTTCCATGCCAATTACGTCCGCCCCGGCGGGGTGTCACGTGACCTGCCGGCAGGGCTGGAGGAACGGATCGCCGACTGGGCGCGGACCTTCCCCCAATGGATTGATGACCTTGAGGCGCTGCTGACCGGCAACCGCATCTGGAAACAGCGTACGGTGGGCATCGGCGTGTTCACCACCGAGCAGGCGCTGGCCTGGGGTTTCAGCGGCCCGTGCCTGCGGGCGTCCGGCGTGCCATGGGACCTGCGGCGAAGCCAGCCTTATGACAATTACCATAAGGTCGAATTCGATGTGCCCGTGGGCCGTCAGGGAGACTGTTATGACCGCTACCTGATCCGCGTGGCCGAAATGCGCGAGAGCGTGAAGATCATCAACCAGTGCCTCGAGCAGATCCGTCCCGGGCCGGTCAAGGTGCAGGACCACAAGATCACGCCGCCACCGCGCCGGGAGATGAAGCGCTCGATGGAGGCGCTGATCCACCACTTCAAGCTGTTTACCGAAGGCTATCACGTGCCACCGGGTGCGACCTACACCGTGACCGAAACGCCCAAGGGGGAGTTCGGCGTGTATCTGGTGGCCGATGGCAGCAACCGGCCGTATCGCTGCAAGATCCGGCCCACGGGTTTTTCCCATCTCCAGGCAATCGACGAGATGTCGCGCCGGCACATGCTGGCGGATGCCGTGGCCATTATCGGGTCGCTCGATCTGGTATTTGGCGAGATTGACAGGTGACCGACATGTCCGTCCAGCCCAACGCGCCTGCGGGCGTGGAACCCGCCCATTTCGCATTCGATGCCGAGAGCGAACGGCAGATCGCCACCATCCTGGCCAAATACCCGCCCGAGCGTAAGGCCAGCGGCGTGCTGCCGCTGCTTTACGTGGTGCAGAAGCAGATGGGCCGCCAGACCGGCAGCGCGTGGATTCCCCGCGTGGCCATGGATGTGGTGGCCGAACGGCTGGAGATGGCCCCGATCCGCGTTTACGAGGTCGCGACCTTCTACCTCATGTTCAACACCAGGCCGATTGGCCGTTATCACCTGCAGGTCTGCACCACCACGTCGTGCTGGCTGCGCGGGTCGGATGACGTGACGGCGGCGTGCAAGGCGGCGACGGGCATCAGTGCATTTGGCGAGACCAGTGCCGACGGCCTGTTCACCCTGACCGAGGTCGAATGCCTCGGTGCCTGCGCCAATGCCCCGATCCTGCAGGTTGATGATGATTATTACGAGGATCTGGACGGCCCGCGCACGGAAGAACTGATTGCGGCGCTTAAGCGCGGTGAACGCCCCACGCCCGGCCCCACGATCAACCGCCTGAACTCCGCCCCGGCAGGCGGGCGCAAGGTGCTGGTGGATGACGTGGCGGCCAAGCCGCAGGGGCAGGAGTAAGGCCATGCTGCAGGACAAGGACCGTATCTTCACCAACCTGTATGGCCAGGGGGACTGGACTCTGGCCGGTGCCCGCGCCCGGGGGGACTGGGATGGCACGGCGGACATACTGGCGCGCGGGCGTGATGCCATCATCAACGAGATGAAGGCCTCCGGCCTGCGTGGGCGCGGGGGGGCGGGTTTTCCCACCGGCGTCAAATGGTCGTTCATGCCCAAGAAAAATGACGGGCGGCCGCATTATCTGGTCATCAATGGTGACGAGTCAGAACCCGGCACCTGCAAGGACCGCGAGATCCTGCGCCACGACCCGCACAAACTGGTGGAAAGCGCGCTGATCGCCTCCTTCGCCATGGGGGCGCACGCGGCCTACATCTATATCCGTGGCGAGTTCTATAACGAGGCCATGCACCTGCAGCACGCCATTGACGAGGCGTACGCGGCGGGCCTGATCGGAAAGAACGCCTGCGGGTCGGGCTGGGATTTCGATTTCTACATCCACCGTGGCGCTGGCGCCTACATATGTGGCGAGGAAACCGCGCTGCTGGAAAGCCTGGAGGGCAAGAAGGGCCAGCCGCGCATGAAGCCGCCTTTCCCCGCCGCCATGGGCCTGTATGGCTGCCCCACTACGGTCAACAACGTGGAAAGCATTGCCGTTTCCGCCACCATCCTGCGCCGGGGGGCTGCATGGTTTTCTGGGCTGGGACGGCCCAATAACGCGGGCACCAAGCTCATGGCCATATCGGGCCATGTCAACACGCCCTGCGTGTTCGAGGAAGAACTGGGTGTTCCGATGAAGGAACTGATCGAAAAACATGGCGGCGGCGTGCGCGGCGGGTGGGACAACCTGCTGGCGGTCATCCCCGGCGGCTGTTCGGTGCCCATGCTGCCGCGTGACGTGTGCGACACCGTACTGATGGATTATGACAGCCTGCGTGCCGAAGGCTCCGGCCTTGGCACCGGCTGCATGATCGTGATGGACAAATCCACCGACATCATTGCCGCCATCGCCCGGTTCTCGAAATTCTTCAAGCATGAAAGCTGTGGCCAGTGCACGCCGTGCCGCGAGGGGACGGGATGGATGATGCGCATCATGGACCGGATGGTGCAGGGGCGGGCGGAAATCGAGGAAATCGACATGCTCGAACAGGTTACCCGGCAGGTGGAAGGGCACACCATCTGCGCGCTGGGTGATGCGGCGGCATGGCCGATACAGGGGCTGATCCGCCGGTTCCGCCCGGTCATGGAAGAACGCATCCGCGCCTACAAGGCGGCGCATGGGGGCGGCCGTACCGTACAGGTACCGGCGGGCCTGGTTGAAGCGGCGGAGTAGGAACAGTGGTAAAAGTAACCGTTGACGGTATTCCGGTGGAAGTTGCGGCAGGTTCCTCCGCGCTGCAGGCGTGTGAGGCGGCGGGCAAGGAAATCCCGCGTTTCTGTTATCATGAACGCCTGTCGGTGGCGGGTAACTGCCGGATGTGTCTGGTCGAGGTCTCGGGCGGGCGCAAGCCGGTGGCGTCATGCGGTTTCCCCATCGGTGAGGGCATGCAGATCTTTACCGATACCGAGGTGGTGCGTCGTGCCCGCCGCGCGGTGATGGAATTCCTGCTGATCAACCACCCGCTGGACTGCCCCATCTGTGACCAGGGTGGTGAATGCGACCTGCAGGACCAGGCCTTCGGCTATGGCGCGGATCATTCCCGCTACCGCGAGAACAAGCGCGCGGTGACCGACAAATATCTTGGCCCGCTGGTCAAGACGGTCATGACGCGCTGCATCCAGTGCACGCGCTGCATCCGCTTTTCCACCGAGGTGGCGGGCGTGCCCGAACTGGGTGGCGTCTCGCGCGGTGAAAACCTCGAGATCACCAATTATGTCGAAAAGGCGCTGACATCCGAACTGTCGGGCAACCTGATCGACATCTGCCCCGTGGGCGCGCTGACATCGCAGCCCTACGCCTTCAGCGCGCGGCCGTGGGAACTCAGGCGCACGGACTCGATCGATGTGTGCGATGCGGTGGGCACCAACATTGTCATGCAGGCCCGTGGCGCCTCCGTGCTGCGGATTACGCCACGCATCAATGACGAGGTGAATGAGGAATGGCTGGCCGACAAGGGGCGCTTTGTGGTCGATGGTTTCCGCCGCCGACGCCTTGACCGGCCATGGATACGGGTGGACGGCAAACTGCAGCCCGCAAGCTGGCAGGATGCCTTCACCACCATCGCCACCCGCCTCAAAGGCGTGCCGGGCGAGCGCATCGGCGCGATCGCGGGCGACATGTGCGATGCCGAGAGCATGATGGCGCTGAAGGACCTGATGGCGGCACTCGGCTCATCCAGCATCGACTGCCGGCAGGACGGGGCGCGGTACGACACGTCGCGGCGGGATTTCTACACCTTCAATACCGGTATTGCCGGCATTGAGGAGGCGGACGCGCTGTTGATCGTGGGTTCCATTCCCCGGCAGGAAGCACCCGTGCTCAATGCCCGCATCCGCAAGCGTTTCGTGGGGGCCGGGCGTGGCGGCTTTCCCATTGCCATGATCGGTGCCCCCAATGCCGACCCGACCTATACGGTCGAAGTGCTGGGTGAGGGGCCGGATGTGCTGGCGAAGCTTGCGTCAGGCGATCTGCCCTTTGCCGATGTGCTGAAAAACGCGAAGAAGCCCATGGTCATGATCGGCCACGGCGCACTGACCCGGCCGGACGGGCAGGCTATCGCGCGCGCGTGCTGGGATCTGGCGGTGCAGGTTGGCGCGATTGGCACGGACTGGCATGGGTTCAACGTGCTGCACACGGCGGCAGGCCGGGTGGCGGGGCTGGACCTTGGCCTGGTGCCGGGGCCCGAAGGGCGCGACGTGGCGGGCATGCTGGATGGCGGCGTGGACGTGCTGTGGCTGCTGGGGGCGGATGAGTTCCCCGTCGGGCGCATCGGAGCGGAGACCTTCGTGGTCTATCAGGGCCATCATGGTGATGCGGGGGCCGCACGGGCCGATGTGATCCTGCCCGGCACGCTCTATGCCGAAAAGCCGGGCACCTACACCAATACCGAAGGCCGCGTGCAGCAGGCTTTCCGCGCCGTCATGCCGCCGGGTGACGCACGGGAGGACTGGCGTATCCTGCGCGCCTTCTCCGAAGTGGTGGACCGTAAGCTTCCCTATGACACGATTGACGCGCTTCGTGCGCGCATGGCGCGGGCCAATCCCGTATTCGGTCAGACACAGTGGACGCGCCTTGGCACATCCGCCACTGCGGGGCCGCAGGCGGGTGACACGCCGGTGGCCGCCGACCCCTTCCATCCGGTCATTGCCGATTATTACCTGACCCATGCGGTGTGCCGCGCCAGCCCCACGATGGAAACCTGTTCGGGGATTTATGTGCACCCCGCAAACCAGGCGGCGGAGTAGGACCATGGCGGATTTCTTCTTTCACACCACGCTGGGCCAGCTTGTGCTGATCGTACTGGAATCACTGGCGGTGCTGGTGCCGCTGCTGCTGGGCGTGGCTTACCTGACACTTGCCGAGCGCAAGGTGATGGCCGCCATGCAGCTGCGCAAGGGGCCGAACGTGAACGGCCCGTTCGGCGTGCTGCAGGCCTTTGCCGATGCGATCAAGATGCTGACCAAGGAGACGGTCATCCCGGCGGGTGCAAACCGGATGCTGTTCCTGTTCGCACCGTTCCTGACCTTCTCGCTGGCCATGATCGCGTGGGCGGTCATTCCCACGGGCAACGGGCTGGCCATTGCCAACATCAACGTGGGCATCCTGTACCTGCTGGCCATCTCCTCGCTGGGTGTCTACGGCATGCTGATCGCGGGGTGGGCGTCCAATTCCAAATACGCTTTCCTTGGCGGGCTGCGGTCAGCAGCGCAGATGGTGTCCTATGAGGTCTCGATCGGGCTGGTGATCGTGTCGGTGCTGCTGGCGGTAGGCAGCCTCAACCTGAACGACATCGTGCTGGCGCAGCGCCATGTGTGGTTCTGCCTGCCCATGTTCCCGATGTTCATCGTGTTTTTCATCTCGGCGCTGGCCGAGACCAACCGCGCGCCCTTTGACCTGCCCGAAGGCGAGAGCGAACTGGTGGCGGGGTTCTTTGTCGAATATTCGGCGCTTGCGTTCGGCCTGTTCTTTCTGGGTGAATACGCGAACATGTTCCTCATGTCCGGCATGGTCAGCATCCTGTTCCTGGGGGGCTGGCTGCCGCCGCTGGGGATTGCGCCCTTTACCTGGATACCGGGGCCTTTGTGGCTGATTGCCAAGATCCTGTTCTGCCTGTTCGTATTCATCTGGGTGCGCGCGACATTCCCCCGCTACCGCTACGACCAGCTGATGCGGCTGGGCTGGAAGGTATTCCTGCCGTTCTCGCTGGCATGGATGGTCCTGAGCGCAGGATTCCTGATGGTAACGGGCCTTCTGCCCGGAGGAGCAGGCTGATGGGTACCCTGAGCAAAGCCGCCCGTTCCATGCTGCTGTCCGAACTGGTGGCGGGCATGAGCGTGACACTGAAGGCGTTCTTCAAGCCGAAGGCCACGATCAACTACCCTTACGAGAAGGGCGTGCTTTCGCCGCGCTTCCGGGGTGAACACGCGCTGCGGCGCTACCCTAACGGGGAGGAACGCTGCATCGCCTGCAAGCTGTGCGAGGCGACGTGCCCCGCCGAGGCGATCACGATCGAGGCCGAACCGCGCGATGACGGCTCACGCCGCACCACGCGCTACGATATCGACATGACCAAGTGCATCTATTGTGGCCTGTGCGAGGAAGCCTGCCCGGTCGATGCCATTGTCGAAGGCCCGAATTACGAGTTCGCGACCGAAACCCGCGAAGAACTGATGTACAACAAGGACAAGCTTCTGGCCAATGGCGACCGCTGGGAAAGCGTGCTTGCCCGCAGGCTCGAGCTTGATGCCCCGTACCGCTGATACCGCATGGCGGGCGCGGCCCACGCGGCACCTGCCATGCCAGCCGGAGGAAAGATCCATGCGGCAGGAAGCTCACCCATGATAACCCAGATTGTCTTCTACGTTTTCGCGGCGGTGCTGGTCCTGTCCGCCACCATGGTGGTGTGCGCGCGCAACCCCGTGCATTCGGTGCTGTTCCTTATCCTCGCGTTCTTCAACGCGGCGGGGCTGTTCCTGATAGCGGGGGCCGAGTTCCTGGCGATGACGCTGGTCATTGTCTATGTCGGCGCGGTCGCGGTGCTGTTCCTGTTCGTGGTCATGATGCTGGATGTCAATTTCACCCGCATGCGTGAAGGCGTGCAGCGCTACGCGCCCATTGGCGGTCTGGTGGGCGGTGTGCTGCTGGTGGAACTGGTCATAGCGTTCATGCGCTGGCGCAGCGCGTCCAACATCGACCAGATCCCCCATCTGGTGCCCTCATCGCCCACG